>JAJDEA010000036.1 GCA_029260035.1 Phycisphaerae bacterium
AATACCACCTGTGCAGGCGGTTCGTTTCGTATCTTCCGTATCCACCGCGTGCCATACGACGGACCGAGAGTTGGTCATCCGGTCTCTCTGCCGTAACTTGCACTTGGAAAAAACAGGTCCTCCCAAGTTTCTGTAGAACCCCAATATCCATCTGCTCATGGTCTTCGACCCCGGTCGGACAACAGGCCGCTAACCAAAACGCGGCCGTCGCACGGCTCCCGCTAAAAAGAAAACGAAAGCTCCAACGTGAATTCCTCTTTCGAGGCTCGATAGCATGGCTTCTGGACTCGCTGTCTACGCTTCGTCGTGCCGGTTGCCCGAACACCACGCAAGACTCGCTTCCGGCTGCTGGTTACGCTTTGCCGGGTGAGATTATCTCACTGGGTTCCAACGAAAGGTTTCAGCTCATCATGTCATGATGCATTCCCCTTTCCCAGACTTTGCCTGGCGCAACTTTTTTTAAGATGTCGCGCTCCCGCTCGACGCGCCGCAGCTCGTCTTCCAACTGCCGCACGCGCGCGTCCAGCGTGCTGGCGGCCGGTCCGCTTTGCTGCAGCAGTTTGTCTTTCCAGCGGTAGAGCAGATTGGTGCTGGAAAGCCCCAGGTTGTCAACGACCGATTGGGCGCTATGGCCGTCGAGCATCATCTGCACGGCTTCGGCCTTCAGTTCATCACTATACGTCCGCCGCCCCGAGGGACGCTTTTTGCGGGTTGACTTCCGAGTCATCTTTGCACTCCTTTGCAGTTAGTTTAACGGTCTAAACTAAGCACTTGGAGTGTCCGTCAATTCGGAGCCACCTCAGGTTGTCTATGCCGCGACCGCGAACTGTTTGCGGTTTGCCTGATTCCCCATGCGCGATTCAATCGAAATTCTGCCTTCCAGCAAGTCCGACAGATTTCGACCGCGTATTAGAATACACCCAGTGCCCTGAGCCGCTTCGACCGCTGAACGTGTGAAATCGCTATTCGTTATTACGGCGCATTGGTTGCAATTATATAGCTTCATTCCGGTGTACGCCTCTTGAACAGCCTTGTTTCCCACTTTTCCTTCCCATCCTTTTGCTTGAATCGCGATACGGTAACCATTGCGCGAGACAACCAAATCGACACCTTGGTCACCGGATGCCTTGGTCGTTTCAACGACGTAACCTGTTTCGCGAAATAAATCGGCGAGGAATTGTTCAAATTCAATTCCGCGTAGGGCACGCCAATCGGCCCTTAGAAGTCGCCCCATGCGAGAGCGAAATGCCTTAATTATTCGTTGCAGAGTTTTCTCCGCCACGCGACATGACTCATCGGCTTCGCGTTTTTGTCGATTTATAACCCTCAATTGAACCTTCGCGGTTCGAAGTTCTTCGGTGTAATAATCTAACGCTTCCTGGGTAGCTGTCTCCCACTTTGCGATTGTTTCTTCGCTAGGTACGTAGCAAGCGACTGATGTCAGAAATGCACCAATAGATGCTCCCCAAAGGCCAGCCACGAATAGGCACCATCCTTGAAGTTCGCCCATAAGCCCAAACAACGTTGAGAGTCCCCAAGATAATGTGGCAACGACAATCATCAGACCAACATTTCCACACGGTGCGAGCTTGGTAGTCGACCGAATTCTTTTCGGAAAATCTGGCAGTTTGAGCCACAACGAGAGCCAGTACAGTTTGCGATCGATTTTGCCACAATTTGCCTCGGCACTTCTACAAACCTGATCGCGATGTTGCAGCAATGATCGTCGTTGGTTCAGTTCAGATTGCCACGAAGAAATATCAGTCTGCTTAACTAGTCTGATCAATTGCTGATCATCTAGTTCGTCGATCGGAGTTGGGCCGACACAAGTTGATTTCAACATCTGCCCTGTGTGCGAAACCAGGTCGCCTTGCCCAATTCGGATCGTGAACTCGTGTTGTGCTGCCATTGGCCAAGATCAACCGCTTTGTATCGGTTTCGAGAAGTTTAGAAATGTCGAGCCGGGGTGAGATTCCTACGACTCGCCCGAGAACGATATGGTTAGACTATGGTGGCGATTCCTGCCCAGATTAGTAGTGCCAGCGCAAACATTGTTGCAAGCATGTTGAAACACGCGATCCAATTTGGCACATCCTGAATGTCACGTATTTCAATTGTGATAGGCATTTTTTTCCAATATTGTTCCGCTTCTGGCGTACCTGTTTCAATGCGGCCTTGCGATAGTGCCTCAACAAAGAGGCGATTTCGCGCAAGCATGCGAGCAAAGTAATTCATATGGCACGACGACCAGAGGCAAATAACTGCGATCACAATCGATAAAATGCCAACGGCGAGGTTTCCGTTGACGAGAAATGCTGCCGCGGCGAGAGATGCGATGAAGACGCTGATTGCTCCGCCCATGATTAGCCCCCTTTGAATTACACTCATTTGCAATGTGCCAAAACGCTTTAATGCGCAACAGCCATCTACAAAACTACTTTTGACATTTAATTATGCTGAAACGTTGCGTTAACTTGAGCGAGGTACGACAAGTTCCCTTTATTAAGTCTTCGGCATGATTCTCGGAACGGCTTCATCGTTCGATTCCAACAACTTTGAGAATCGCGAAATCGCTGCTTGCATGATATCAGTGCAGTCTGTAAACGGCGGTCGGAAAACGTAGCGATCGGCGGTCGAAAAACGTAGCGCTAGTTTGTGGTTGAATGCACGAACGGCGGTGGCTCGGTGCAGTGGATTTTCCCTTTCTTATTTCGACGATTGAGGTCGGTTACTTGAGCGGCTTGGTTGCCGACGGCGTTTTGCGTCTTTGAGACGATAACTGTCGCGCGCTGTTGCAAGAGCACCTGGCGATACGGCACGACCGTCAACTTGCGTTTTGTTCGTGCGGCCACTCGCTGAAGAATGGCGAGGTATGGCGGCCATTCCGCGTCGAT
>JAJDEA010000037.1 GCA_029260035.1 Phycisphaerae bacterium
GGCCGCCGCCGGGTCGAACTTGCGGAAGTTACTGGGGTTGCTCCGCAACAAGGCTGGTCGGTTTGGTCTTGCGCTGATCCGGTGGCTCGAAAAACTACTTGCAGCAAGCCAGTCCAGCCGACTCATTCATTCTGTCGCCGCCTAGGGGAGTTTTTCAGGAACGACCAAGTATCGATCGACCTGGCGATTTGCTGTCAGTGGCATGTCGTGAGTCCTTTCACTGTTGAATGACAATTGACCTGCTAACCAACCATAGGTTAACGTCTCTGCAATTCGGCCCATCGATTGAGAATCTTCTCGATGTCGCTATCGCCATCAGCCCCTTCAAATTCCTTCCACTGATTGTAGCGGTCGCGAAAGTCTTTAGGGATTGGTATTTGTCCGATCAACACCCTTGTGGGAGGTCTTCGCACCGTTCCCTTTGCTTCCGCTGTGACATCATATGTGCGTTGCTCGGGCATTTTGCCAACGTCAATTTCACCGTTTTCGATGCCAACGGCGTACTGCATCCATAGTTGGTCTGGGCCTTCAGGTGAGTCAAACAAAAACTGGACTATTGCTGCTGTGACAGCTCTCGTGAAGTTAGCCCCAGTCTTTTTTTGGTATGCCTCTAGGAGATCACCCAATTCGCTATTTAAGAGCAAGCTTTTTGACAGTTTGGCCATCCGTGATTCCTCACAACAAGTTTCGGTCATATCAGCACTTCCTCCAATTCTATACTATGAAAAGCAAAGTGAGAAGCAGGTAAAAAAAATACCATAACGTCTTGACAATGCTATGTCAAGCATATATGCTATTTTTAATTCCGCGAGAGATAGCCTTGGAACGGAGACCCAAAAAATGCCCGAAACAGCCAAAAAACAGCACAGCCCGATCGGTGGGGTGTCTCACCGGGTTGTTAGTACCCGTTCGATTGACTGGTTTGAACGGTTCGGTCCGATCGAAGTTTTCGACTGGGCGGCAGCGAATCGAGCGATCAGGGCGGGAAAAACTGTCGTCGTCGAGGGCGTCGGCGACGCATGGTACATGGAATGGCGGCGCAGGGCACAAAAATCGATCGGTCGGATGAACTGCGAAATCTGGTACGACAGGAAGGAGCACGAACTGCTCATTATCCCGAAAGACGACAAGTTGATTGCCAATGGCTCCCAGATTTAGACGAATCCGCAGCGTCGAAATACCGCTCGTTGACCGCAATGCAGTCGGTCAACGAATCGCCACGGTTCGCCGGTCGCGTGCATGGCGACAGGTTGACCTGGCCAAGCTGGTTGGCGTCAAAAAAGGCACGATAGCCCTTTGGGAAACAGGTATCAGACTGCCAAACATTGGTCACCTGATCGCCTTGTCAATCGTCTTGCGACGCAAGCTGGATTGGTTGCTGTTTGGCTGGCGAGAGATTGGACGTCGAAGACGTAAGAATACTGGTTCACGCAAGTGAATCCTTTCAAGTCGATCCGACCGTCGGTGCTACTGCCATGGGGCCGACGGTTTGGATCGGCAATTACGGAGAAAACGCCTTGCATACGACATTCATGGACAGGCCGCTCGCAAGTATCGCGTGTGCGGATAACGCACAAATCGGCGACGGGTTGAAGACGATTCGCATTGCTCCGGCTGGCGAGGTGCAAAGCCGAAAAGGCGTGTTTTTGCTCGATCGAGAGGCCGCGTCGCTCATCATCGCCGCCTATGCCAAACACGCGACACCGCTCGTTATCGACTACGAACACCAGAGCCTTGGCGGGGAGTTTTCCGCCCCGGATGGTCGAGCGATCGCGGCTGGCTGGGTCGAAAAAATCTGGTTTGATGACACGCAAGGATTGTTGGGGCTTGTTCGCTGGAACGATGCAGCAAGGCAGTCCATCCAACGCGACGAATACCGCTATCTGTCGCCCGTGGTGCTGGTTCGTAAATCGGATAATCGTGCCGTCGCGCTGCACTCGGCGGCTCTTACCAACGTACCGGCCATTGACGGCATGGATCGTCTGGCCGCATCCAATCGCCCGGAAAATAAGGAGGTTTTGACGATGGCGGATCAACCGCAGGACCGCAAGGAAGCCGTAGAACCCGGCATTATAATGGGGCAGCTATCTGGGGCATTGGGTATTGATGCCGGAAATATGTCACCGAATGAATTGCTCTTGGCTATTTTGGAGAAGGTGAAGCAGCTTGTCTCAGGCGATGCCGATGGCGGTTCGGATTCAGCATCCGCCAACAGTGACCGCCTGTTGCTTGCTGATACACCTGGCGAAAGCGGCGGAGAGTCGCCGATGATGCTGCTCGGGCAAATTACAACCGAACTGGGGCTTACGATCGAGAACCCGAGAAACGTAGTTGCTGTGCTTCAACAGGTGCTCGAAGCGATCAAGGGTTCCGCTAAGAACAGCGACGGCGAATCGGATACCGAAGAGACCGCGAATTCGGATAGCGCGACGTTGGCGACGCTGCAAAAGCAAATCGACGACAACAAGCTAGACCGATTCTTGCAGCCCTACATTAACCGAGGCGTTCTCGATCCAACCCAAGAGCAAGACTTCAAAATCTTCCGTGACATGGCAGCGCGTGACGAGACGGAGGCCGCGTATATTTTAGACTCGCGGCTGGCGATGCTTCCACGACAGGGGCAGACGACGGCACCGGATCGCCAAGACACCTCACGCCGCCGCGTCATCGACAAGGCGGTCAGCGAGTTCAAGGCAGATGAACGCCACGCCAAAGGCACAACGTGTGATGCGTTTGTGAATCTCTCGCTCCGGGACGAAGGACTTTCGCCGATGACAGACGACGAATTGACTCAGATTCCGCAGATAGTTCGATAGGCAAAATCATCGATGGCATTAGCGGCGCGACAACACGACGAATCGCCCGATCCGGCACAATGGCTGACGGCTGAACAGGCCGCGTCCATTGCGGGCGAGTCGCCGCGTTCGTGGCGTCGTCGCGCTGAACTGGAGCACGAGTCGGCGCGTCAGCAACATCGACGCTCGCTGGCGATCAAGGATTCGCCGCCATCGGGCAAGGGCAAAGAAGTATGGTGGGTGTTGCGTGCTATTGATCCTCGACTGGACAACAGAGGCGATCGCGATCGGCCCGGACTGCTTGCCAAGTACCCGGCGCACACAGTCGATAGGGCTTATCGTCGCCGCTACTGGGTAGATCGCTGGCGCAACCTGTGCGATCAGTCGCCAAGTAAACGCGAAGCCGAACTGGCACACCTTGTCGTGGCGGAAGCCCGTCAGAAAGAGCCGAGCGAATTCAATGTATCCGTCCGATCGATGCAACGCTGGTACGGCGAGATCAAAACTCAGGGCATCGAAGGGCTACTCGACGGTCGCACGGTTCCGTCGTTTGGTGACGGCGACGGTGGGGGGGATGGTCGCGATCAGGAGGCAATCGACTGGTTCTATTCGCTATACCGCATGGAAAACAAACTATCCGCCCAGTCGTGCCACAATGAGACGTTGAGCGCGTCGCGTAAGAACGGCTGGCGTTGGCCGAGTAGCTACGCAGCGACGACGCGTTGGCTTCGCGAGTATGACGACAAGTCACTGACGTTCCTGCTTCGCTACGGCAAGGATCGCTGGTGTCGGCGTTATATGTCCTACCTTGAGCAGGACTACGAGGCGATCCAGCCGGGTGACCTGTTCGTCTGCGATCATCATCAGGCCGACTTTTGGGTGACCTACAAGAACAAGCAGATCAGGCCGTGGCTGACCGCCGTGCAGGATTGCCGAAGCCGGGCGATCGTTGGCTGGCACTTCGGCCCGGTTCCGCACATGGACGCGATCATCGCATCGATGCGCATGGCGTTCATGGAATGGGCGGTTCCCGTTTCGATGCGGATTGACAACGGCAAGGACTACTGCGCCAAGCCGATCACGGGTGTAACGAAGGACCAACGCATTCGATTGCGTCGTGAGCTTGGCCCGGACTGGCAACGCATCATCCAGCGCAACACGCCCGACGAAACAGGCGTCGATTCGCGTTGGTTGGGTATCTGCGGCGAGCTTGATATCAAGTTGATCTACGCGATTCCGTATGCACCGTGGTCCAAGGCAACGCTTGAGCGTTTCTTCGGTCGGTTCGAGGGACAGCACGGCAAGACCTACAGCACATACTGCGGCAACAACGCCGTCAACAGGCCGGAATGCCTTGTTGATATCAAGCGCGGCTACAGTAGCGATCAGGTGAAGCGCCTCAAGAAACTACACGGCAACGATTGGCGCAAGGTCGCCATGCTCAAGCTGGTCGATCAGACGGCGGTGAAGTCGATTAGCGAAGCGCGGGAGCGCGTTGGGGAATGGCTGGACACCTACAATCGATCGAAGCATGGCGGACTGGGTGGCATGACGCCGATGGCCGTCTGGCAAACAGCGAAGTCGCTACGACGCGCGGTCGATGACGATCTACTTGCCTTAATGGAAACGCGCGGCACCTATCGCGTTGGACCGAACGGAATCCGTCTGCAAGTCGGCTCGGCGCCGATCGGCTACGGCAAGGGTTCCCCGTCGCTCAAGGGACTCATGGGACGCGACGTGTTGATCGTACTCAACCCGGATGACATATCGCATTGCTGGGCGTTCACGGCCAACCGCGACAAGCGTAGGCCGATCGGTCGCCTTATGGCCAACCGAAAGATTGCGCCGAACACTTGCGTTGACGATGCCCGCGAAGCCATTGCCGAGCAGCTTCGAGAACGCAAGGTGATGCGTCAGGCGGAACGATCGTCGGCGAAACGCACCATAACCGCCGAGCAGCGCATGAGCGAAAGCGGGCTAGCCGTGGCCGAGGAACTGCGCCGCACGGGAACCGATTCGGCGGATCATTCCCCGTCAATCGTGCCGGTTCAAACCAGCTTCGAGGGCGTCTCGAACGTGCTTCGATTGCCTGTCGAACCGGAGTACACGCCGCGCGATCCGAGCGAACTGGATGACCTGTTTGACGACGAAGTGAAAACGGAGCCGGACATCGATGATGACATGGATTGTCTGTTCAACGATTCGGCTGAGGGTAACGACGTGGACACGTTTGACGATGGATCGGACGACGCTGACGACGACTTTGAGAGCCTGTTGTGAGCGACATAGGGGACATCGGCGACATTCTGAGGGATCGGGATCGAATACTCATGGTAGCATGGACGCTTCCCAACGAAGGCGCTCTGTCGGACTCGCAGCGACGACAGGCGATTGACAACTTCCGCAATTACATAATACGCAACGACCTTACACCCGCCGACGTGGGCAAGCAGTTGGGATCGCCCAAGGCAACCACGATTGCGGACCTTCTCAAATACGACTACCGCTCCAACACCGACACGCATGTACGCAAGATGAATATGTGGATCGAGCAGCACGCGCGAGCCAAGGCGTCTGCGCTGACTGACAAGTTTGTGTCCACCAAGGTAGCCAAGGCGATGATCGGTGCAGCGCGGCTTGTTCGGGAGAACGGCACGATGGGGCTTGTGCTGGGTCCAACCGGCATCGGCAAGTCACGATGCGCTCAGGCGATTCACGAGACGACGCCGGGATCGATTTATCTTCGCATCGCCTACGGACGGAATCATCCACGCGGCTTTATCGCTGCCATTGCCGAATACCTGCACGTTCGCAAGGGGACCGGCGCACTGGCACGCAACCATCCAGCAAGGCTCGAACGCGTCATCGAGACGCTGCGAAACAGCGCACGGCTTATCATTCTCGACGAGGCTCAAAAACTTGGCGATCCTGCCCTTGAGTTGTTGCGTGACATTCAGGATACGACGGGTTGTCCGATTCTGCTTATTTCCACGAAAGACCTGCACGATCGGATTATGAAGACGGTCGATGCCGATCACGGACAGCTATACAGCCGATTCGACATCGTGCATCACCTAAGTCAGGGGAAGGACGTGTACTCGGGTGGAAAGCCGTTGTTCTCCGTTGAGGACATTCGCAAGCTTTATCAGGTGACACCGATTAAGCTAAGCCCGGATGCTGCTCGCTACATGCAGGGCGTTGCGAACCAGCTTGGTCACGGCTCGTTGCGTCGTTGCAAGATACTTTTGCGGAACGCCGCCCGTCGCGCTCGCAAGCGACAAGGGATCGACGAGGATGAAAACGTGACGGTCATGGCCGACGACTTAGAATGGGTCGAAGGCTTGTTCCGTCAGGAAGCCAGCGAACAAGAAACCGCCTCGATGAGGCGCAAGAAGGCAGTCGGCGCGGCCGAAGGCTAGCCGCGCAAAACCCGAATTATGCGCAACTCGGCTCTTGCTGCTCTCGGAAGGGGAGTGGCACGAGCCATCGCCCATGCGCCGATTTCCACCGCCATTTAGGTAGTCTCGCCGCCAAGTACGGGTAGCCCTTAGACCATGTAAAGGGCTCGAATGGCATAATTGCAATGGTCGAGAAATCGTCCCATAGGTCAAGTTTGATGCCACAAAAACGAGGAACAACATGCCGATGCTTTGAGGCTTGACGCATCTGTATATCTCAAGGCCGACAATTTTTTTTTGGAAAATGCTTGACGTTTGGTCATTGTTAGGGTATACTATATCCGAACAGGTAACTAACATATGACACGGATTGTTAAAAACTCTGCTAGTCGGGCAAGGAAGCTCTTTCAGGGACGCGGAAGCCGATCTCCTTCGGAAAGCGACGCCCATCTACCGCTGTGTGTTTTCGGTCCCGGGGGTGACTACCGGACCGCGTGGCTCTCGGGACCGAACTCTTTTGCGAGAAATGGGGTCGCCAAGTTGCACAAAGTGCCGATCCCGGCTCAGCCAGCCCCGCCTGCGACGGTTCCCGTTGGGATTACGGCGTGGTGGTCTCGGCTGGCCAAAGTGTTCAAAGAGGATCGTCGAACCAATCGAAGCGGCGATTTGATTCGTGTACTCGCGAACCTGGGGCTCTTGCCTCCCGTATTGCGAGGTGCGACAGCTGCGTCACAATTAATGGAGACTCATCATGCCTCGAAAGCGTCGAAAAGAGACCGAGGAGGCACACTGTATCACGCCAAGGCAAATGGAAATCCTGACGATGATTCGAGATTCCCGGCGGAGTCTGGGTTATTCCCCGACATTGCAGGAAATTGCGGACGAACTCGGCGTCAGCAAAATCACGGTGTTCGAACACGTCGAGGCGCTGCTAGAAAAACGCCACCTAACCCGTCGCTCGAACAAGGCTCGCTCTTTGGAACTGACGAATTCAGCCCAGCTGCCTGACGAAAGGCCGACGTTGTTGCCGTTGGTCGGGCGGATTGCCGCGGGCTATCCCATTGAAGGCGTAGAATCTGCCGAGACGATCGACCTTGAGGATATCTTCACCAGTCGATATCCGGTTGGCGTGCTCACCGTCGTTGGGGACAGCATGATCGAAGAACATATCCGAGAAGGTGATATGGTGGTCTTCGAGAAACGGTCCAGTGCGCGAAATGGCGAAACCGTTGTTGCGCTCATTGATGGCGAAGAGGCTACGCTCAAGAAATTTTATAAGGAGAAAAACCGCGTTCGGCTTCAGCCGGCGAACTCCAAATACAAGCCTATTTATACGCGTAATGTCGAAATTCAAGGAGTTGTAATTGGCGTACTTCGTTCCTACTAGTGCCCATTACATTTCAAATGATAGGTTGAGATTCTGCGATTGTCTTTCGCATCGTTGGTGTTAGTGCCGCCGTGGCGGGCATGGTGCCAAGCAGCTGGTGCGGGGCATTCGACAATTTCAATGGTTCGTCAAGCCATGACTGCAGGCTCAACCTTCTATTGGTCGCATGCAATAACTGCACCCTCCGTGTCCAAGCAATATGGATCTCCGATGGTCCGGTTATTGCCGAAAGGGTCATATGCAGTAATGACGAAACTGTTTTCTGGTAGATCTGCAACCGAGCGGGAGCAATTTATAGGTTTTCCACCTGTTGATAGGAGAGAAGTCTCCAAGGAATTTGTAAAGCCCGTTGGAACAGAGCCAAATGTGATGCTGTCGTAATACCCAGGCGTGAATGGGGAAACGGCCCACAAGACCGTGCCGGTGTTTGCTGAGCATACTTCTATGGCTCTTAGGTAACCATCGATTCGAATCACTGGCGGATTGCTGCCTGCGACAGCTTCCAGCCGAGGCGCAGGTGGAGCTTCGGCGTCTGTATCAAGAACACAAACGGAAACCATGGCACCAATCGAGCAAGCTCCCA
>JAJDEA010000038.1 GCA_029260035.1 Phycisphaerae bacterium
ATGCGGTGACCACGAGCAACGCCATCAACTGCTTCAAACACGCAGGATACTCGCTACATGTTGATTGAAACCGCTCTAGCCATGACCCTACGCAGGGCCATGAAATGAGCCTCCCGTTCACGGACGCCGGACATGCCAAGCAGTCAGTAGATTCGTCGGCCAACGCCGGCAAAAGTGATAGTGTCCGCTTCATCCGAGTATGACGGTTTCCAATAAACTGCACACGCGGAAAGCCGACGCCCTACAGTGTGCGATTCGCTGCGAAACTTGCGCATCATTCTTGCGGCTTGTTTGTGTTTTCTTGTCAATAGTGCGTCGGCGAGAATACGGAGGCTCACTTTTCCGCTTCGAGGAAAAGTGTCCGAGAATTGGTTCGATGCCTAAATCGATATTGACCAGAGCCTATTGCCATTATTCTGGCTCCACGTCAGCGACTTGCAACCGCTCTTGGTGTCAACTTGGTGTCTTCCAGTATGTAAATCGTACGAAGCGCCAGTGTAGCGCCAACGTAGCGCCAGTGTAATACGTTGAGAAATACCCCAGCTTCACCCCGGAAACCGCATTCTCGAAGTCATAGGGCAGGTTTTTGGACTTGAGCTACTGCTCGACACGCAGGAGGTCACAGGTTCAAGTCCTGTATCGCCCATTTTCATAACTCCCGTTGTTTCAAAGACTTACGAATCCAACTCAAGCGCAAACTGCACCCGATTTTGGTCGAATTCGCGAAAAAATGTCAACTCAGTGTCTTTTGCGAAGAATTCACAGGTTGGGCGAATGCTGGAGTGAATCCGGTTGCTTCGTTTGCGGCTTCTCAGATGCAATTTTCGGATCGGGTACGTCTCTATAAGACGCGTAAGCTTGTGAGCGCCTACGTTGCGGGCAAGCACTCAAAACCCCAGGAATTAATGCGACGAGAGGCTGTTCAAATGCACGGAAGGCGTCAAAGGGCCAGGCTATGATCGTAGCTTCGCCGATTTCGAACCGTGGAAGTCATGGCTCAATAATGACGGACAATGCTCACTCGGCAACTTCCAAGCAGAGTCGATAGGACGTAAGTCCAACAAGGCCGAGCTTGAATCGGAGTCGTCGCCGTAGATGGTGGCGAGAACTCGCGCACGAAAGTCCAGAATGTCTTAGTGGTTAGCACTGTGCTTCACCGGACGGTTACAGGATTTCAGCGGCATTAACAAGACGGCATTCCTTCAACCCTACCTGAGTCTGATTGACCAATGGAGTTTTCTGACAGAGCCTAGCAGAGATCGGTGCATTCTCTGTCGTGGCTAGTCCTGAGTGTCGTTGAAATGAAAGGATCAGGTAGAAGTTCGCGGAGAGACATTGTCTTTCGTTCACCGGCTAGGTTCGACATTGCCACCGTGCAGGACCTTCCGAATTCGGCCATCACCTGTCTACAGAATCCACATGGTGGACATGGGACAGTTGTATCAGCAACTATGGCAATAGAGATCAAGTGGCGTGCTCCCTCTGACACCGCCTTAAAAAGCGCAACCCTTTCAGCACATAGCGTACCGCTTGATGAAAAGGTTTCGACATTGCATCCTGTGAAGATACCTCTGTCCGTTAGGACAGCGGCGCCGACCAGGAAGCGAGAATACGGAGCATATCCATGTTGCCGCGCCTCAATAGCTTTTTCAATCAGTTGGTCGGTTTCGTTCTTGTTCACCATTGAATCTGCGCTTCAATCCAAGCAGTTTCGAATTCCGCTTGGGTAGGCGTGACCACCTGCATAGCACTTGCCGCCCTCTAAGTGACTCAACGAATCCTACCGCATATCTCGTCGAATTATAAGGGTGAAACGCAAGTTCTCCAAGAATTCCACTCTAAAGTTGCTAATCTAACCTATGACAACAAAAGCGGCATCAATGACAAGCTTAGTTGTAAATGCGGACATCTTCATGGGTTTACGCCATTTGTTCGAGGCAGCCTTTCGAATTCGCTTGCAGCCCTCTGCGCAAGTGGACCAGTTGTTTAAAGCTCGACACTTTGTGTTGCGGTGGCTCGATGTCCAAATGCGCCGTAGCTAGCCAACGGTGCTTCTGATCTGCATTCTTCCAGTAGTCTACCTTGTCCGTCCGTTGAGCCATCAGAAAATTCAGGTTTTCAATGCTGTTAATTGTCTTGAACGATCGACCCAACTCCTCGAATAGACCCATTCGATTAAGCGTAAGCGTCTCCTCGAACCCCACGTCTAGGCTTCCCACTGCCGAGATGTTCAACAAGTTCTACTCCGAACGATTTTCGACAACGATGCCTTTCGATTGGCATAATTTGGCTGATCATACGTACGTTGAGACTTCTGCCGAGCAAGTTCGCTCGTTCTCCGTTGCGGTTTACACAAAACCCGATACCACTTTATACCTGGAAATCGTCACGCCCAAATCAATCACCATTTGATCATAACCAAATGTCTTGCCGTCCAAGGACAGTGCGACGAGTTCGTAGCCTGAAAAGCCTCGCTCGGTGAGCTCGGCAAGATTCTTGGCGCTGGCCCGTTTGAAACGACGCGAAAGCGACGAAGCCGTCATCTCGAACGACTCAGCCACTGGTTCCGGTTAAGATTTGTAGTCACGACAGGACGGGCTTTCGAGTATTCTCAGCAACGTAGCTTCCTCCGTTTGTCGAGGATGCAATATCGGTCGCGCGTAGCACCGCCTGCATTTCCGAGAGCTTCTCCGGGAAATCCGAGAACCGAACGTAGACAGCACCCACCCACGCCCCGAAAGTCAAACAACGTTCGTAGAACGCTCGAATCCATTTCACTTTTTCGCCACCTCTTGGGGGTCGTCAATTTGGGACCATTGCTCGTGGACGAGTTTTGCATAGTGTTTTTCGAAGCTGGTACTTAGAACGGATGCGGTCGGCGCGATGGCTTTCTTGATTCTCGATGTCATTACCCCAAGCCCCAAGCCAATTATTTAGACTAATCGATGCGGCTTCAGTTATTAGCAATTGGCGCGGCAGACCGAGCGACGGGCTTATTCTCGCTAATCGATTCGTCTCCATAGACTCCGCACCTGCCAGCCGATTTCGCACGAGTTCCGTGCCTAAATGTGATAGCACATACAAGACCGTTTCTCAAGGACAACTTCAAATCGTTTCCAAGAAATCTTATAGTCACAGGCAGGGACAGTCTGGGATGACCATCGGCATCATGAGTGACTCTACGTTGGTATTGACATCCACCGCTTGCGTTTGGTAGCACGATTTATCCTTGTTTTTGAAAACCAACTCTATTTGGCTTCGGTTAGACTTGAGCTTTGCGAGTTGTCCGATCCAAGCGTTCAATTCAGTGCCGGCCGCTTTTTTCCAAGAGAAAGATGCACATTTTTAAGTAAAAGCGCGCCAATAACACGCATCAGCCGGATTTCAATTGCCACGCAAGTAATGAAACTTTGTGAGACTCATAGTCTTTGGTTGCACCACCCGATGAACTCCACCACATCCACATCCTCGCCCAAGCTTTGCGACAGTGAACTCAAGACTGAGATTTTCCAAATTCAACGAAGAATCGGGGTAAGGCATTTTACTACCCAACATGTCAATACTCTGTCAAAACAATCTGATTCTCACAGATTTCTCTTGACTCTGTTTTCGTATCGAGGTAATTCAGTGAGTGTCGAGAATGTGACACGAAAAATGCGAAGCTTTCACAAGAAAAAGACGAATTTATTGGATCCAGCTAGCCAACCCGCCAAATCTTGCTAGAACGCATCCACGGTAGGCGTTGCACTTTGAAAGAGGTTGACGCCAACTAATTCAAGGCCCGCCCCTCGGTCAAATGACAAGCTGACCCACATTGACATCAACCCACTGACTTCCCGGGAACCGCTCTCGGTTCTGATCAAAACCCTTGACACCAAATCGAAAATCCTGTATATTCCTATCGAGAATTGAAAATGCCAACCCGCCAAGGTTTCCATAACGCGTCGCTTTTTCTATGCGCGCACACCGAGTTTTTCCAGCGCCACGGCCGTGGCCAGGTGGGACACTCGGTGACGCTTACCTTTGGCGGGTTGGCTAGCTGGGACTCATCTGGCCACCTTCACACCAGCACATCGCTGCACATATTTCCAAGGCCTGCCAGAAAAGTCCCTTTGCGAATCGTTGCGTTTCTGGAGAACCCGCAAAGGAGAAATTGTCATGTTCACACGCCGTCCATTCCACTCAAGACTGTCCGTTCTGTCGACGTTTGCATTTTTTGTGCTACTTAGCGCGCGATGTGATTTCCCACCACCTCAAGACTGCGAGGTGATCGAAAACGGAAAGATCGATCTCAATCGCCAGACAAGCTGCATCAGTTCCGTTGATGAGATCGTTGACGCACTGAAGGAAGACTCTGATTTCAGTTTCGCGGAAGGACCACAGGGAGAACAAGGGGAGCAGGGCGATCGAGGACCTCGAGGCGAACCGGGATCACAAGGAATACAAGGCGAGAAAGGAGAAAAAGGGGATCCGGGGCCTCCGATCGATAACCCAGAGGAAATCGCAGATGCCCTGAAAAACGATCCCGCGTTCCTAGAAAGCGTCATAGGCGAGTCAGGCACGTCAGATCATGGACAACTGCAAGGCTTGACCGACGACGATCATCCACAATATGTGATGCAAAACGAAATGGATTCGATTGTCGAAGATATGCTTGTTGATGGCAGTGTGACCAATGCCAAAATCGTGTCTGTTTCGCAAAGCAAGATCACTCCTCAGGGAATCGGCTCAGGCTTGGACGCCGATACGGTGGATGGCATGCACGCCAGCGAGATCGCCACCAACAACAATGTCTGGCAACTCGATGGCAACAGCGGTACAACACCCGGAATGGATGTTCTGGGCACGACAGACAACAATTCCCTTGAAATCGTCGTTAATGATTTAAGAGTGCTTCTGCTCGATCCCAATGTCACCAGCCCCAATATCATCGGTGGATACCAGAGCAATAGTGCGAGCGCCAGCGTTGTAGGCGCATCGATTGGTGGGGGCGGCACAAGCGGTGCCGTAAACACGATCACCGGAAACTTTGGAACGATCGCGGGTGGCCAAAATAATACGGCAGGCGTTTACGGTTCGGTTGGTGGTGGGATTGCCAATCAGGCCACGGGCGATCGGAGTAGTGTTGGAGGAGGAACGAGTAATACAGCAAGTAGTTCTCACGCCACTGTTGCGGGCGGCGATGGGAACATCGCAACTGGAGCCAGCTACACAACGGTTGGCGGCGGAAAGCAAAACAGCGCAAGTGGCCAGTCGGCCACGGTTCCGGGTGGCGAGGACAACACGGCGTCCGGCATTTACAGTTTTGCCGCGGGCAGGACTGCCCAAGCTACCCATAAAGGTTCGTTTGTATGGGGTGATTCGGAAGGGGCTAGCATCTCTTCTTCGGCCAATGATCAATGGACGGTTCGCGCGCAAGGAGGATTTCGGTTCTTCACAAATGACTCGTCTACAACTGGAGTGCAACTTACTGCGGGAAGTGGCTCCTGGTCCTCGTTGAGTGATCGCAACGCGAAGGAAAACATCCAAGTTGTGAATCCACGAGAAATTCTAAAAAGTCTGATTCGGCTTCCCATCGCACGATGGAACTACAAGAGCGAACGTTCAGGGATAAAGCATTTGGGGCCGATGGCGCAAGATTTCTACGCGGCGTTTGGTGTGGGTGCGGATGACAGGCATATCACGGCGATCGATGCCGATGGTGTGGCGTTAGCGGCCATTCAGGGTCTGCATGAGACGGTGTTGGAGCAGAAGAGATTGAGTGAGAGGCAGAATGATCGGATTTCGAGTCTTGAGAAACGATTGACGGAGCTGGAAAAGGCGGACGCCAAATAGTCCATAAATGCGCCTGACAACGCGACCAAGAAAGTGTTGCGGTTTCTTGGGCGTGTATTCAACGTCGGTCTTCAAGTTGCTCAAGGCTGGTTCTCTAGGTTCAATTTCCATTCACATTCGAGGCTGATGTTAAACTTCTACATGCCTGACGTAGTTCAGAATCCGCTAACTCTTGGTAGCCCCTTACTTTGGTATCATTCGGATGCTTTGCGAGAAAAGCGTCTGCTCGTCGAATCGCAACTTCATATGCGCCTGCCTGGAATTCGACTTCAATGCCGCTCCGTTTTGCGTCGCCGTCATCTGGGAAATCGAGTTCCCAGTTTTGAACGATCCAGCGTGCAGTATCGAATTCTCGGGCTTCAATCGCTATTGCCAGAGCCGCCGCGGCGAATTTTGGACCAAGGTGCCCGCTCTCCGCCAATTTTTGGAGCGACTGCAGAGCGCGATCATGCATAACCAAATCGGGATGCTCAGGGAGTTCGCGCGCCAAGTGCCACTGAATCTGACAGGCCTCAAACAACGCGAAACTGTCCAGGCCTATCAGCGTCGGCGACTCAGTTGCCGCCTGTAACGATGCTTCTGCCTCACGTAGTCTGCCAACGCTTTTGAGCAGAAGTCCTTTGGCAATATGCAAATCCGGAACTGCAATTGGAATGTCTGAGGCGGCCTTAAGTGCCGCATTAATGTCTCCCTTAAACCAGTTGTATCCAATTGGTCCCCAAGCAATTACCTCGCGATGAAACCACGGTGGAAATGCAAGTCCGGTGAATGGACTACCTTCCGACAGATCACTCGAAACGTCTCCCCTTGAAGACGACAAAGAGAGAAGCACGGGGATTAATTGCGGCAGTAGGACCATCGTGGGATTCTGTGGAATCGATCCATTTTTCCACTTATCTGCCGGGATCAGCTGCCCCATAATTCCCAAAAAAACCAACAGTTGTTTCGTTTCATTCTTGCCAAACTGTGGCTCCATACTCCTAACGATTCCGATGGCTTCGGTATTCTCACCATTGCACACAAGAAGGATTGCCAGAAAGAACCTAGCTTCAAGGTCGTCGGGGTAAATCCTCAGAGTATGACGAATGAACTCCTCGGCTCGTTTGAATTGTCCTTGCGTCATGTACGCGATACCAAGCAGAATACTAGCGCGGTGGCGATAGGGATCAGCGCTAACTGCCGCTTCAAACCGTTTCAGAGCCTCAGCCGACGTACTTGCGATCAAACCCTCGGCAAATGATCTATCCGCCGGCGGCAGTCCCAATTCAATCGCGCGCTTAACCAGAGTGATGGCGTTGGGTTTGTCGAGACTCCCGTGAAGTCCGAGATCACCTCTCCACAGTAGGATTCGTGCCTTCTGACTTGTCGTAGCCAAATTAGAAGCCGAGGCAAGCTCTTTCATCGCTTGCTGCCCGTTGTTTAGTGCCACGAATGCTTCAACTCGGGCAAGGTGCAGCTCAGCTGGATCTTCGTATCCCGCGCTGATGGACTCCTGGCTTGCTGATAAGACGGCACACCAATTGCCACGCTGCAGAGCGATCGCCACCGTATTCGCGTGGGATTCCGCAAGCCGCTGTCCGCGCTCCCGCGCAGTGATCGCGATGGCAATCAGCGACACGACGAGTAGAACAGTTGCCATGGATGCGACACCAACAGCAACTCGATGACGTTTCAGCGATTTCGTGAATACATACCAAGTGCTGTCTCGTTTGGCATCAATGGGTCGGCCGAAATGGTAATGTTCGATATCCCGCGCGAGTGCCTCGACGGACTGATAGCGGTGATCGGGTTCCTTGGCGAGTGCTTTGAGAGCAATAGTGTCCAAATCATCGTCGAAATGTCCACGGAATTCGGATGGCCGCTTGGGGTCTGTTTCGGTGATTGTTTTTAGTGCGGCTATCAGCCCGCCCGAAACATCATACGGATATTGCAGGGTAATCATCTGATAGAGGATCACACCGAGTGAGTAAACATCGGTTCGCACATCAATGCCTGTGACGTCGCCTTGGATCTGCTCAGGGCTCATGTACGGCAGCGTGCCGATCAACGTGCGGCCCTCCATCAAAGAACGTGTGATCTGGGCGTTTGGATCGATGACCTGTGCCAGGCCGAAGTCAAGGACGTGTGGCATACCACCTTCGTCGACCAGAATATTTGCTGGTTTGAGATCGCGATGGATTACGCCACGCTGGTGCGCATATTGCACCGCCTCACTGACAAGCGGGAGCAAGGCTAGGCGATTCTTGAGCGAGAGTTCAGCGGACTCGCAGTAATCGAGCAGTGGCTCGCCTTGGATAAGCTCCATCGCGAAGTATTGCTGGTCTTCCGTTTGGCCTGCATCATAGATGCGCGCGATGGATGCGTGTCGAAGCCTAGCGAGAATCTGAATCTCGCGCTTGAAAAGCCTGGCGTGGTCGGTGGCATGGACACTGCGAATAACCTTCAAAGCGACTCGGCGCGTTGGCTCTGCCTGTTCGGCTTCGTAGACAACGCCCATCCCCCCTTCGCCGATGCGTCGGATGATCTTGTACGGACCGATCTGATCCGGCAAAGGAAAACTAGGCGGTGGAGATCCGTTTTCACCGAACTCCTGTTGCAAAGCTCTTTCGATCATGCTCCCGTCGTCATCAGGGGTTGACGGAGATTTGCCACTAAGATCTGGCTTTTGTTTCATGATGGGAATTTACCGACCGTTCCTGGCGTCCATAAACGACACCAACGAATTCAAGCAGGACCACTAAAAAACTTGGATGTCCGCCCCATGAATTCATGCAATTTCTCGTGCGCTCGCGCCCGCAGCATGAACACGGCTCCCTGGCTTCGGTTCAAGCTTGCAGCAACTTCCTTGATGTTGCGGCCTTCCAGGTCATGCATTTGCACCACGCGCGCGTAGTCTTCCGGGAGCTGAGCGATCGCCTTGGTCAGTACCGTCTTGGCTTCGTGAATCGCTGCGTGCCGGCTAGGGGTCCCCGACGTGGTGGAAATGTACTCCCAAAGGTGGACAAACGATTCGTCGCCGCCACCCTCAATACGTCGATGATTTCCGCCACGTTTTTCGGCTTCGAGCATTTTGATTGCATTGCCGAGGTTTCTCTTTGCGATAGTGCCGAACCACTTGCCCATGGCGGCCCCATCCCGTGAATTGAAATTGACGATTCCTACGGCTGCATCTGCATAAGTTTGTTGAATGATGTCATCGTAGGAAAGAAGCGATTGCCATCGCTTCGGAATTTTCCCGGAGATGGCGGCCCGAGCAGCCCCTGTGTGTTGTTTGAGCAAACGCACAAGTGCATCTCGATCACCATTAGCGGCTTCGTCAATTAGGCTCTCTTGGTTCGTTTCCATCGTCAAGCGAGGCCCGGCTGCAGGATACGCCGCACTGGAATGGCGTTTTGGCCAGTCTAGCTAGTAAGCCAAACGTCTTCAATACACGCCGGGCAGTCCGGCGAGACGATCGAAAAAGCCGAGTTTTGAGTGTTCTGCAGGTGTTCGATGGGCTCGCAAAGCCAGTTTAGTTCTCAGAGTTGAAACTACTAAACTCTAGAATACTCCCCAAATCGTATCGATTCGGACGTTTGTATCGTTAGTACAACGCGTGATTACACTCCATAGAACCTGTTGAGCCAACTCCTAAAGAGGGATGATGGCGACTGGTGGAGACATGAACCGTGACGACGGACGAGGAAAAGTGCTGGTGCTGTGGAACAACGTACCAGCAACCCGATTGCCGAGATCGAGCTGTTGCTCATGCTTGGAGACAAGCTGCGATGTCGCGGCTCTGGTTCCTTAACGGAGATATGTGGTGCCAACTCAGCGGCTTAACTCGCCTGGGAACAGCCCTCTCTAGCAGAATACCCAGAAAACTCTGCGGAATCCAACGTGGTTCCCGCATAATTTCAAGAAAGGGCAAGAGTCTGGTGACATACTTCGAGATTCTCAGAATCTTCTTGCGGAACAGACGGCGAAACTGCTACGCTGGAATGGTTTTTTCATTTCAAACGGGTCGGTTAAACATGATGGGCAACAACCATAAGCTCTGCAATAGGACTAATCTGATTGGACGTTGGTATTGAAATCTTGGCAAGTCAATCGTTGACGTTGCCATCGGACCAAATAGGTCGGCTTGAGTTCGGCTCTTGAATTAAAGAACGTCATTCACGCAGGTCGGCGCTCATCCGTGGGTAAACAAAAGATGCCTCACTTTATACCGTCGGAGGAAACGGCAATGAACAAGATTGCAAGATATGTTGTAGCGGCCAATATGGTCATCTGCTATTGCGGACAATCCGTAGCGGCGCAGGGAAAGGAGGTAGAGCTCATTAATAACGGTGCA
>JAJDEA010000039.1 GCA_029260035.1 Phycisphaerae bacterium
ACGGTCGATATGGACGACATGGCCCTGTACATGCAGGGTGTCGATCCGATTTCGGCGATCGATCGCAAGGGTGTCAAGGATCGCAGCTCACGCAGTCGGTAATCATCCCGACCGCGGAGCGTCGAAACTTCGACGCTGATCGAATTGGGAAGAGGTAACTCTTTCTAAATCGTGAACAACAAGGCGGTGTGTGGTCTTTCATGGGCCATGCACCGCCTTTCTTTTTTGTTTAGAGCAAGCTCTATTCTACTGTAGCGTTCGGATGCACTTTCTATACTCGAATCAAACGATTTCGCCGCTACACTTGACTGTTCGCTGCTATAGTGCGTGAAGGAAGCGAGACCGGTGGGAGATGGCGTGATTCGGGACCATAGTCGGCAGTTGATTTGACCGATTTGCGGTTTTGAGATATGGTACATCTTGTCGCTGCTAAGAATCCGACCAACATCCACAATTTTCGTGCAAAAGCCAGCCATTCGACATTATTGTGGTCTCTTCGCCATTTACGGCCATCCAGACGCTGTGCGCCTAACGCAGCTTGGGCTCCATGCCTTGCAGCACCGAGGTCAGGAGTCGGCTGGAATCGTTTCTACAAATGGAGAGTATCTGGCTCGTGAGGCGGGTCTTGGGCTCGTGAGCCAGGTTTTCGACGAGCAGAAGTTGGAGCGGATTAGCGGTCGAATTGCGATCGGGCACGTTCGTTATTCGACGACGGGATCGTGTACGGAGGGGAATGCTCAGCCTTTGTTGTTCTCATTTGCCGGTGGAGAGGTTGCGATCGCGCACAATGGGAATCTGATCAACGCCGCTTTGCTTCGACGAAAGTATGAGGAAGTCGGCCATATCTTCCAGACGACAAGCGATACGGAGGTGATTATTCACCTTCTGGCGAAGCCTACGCATCAGAAGAAGAAAAACCCGCTCAATCATGTCTTGAATCATTTACAGGGTGCTTATTCGTTATTGTTGCTGTTTCCTGATCGGGTCGTTGCGGTTCGTGACCCCCTTGGTTTCAAGCCTTTGTGTCTTGGCGAGACGAGGGAAGGGGCGACGGTTGTTGCGTCCGAGACGTGCGCGTTTGATATGATTGATGCAAAGTATATTCGTGATGTCGAGCCTGGCGAAATTGTGACCATCAGTGATGAAGGGGTGAGCAGTCGCCGATTTGGTGGTCAAAATGGCGGCCAGGGTGCTGCCTGCATTTTTGAGCAGATCTATTTTGCTGATCCGTCGAGTAAGGTGTTTGGTGATAATGTGCATGTCGTGCGACAGGCCATGGGCAGCCAGCTTGCGAAGGAGTCGCCGGTAGAAGCCGACCTGGTCGTTCCGGTTCCGACGTGTGCACAGTGTGCGGCGGTTGGGTATGCTAATGAGAGTGGGATACCTTATGGTCGCGCGTTTACGACAAGCCATTACGCGGGCAGATCGTTTATTCAGCCAACCCAATCCGGTCGCGAACTGGCAGTCAAAATGAAACTGAACGTGATTCGTGATGCGGTTGCGGGTAAGAGGCTGATCGTTGTTGAAGATTCGGTGGTTCGTGGGACGACGACACGTCTGAAAATTGGCGCATTGCGTGAGGCCGGTGCGACGGAGATTCACTTGCGGGTGGCAAGCCCTCCGATTCGCCATCCGTGCTACTTTGGGATCGACTTCCCGGATCAGCGGAAGCTCATCGCGCACAATCGCTCAACTGAGGAAATCCGAAAATACCTGGAAGTTGATTCACTTAGTTATCTTTCCCACGCTGGGATGCTCCAATGCGTGAAGATGAACGGTAGCCAGCATTGCACTGCGTGCTTCTCCGGGGACTATCCCATGGATATCGATGAGCCTGTCGAGAAATTTGCCATGGAGCGCGGCCAGCTCAAGATGTTCACATAAAGCAAATCCAATCTTGGCTGCAAATTGGTTGTCGGTTGCTCTTAGATGAGGATCGGTCGGTTTGATCACATACAAAGACAGCGGCGTGGACGTTTCAGCGAACACGCAATGGGTCGGCGCGATCCAGTCGGCGATGGCGAGTACCTATGGTCCGCGCGTGCCAAAGCAGAGGCACGGCCAATTTGCAGGTTTGTTTCGTCTTGACTATGACGAGCAGCTTTTTCGCAATAACTACAAACGACCCGTGTTGGTAGGCTGTACAGATGGCGTTGGTACGAAGGTGCTAATCGCCATTGAGATGAATCGGCTATCCACGATCGGCATTGATCTCGTTGCGATGAACGTCAACGATCTAATTGCCTGCGGTGCGGAGCCTTTGTTCTTCCTGGATTATTTGGCTGTTCACAAGCTTGCTCCAAAGAGATTGGCTGAGGTGATTGAGGGGATTGCGGCGGGTTGCCGGGAAGCTGACTGCGCTCTGTTGGGCGGCGAAACGGCAGAAATGCCGGATTTGTACCGCAAAGGTGAGTTTGATCTTGCGGGCTTTGCGGTTGGGGTTGTTGAGTATGGCCGAACGATCGATGGTTCGCGCGTTCAGCCAAAAGACGTTATGGTGGCACTTCCGTCGAGCGGCATTCACTCCAATGGTTATTCTCTTGTTCGCAAGTTGATTGCAAAAAAACGCTGCCGATTGGACAGGGTATACGGAGAGCTTGGCGAATCACTGGGTGACGCCGTGTTAAGGCCGACGCGGATTTATGTGAAAGCGGTGCATGCGGTGTTGCGTGCATACCGGGTGAAGCGCGTTGTGACGGGCATGGCGCATATTACGGGTGGCGGGCTTCATGAAAACATTGAGCGTGTTCTGCCGCGAAATTGTGATGCCGTGATCCGCCGGAATGCCTGGAAGCCGCCCCCCATTTTCGATTTTCTAAAACGGCTTGGTACGACGCAAAGTGAGATGTTCAAAGTGTTCAACATGGGCGTGGGGTATGTGTTGATTGTCAGGCCTCATTTCGTAAACGGTGTCATGCATGTGCTCAAGAAGGCTGGCGAAAAACCCTTCGTGCTCGGACGCATTCGCCGAGGCACACAGCGCGTTCGGGTTGCCTAGTATTCGGCTTATCACCAAAGTCACGATGTGGCACATGGTACACTTTGCGAATGAGCCGTCCGCGCGGGCAGAAAAGAGGAGATGCGTCCGGGCGGCAGACTAAAACTGGTCATGAATTCATCGAATCTGTGGAATGAGCCATGAGTCACATTATCGAGATTCTGGATTCGGCGATGAACCTAGAATTGGAAGACGAAGACGGCAATCGCTTGAAGCTTGAGGCAAGTGTTCCGGCTTCAGAGCGGGACTTGAACGATCGAGAGGGCAGATTAGGCGTCAAGATTCCACTAGAACTCAGAGACCTGCTCATGTTTGCGAATGGTCTTTCCCTTTTCGGGCAGGTGATCATGTCTTTGCAGGAGCAGGATTATTTTTCGAATCAGGGATTGCTATCCTTTCATAATTGGGGCAACGGTGACTTTGACTGTGTTGCAGCATCATCCTCAAAATACCCTGAGAATACGGTCGTTTTTATGAATCACGGTCCAGAGATTTCCGTGAAAATCGAAGACAACCTGACGGCATGGTTTGAGAAGGCAATCAACGAAATCCGTGAGCGGGGAGTTCTGTTGCACCCCGGAGATTATATTCCGAATTCCAATGCAGACTCGGGATTGTACGGAGGTGTGCTCGCGGCTCTTGAGGGTATTGACTGCGAGCTAAACCGATAGCCAGGTTGGGCAAGTCGATGGCCTGTTTTCGTTATTCATTGCTGCATAAGAATGGTGCCATTTGAAAGATGACTCAATCGTGAAGGCTGGTGATTCATTTGTGCCATGGGGCTGTTCGATGGATTCGACAGCCTGAGGCTTATGAACGGAGTCCTCATACCATGAGCCGAAAATCGCTCGAAGAGAAATTACAGCGACGGATCGGATCTGCGATTGATAACGTCTACATTGAAGTCTGGACAGATGAAGAATTACCAGAATCACTAATCGCCCTTGGCGTCGAATTTCGGGATGGTCCCAACTTTATCTTTTTGGGCACCGGTAACGACAAAGTGTCTATCCGCAAGGGGCAACTGCGAAGAGAAGCAGAAGGCTGTCAGCTCCGATCCCTTGAGGGCTTTTCTGGAAAGCTGCTGGACTCTGTGGAGTTCGGTGACGACAAGCTAGTGCTGTACACGACTGGAGGTCGAATCTGCATCGTAAACCGTGACGATGAGTTAGACCTAACGGTGAACGACGAAAAGATAGTGTAGCTTACGGGCGGATCGTTTAAGCTTGGAAGGGTAGTAGTTCGATGGCCTGCCTAAGTCATCAATTGCTGCATGAATCTAGTGCCATTTGAACGACGGCTCAATCGTGAAGGCTGGTTATTCATTTGCGGCATGGGGCCGTTCGGTGGATTCAACACCTTGAGGCTTATGAACGGAGTCCTCATACCATGAGCCGAAAATCGCTCGAAGAGAAATTACAGCGACGGATCGGATCTGCGATTGGTAACGTCTACCTTGTATTTTGGACGTATGGGGAATTGGCGGATCCACCTATCGGTGTCGGCGTCGAATTTCGGGATGGTCCCAGCTTTAACCTTACGTGCGCCGGTAACGGCAAAGTGTCTGTTCTCAAGAGTAAACTGCGGCCCACAGCCGATGACTTTCAATTACGATTCCTTGAGGGTTTTTCTGGAAAGCTGCTGGACTCTGTGGAGTTCGGTGACGACAAGCTAGTGCTTTACACGACTGGAGGACGAATCAGCATCGTAAACCGTGACGATGAGTTAGACTTAACGGTGAACGACGAAAAGATAGTGTAGCTTACGGGCGGATCG
>JAJDEA010000040.1 GCA_029260035.1 Phycisphaerae bacterium
GACGAGGGTTTTGCAAACACTGTCCACAATGTGGTCAGTCGCGCTTGTTTGAGAGTTGGTATACCCTTGTCGAGCGATGCTCAAATTGCGATTTGGAAATTGCACGGGATGAAGGTAACACCTGGGCGTTCATGTATGTCAGCACGGCATTCATTACCGGGTTGCTGGTTGTCGGCATGTTTCTCATTCGGCCGGATGATATTGCAACCGGGCAGGCTATCGTTATTCCTCTTGCGATTTTCCTGATTGGGGGTTCCCTCCCTCGGCGAAAGGGGTTGGCCATCGCTTTTGAATACCTTATGGCTCTTCAATGGGGGAATGACACGAAGTTGCAGCTGCTCAATTCGAATGATAATGAAAAAGCAGATGCAACTCTTGATGATGAAGGATTCTGACTGGACCTCCTGCCTACAATCTATTATCAATCCCGCATGATTACATCGAATATATCCACGGCAATTGGCGCTCTCTTGGTATTTCCTGCATCAGCAGTGCCCGAATCGAAAAGCTCATCGATTCTCGTTGAGCATGATGCGGGCATCCTGGCGGTGCTGCTTGGTGTGCTTGCGATCATTTTTTGGCTTGTGCAGCATCCGGTGGTCGGAAAGGTTTTTAAGATCATCCCGTCACTTGTGTTTTGCTATTTTGTACCGACATTGCTTACGACGCTTAAAATCATTCCAGAGGAAGCCGAACTCTATGCTTGGGTGAAAGCGTTTCTGTTACCAGCCAGCTTGTTGCTGTTGATTTTGGCTTTGGACCTGCCAGCGATCATCAGGCTTGGCCCGAAGGCGGGCATCATGCTTCTAGCCGGTACTTTTGGCGTGGTTATTGGTGGGCCGATTTCTCTTTTGGTTTGCCAATGGGTGCTGCCGACAAGCATTGCGTTGCCGGATGATGCCTGGCGGGGGATGACAGCCCTGGCTGGAAGTTGGATTGGCGGGGGGGCTAACTATGTAGCACTAGGAGAAATTGCGGAAACATCGAGCGCTATGTTCGGCCTCATCGTTATACCCGATGTATTTGTGGCGAACATTTGGATGGGCGTCCTTCTCTATCTCTCTGCTCGCCAGAATCAAATCGACAAGAGGACCGGTGCCGACGCGAGTGCTATCCGTGATTTGGAACGACGCATGACGGATTTTCAAGAGCGAACCAATCGAATCGCCACCATGCCCGACCTGCTCACAATCATAGCCCTTGGTTTCGTGGGTAGTTGGGTGAGTTTCAAGCTGGGGGCGCTCCTGCCAGAAATCAAATCGGAAAAGTGGGGGACTCTGATTTCTCATTCAACGTGGAAATATGTATTGGTTACAACCATGGGCGTTGCGCTTTCGTTCACGAGAGCGCGCAATCTGGAAGGGGCTGGCGCGTCAAAGGTTGGCTCGGTTATGATTTATCTACTTGTAGCGTGTATTGGAGCTGGCGCCGATTTCATGAAAATCATCGAGGCTCCGGGTTTTCTCGTCATGGGTTTTGTTTGGATGGCTGTTCACGTTGTCGTGTTGTTGACAGTCGCCAAGATCATCAAGGCTCCGTTATTCTTCGTAGCGGTGGGGTCGCAAGCGAACATTGGTGGGGCGGCGAGTGCGCCGGTGGTTGCTGCTGCGTTTCATCCGGCGCTTGCGCCGGTCGGAGCGCTGCTGGCGATAGCGGGCTATGTCTTGGGGACTTATGCGGGCGTCGTTTGTATGTATATGTTGCGGTGGATCGCACAAGCGGGTTAGTCCGTCAGCCGACGATAGTCCTCAATGTCTGAAGGCTAGAGCAATCTCTATCCTGCTGTAGCGTTCGGATGCACTTTCTACACGCGCCATAGAGCGATTCGCTGCTACGCTTGGCCGTTCGCCAGGCTAATCGAGACCTTGCTCGCCGACTATGACATAGCTGACACTGTGTGGAGCGAGCCAAAACTCAATTTCACCCCACTCGTTGGCGATTTGTTGGCTGCCTCCCATGATAATTCGAGAAAGTTGACGGCTTTTCGTTGGCCTCTTCCACCTACTTGATTTGCGCGGAGAAATTTGCGGTGTCAGCAAGCCGACTCGCTGCCCGGGAAGCGCAACGTCGAGCACGGCTTTTCTTCTTTCCGGCCCGCTGTTCATGACGAGAATGAATTGCGAGCGACCCTGGACTCTTGCCCACGCCAGGACGTCACTCGATGCATCAAGCTGAACGTGTTCCAGCTTGCCGGTTTGCAAAATCTGTCGTTGTGCCCGCATAGCATTAAGCAGGTGTACCAGGGCAAGAATGTCATCACTTGCAATACCAAGTTTCAAATCCTTGTCGGCGCTATCTTGCCACATCCGTGCTTGCGAAGATCCGCCAGATCCGTCGAGCAACCCTATCTCTTCACCAAAATAATTGATTGTCGGCCCTGGAAGGAAGGCATGCAGGATCATGGCGAGTTTGAGCTTAGCAATAGCTGTTTGGCTGACGGGCTCTTGGGGTGCGGTGTGCTCATTAGACACTTCGTCGCTAAGTATTTGCGTTAGCGCGCGACCCGTTACTTCGGAACCGAGGAAGCGAATTGGCGGAGGCGCTTTCTGTTTCGTATTGCTGTTGCTCAGACGTCCGAGGGCCTGCGATAATGTGTCAATGTCAGGGCTGGTTTTCTTCAGCTGGAAGAATCGAAGAATCGTTTGCCCGATGCTAGTGTCAATATGCAGGTCGTCCAGGCGGCACTTTAATTGATCTATTTGATGCCCTCTTAGAATCGCGAGGTTCGGATTGAATTCTTGGCAGTGACCAATCCAAAGTTGGACGACCTCACCTGCTTGTCCGCTAAAGCATGGAACAGACCAGCCGTCAACGCCGTCAGAAGGATCACCGTCGTTGTTTGGGTCCATCCAAGGCTTGGTCTGCGCATACAATTGATCGGCGATCGCAGTTGGCGATGTGCTGTCGAGTGGGTTTCCGTTAGTGCGCGGGTTGGTGTCAAGGTCAAATGGCATCTCAACTACGATACGCATATCCATCGCGTGGGCCTTGCTGATCACACGCAAGAGATGATCGTCCGCCTTGTTGAAGTCGTTCTCTTCATACGCTTGATCCTTGGTTTTCTGTTCCGAGCGCGAGTCGGCTACTGCAAATTTTGGAGAAATATGACGCAACTGGGGGGATAGGCGCGAACGACTGATTCCCGGTACGAATGGTGAGGTGAGATAAATCGCGTTGAAGCCGAGCCGATCTAAGTAATTCAGGCTCTGATAAACTCCTTGCAAGTCTCCGCCGTTAGGCTCCGATTCCGATGCTTTCATCCTGTCTTTCCGGTCTGCTGGCGAGGGTGCCTCTTGTTGTGGCGTTTCCGCTGAATCGATAGAGTCTTCGCCGTTTCGGAACGATTCGATGTCTACATAATACCAGCGCGCAACCGACACCCAATGAGGGTTATGATTGTCGTTGGCAGATTCCCCTGCGTATGCCGTGTTTGTGGCACTTTCAACGACAAGCAGGATGAGTACGAATTGAAGTATGGTCTGAAGTATGAAGAGCATTCATTCTCTCTGCCAAAGGTGAAACGGAAACAGTGTTGGCGGGCATTAATCCTGAGTTAAGGGCGCCGACCGAACCACCATTGCCCCAGTCCAACGGTTAGCAAAGTCAACAGTGAGCCTACCCCGCCTGTCTGAAGGCGTTTTTTTAAGTCGATAGGTCCATCGATCACCTTTGATTCAACAAGGGTCATTTCGATGTCGCCGATTGCTGCGATTCGCTTTTGTTCGAGTCCGTGCAGATGCGACTCGGTTCGTTCCAGGCCTGCCTTTGTGCTTTGGATTTCACGACTTGCGAATTCCTGCTGAATGTCGATTCGGAGAGCGGATTCTGTTAATTCAATATTCTCATTCAATTCATCCTGGATTTCCACCAATCTCTTGATGGCTGCGTCGGCCGAGGCGCGAATTGTCTCGATTGTTGTTTGCGCTGCAAGCAAGTCATGTGTGTATTGATCTGATGCTCCCCTCAACGCAATGGCTTCAAGCTCTTTTTCGATCGTCTGAATCTGTCGTTGAGAACGACGTTGCAAGCCGATCGTTCCCTGGAGAGCGCTGTTTAGTTTGTAGGAATTCTGAGGCTGAATTCGACCTGCCGCAAATTCAAAGCGGTGATGTTGCGATTGCAATTCCTCAAAACGCCGGATGAGATTCGATTGCCAAACATGAAATTTTGCCTGGTCGGGAGAGCTATCCGTGATTTTCTGGACCGACTTGCGTACGGCACTCAACATCTTGCCACCCTCGAACAGAAAACGATTCAGCAGTGTTTGCGCCCGCTTGTGTGCCCCCAATATGGAAGGTGAAAGTGAATCAATCTGGGATTGTTGAAGGGTGGTGAACTCCTTCGTCCAAGCCAGGGCGAAATCCGCTAAGGCTTCATCGTAAGCCTTGGCGTTTAGCTGAATGGATTGCAGTGATTCCGAAGAGTTTGTCAGCGAAGAAGGTGGCGACGGATTTGACGAAGGGCTAACGAAAACGTGCGAGGTCTCACCAAGTCGATCCAGAAGTGCAGAAGAATCTTGCCAGGTCTTCAGCATTGCGAGTTTCAACTCAGTCATGGTTACACGGAGTTCGCGCAAGTCTTGCTGTAGTGCGAGATTCGCGTGATAGGCTTGATCCCGCGTTTCGGCAGTAATGACGCCGTGAATTGGTTCTCCCTGCTGTCTCAGGGCCTGCATTTGCGAAGACGCGTCTTCCAACGAAGTCATCGCTTTTGCATAGCCTGTCCGAATGGATCGAAAGTTCTCCAGCAACGCCTGTTGCCGTGATCTCGGGTCATCCGTGGGTTTGGATGCGGCTGCCTCTCTCAGAAGTTCCTCCGCCTCTTGAAGCTGGCGACCGAGAGCGACTGACGATTCCGTCAAAGCAAGCTCCCCATCCGATTTGGATGATCGCATTTCCGCGAGCTGTCGATCGACCGATTCTACAAAGGAACCAGCAATCTCTCGCACGAGAGCGACTCCCGTCGATTGATTCGACGTAGCGAGATTAAGCCGGAGAAGGGCTGAGCTGGGAACGTCGACAAACCAATTATTAGGTGCACCATTGCCTCGAAGAGAAGGACTAAGTTTGGTCCACGAATAATCCAGTAGTTGCTGCCTTAGCAATGGCATGTTCTTATCAAGATCGTGGCTGGATACACGAATTGTCGCACCGCAAAGATATTGAAAAGGTCCAGCAAGGACGACGGCTGCCCCTACTATGATAGATGCAATAATGGCCAAGGCCGGATTGCTTCGACCTCGAAATTGCGGATCGCCGGGAGCGTTAGTTTTGGAGCCACCAACAGCTGAGGATAGCGCAGTCAATGATTCTGCCTCTTTCAGCCCGGAAGAGAGTCGATCCGCCCGATGAATGGATGCCGTTTGCCCCACAATTGGCGGATTATGGGTTGGGATGTCAGCATCCATCAACGTCGCCTTCCATCAGTTTTCCTATTTTGGCCATATCTGGCTCCTCGATTGTCCACCCAACGCCGCCAACATTTTCAATAACTTGAGACGGTCGTTTGGCTCCGACGATGGGGGAGGTAACGCCAGGATAATGAACAGCCCAATTAATCGCCAATTGTGCGACGGTCTTGTCGTAGTTCATGGCAATTTCCTTCAATCCATCAACGACGCGCAAGTTGGCCTTGAAACGACTACCAAGAAACTCCGGATCTCTCGCTCGTATACCCGTCAGTTCTGAATTTTCGTCGAATTTTCCGGTAAGCAAACCTTTACCAAGCGGGCTATAAGGCAATACGGCGATGCCGTGATCGTGGCAAAACGGGAGAATCTCCTCAGCGGTTCGCGGCTGGACCATCGAGAAGGGCGGCTGTAAGGAGTGGATTGGGCCGAACTCACGGGCGGCGGCGATTTTCTCGCAGCCATAATTAGATAATCCGATGGCTCGGATTTTGTCCTGCTCGATGAGGAGCCTTAAAGCTTCCATCGTCTCGCGAATCGGCGTATCCGGGTCCGGCCAATGGCATTGGTAAAGATCAATATAGTCGGTACGCAGCCGTCTCAGACTACTCTCGCATTCGCGCTGAATACTCTCGGGCTTGAGACACCGCTGCGGAAGTTCGTTGCTTGATTTTGGAAACAGCAGGCCACATTTTGTTGCAAGTATGACCTCGTCGCGCCTGCCCGAGATCGCTTTGCCGACAATCTCTTCACTGTGCCCAAGTCCGTAAATGGGCGCGGTATCGATCAGGTTGATCCCGGCGTCGAGCGCCTGGTGGATTGCCGCAATCGACTCCCGGTCGTCTACATGCCCCCAAGTCTCGACAGTCGCACCCATAGCCCATTTGCCGAGGGATATAGCCGACACTTCGATTCCGCTGTCACCAAGGGGGCGTGTTTCCAAGTGAATTGTACCTCCAGCCAATGATTGCTCGAAAAACGTTACCCACTCGCAGTCTCGTTTTGCCGGTCGGACTTCGTAGCCATACTATGCCCCGGCAGAATCAGGAACAACCCGCTGATCTGTGCCGTGGGCGGATAGCCGATAGTTCGGCTCGATCATAGCAAATGAACGCAGTGTTTCAGCGGCACGCCTGTAATTCCAGGCCTGCGACGTGTAGTGGTCTGCGACAAAGGAAAGTGGCACTGCAATGCAGGATCGGATCGGTTGTATCGAGGCTGCGGATTGCTGGTTCATCTAAGCCGGTGAACTCGGGGGCGAGGTGTTCGGAGTGCATCGATTGTTCGTCTTGAAGACGCGGATTTGGGAGTAGATTGGTACGGTTGAGACGGCAAATCAGCACCCCGAAAACGAAACGTGGACGTGCCTCCGCATGTATTCGTTTCCGTCGAGATTGTCAGACTCCACTTTATGGATGTTTGTCTTATTCCAGTTTGACAATCTTTTGCGGACGCGTATACTCGCCCGGCTCTGGCTACGGGTGCAACGTACGAAACGTTGTAAGTCGTGGTGCGCCCTGCACTTTGCGGCATTTTGACTTTGGCACGCAATGCCTGAAAGAGGCGTGCTGCGAGGGTGGTATGTAAAGTGTGCGGTCGCCGGTGAGTTAGGTGAATGGCTGCCGACAGGTTGCTTGCATCGCTGCTGTAGCTCAGCTGGTAGAGTGCGTCCTTGGTAAGGACGAGGTCACGGGTTCGAATCCCGTCAGCAGCTTGGACGAACATGCTGCCGGCATTTGTTTTATTGATGGATTGTGTTTCAGCGTGGAAACGATCACGCTGTTAGGATCGGAATTTTTGTTGCGGCGCCTTGGGCGGTCGGCCTGACGAATGGGCGACAGGTTGTTCATGCGTCTTTGCGAGTGGAGGTAGATTTCGGATGGCTAAGGAAACGTTCGAGCGGACGAAACCTCACTTAAATGTGGGTACGATCGGCCACGTCGACCATGGGAAGACCACGTTGACGTCGGCGATTTGTTTGGTTCAGGCTGCGAAAGGGTTGGCAAAGGCGGTTTCGTATGACGAGGTAGCTAAGGCGTCTGAATCGCAAGGTCGTCGTGATTCGACCAAGATTCTAACGATCGCTACATCTCACGTAGAGTATGAAAGCGAGAGTCGTCACTATGCGCATATCGATTGCCCAGGTCACGCCGACTATGTCAAGAACATGATTACTGGTGCCGCGCAGATGGATGGTGCGATTCTTGTCGTGTCAGCCGCTGACGGCCCGATGCCTCAAACTCGCGAACATATTCTGCTTGCGAGACAGGTAAACGTGCCTCACTTGGTCGTTTTCCTGAACAAGGTCGATTTGGTGGATGATCCTGAGTTGCTTGACTTGGTAGAAATGGAAGTTCGTGAACTTCTGAGCAAGTACGATTTCCCTGGCGATGATATTCCCGTCATCAGAGGGTCGTCACTTCCTGCCACGCAGGAGCCTGGTGATGAAGAAAAGTCGAAGTGCATCACAGAGTTGATGGCAGCGCTGGATAGCTCGATTCCAGAGCCTGAGCGTGACGTCGATCAGCCTTTCTTGATGTCTGTCGAGGACGTATTCAGTATCAAGGGGCGAGGAACCGTGGCGACGGGACGTATCGACCGCGGACAAGTTGTGGTTGGCGAAGAAGTTGAAATTGTTGGCCTGGTCGATACCACAAAGACGACCGTGACGGGCGTAGAGATGTTCAACAAGACGCTCGATTCCGGCATGGCTGGCGATAACGTAGGATGCCTTCTTCGTGGCACCAAGAAAGACGAAATTGAGCGAGGTCAAGTGCTGGCGAAACCCGGTACGATTAATCCTCATACGAAGTTTGAATCACAGGTGTATGTCTTGACCCAAGAAGAAGGTGGTCGTCATACTCCGTTCTTCAATGGATATAGGCCGCAATTTTACTTCCGCACCACTGACGTGACGGGTGCATTGGAGCTGCAAGGCGCTGAGATGTGTATGCCCGGCGATAATATTGAAATGGTGGTTACGCTTGGCAAGCCTATCGGTATGGAAGAAGGATTGCGTTTCGCCGTTCGCGAGGGTGGCCGTACGGTTGGTTCCGGCGTGGTTATCAAAGTAATTGAGTAATTTTGTTGTCTTGGACAACTAGACTGAGGCGATCATGGCCAAGGCTACGAAACGAGAATATGTGTGGTTGCAGTGCAAAGAGTGTAACGACCTCAATTATCGCACTAGCGTTAATGTGATGGGCGGCACTCCCAAGCTTGAGCTTTCCAAGTATTGTAAAAGAGAGCGCAAGCGTACGCCCCACAAGGTGAAGAGAAAATAGGGCGTCGAAGCTGGTGCCCGGTCGATCGGTGTAGGAGCGTAGCTCAATTTGGCAGAGCACCGGTTTCCAAAACCGGCGGTTGTGGGTTCGAGTCCCTCCGCTCCTGTGTAGGGCCTGGGAAATCAGGTTCTTGCTTTGTGGGTGCAGGGCTTGTTGTTGAAGCCTTCTTTGGCGTTTAGTAGGACACTTACGATGAGCCATGTGAATCCAAGTGTGCCAGCCGATGGCGGCGGCAGGTCTTTACCAAATGACTCGGGTGGAAGTCTGTTTCGCCAGCACAAGCCACAGCAAGGCAGAACTACGCGCACTTCAACTCGTGTTGCCGTGGGGATTCTGTTGTCGTGGGGAAGCTATTTTCTTTATCAGCAACTTCAGGTCTTCGAAGGCGATGAGGGATGGCGACTTCTTGTCACCGCTGGAATTCCGATGCTGTTTTTTGTGGCTCTCGGTGCCGTTGCGTGGTGGTGTGTTTTTTGCAACCGCAGTGCAAGCGAGTTCATGATTGCAACTGAAGGGGAAATGAAGAAGGTGAGTTGGTCGGATCGCAAGGAGATCATTGGTTCGACGAAAGTCGTTATCCTTTTCACCTTTCTTTTGGCTGCATTGCTTTTTGTTGTGGATCTGTTTTTCCAATGGTTCTTTTCAGGCCTTGGTGTATTGAAAACGTAGTGTATGGAACCTGAATCGACTACAACTCCTCCGTCTACAGAAACGACCGCTCCGGGCATGCAATGGTATGTCCTTCGTGTTGCGTCGAATAAGGAGGAGTCTGTCCGCAATGCGTTGCTCAGGAAAATCAAGATCGAGGCGCTCGAAACCTATATAGGTCGCGTGCTCGTTCCGACTCTCAAAGAGATGCGCGTAAAAGCTGGCGTGCGCAAGATCATGGAACGCAAGCTCTACCCTGGCTATGTCTTTGTTGAAATGGCATGCGAGGAAGACGGAGCAGTCGCGGATAATGTTTGGTTCATGATTAAAGAGACCTCAGGTGTCGGCGACTTTATTGGATCTGAGGGCAAGCCAACAAGCATGCCCGAACATGAAGTCGTTCAAATGTTGGCTGCCTCGGAAAAGGCCGACGAAGATGCTGCTCTTTCGGGTATCAACATTAAGTCAGGCGATCAAGTTAAGGTTACCGATGGAGCGTTCGAGAGTTTCGAGGGCGAAGTGGACACCGTCGACGAAAGACGGGGCATTGTCTCGGTAAACGTCGCAATTTTCGGAAGACTCACGCCTGTCGAGGTTGGATATTGGCAGATCGAAAAAGTAGAGGAATAGACTCCACGCTAGCTGGCTCGGTGAGTACTTCGGCGGCTTAGTGTTCAAGAAGGGAAGTTAAGACGGTGGCGAAGAAGGAAATTACTGCGACCATTAAACTGCAGGCGCCGGGTGGAAAGGCTACACCCGCGCCGCCTATCGGCCCTGCTTTGGGACAGCATGGTGTCAACATTGGGCAGTTTGTTCAGCAGTTTAACGCACAGACGGCAGACCTGAACGGTATGACCGTATCTGTTGTGATTGAAGTTTATGCGGATCGCTCGTTTGGTTTTATCGTCAAGAGCCCGCCCGCTGCGGTCCTGCTGAAAGATGCAGCCAAGGTGGCCAAGGGGAGTGGGGTTCCCCATAAAGAAAAAGTCGGCACTGTGACTCAGTCGCAGCTTCGCGAAATAGCAGAGCGAAAGCTGCCGGACTTGAATGCTTTTGATCTGGATGCGGCGGCGCGTGTGGTAGCGGGGACGGCGCGATCGATGGGGATCGACGTAGTAGACTAGGCGTCGAACCGCCGAAATTTGGAGGCATGAATAGATGGTGACACGCAGTGTGACATACCGCAAACAAGCTGAGCTGATATCCAGTTCAGATCAGGCAATGAGTATCGCTAACGGCGTTGAAGCATTAAAGAAAATGGCTGCCGTCAAGGGTGACCGCACCTATAAGAATGGAAAAAAGCGCAAGTCAACGGAGCAGTCCGTCGAAATCGTTATGCACTTGGGGATCGACCCACGACACGCGGACCAGATGGTGCGCGGTGCGTTGTCACTGCCCAAGGGGCTTGGGAAATCGCGAGTAGTGATCGCGTTCTGCGAGGGCGACCTTGCGGAAAAAGCCATAGCAGCGGGAGCTGCGGAAGCTGGCGGCGATGAATTGGTAAAGAAAATTCAAGATGGTTGGCTGGACTTCGATGTTGCGATTGCTCATCCGTCCATGATGGGGAAGGTTGGCAAGCTCGGGCGCGTCCTTGGCCCCCAAGGGAAAATGCCCTCTCCCAAGGCGGGCACCGTGACGCCGGATGTTGAAACCGCGGCGAAAGAATTCTCGATGGGAAGACTTGAGTATCGAAACGATGCTGGTGGTAATATTCACCTTCCGGTCGGCAAAATCGGTTTTCCTGTTGAAGACCTCAAAGAGAACATTGAAGCCGTGATTTCGCACATCACAAGTGCAAAACCAACAGCGACCAAAGGACAGTACATCAAACGGATTTGTATTAGTGCAACGCGGACGCCATCTGTGACCATAGATGCTGCCGCATAATCATAATTGGAGGCTCTGTTTTGTGCCTCTTGGAGGATGCCTTGGTTGCTGATGTCAGGGCCCCTGAATAGGAAAAAGCGATGAGTAAGCCCATTAAGGAATTGATAACAAACCAATTGCGCGGCGAATACCAAGGCGTACAGGAAGCGTGCGTTGTCGAACTATCGGGCATGAAAGTTGAAGAACAAGAGGCGCTTCGCGGAAGTTTGCGCGAAAAATCTGCTCGAGTCGAAGTTGTGAAGAACAGTCTCGCCCGGCGAGCATTTGACGACACCGTCCTTGAGCCTTTGGGCAAGAGCCTAACAGGTCCCTGTGCCTTGGTGACGTCAACAGAGTCGCTGGTTGAGGTGGCCAAAACATTGGTTGCCGCCGCCAAGGAGTTTGCGAATCTAAAACTTAAGCAGGCTATGTTTGCTGGCGACCCTGCTCTTCTTACGGTCGAAGAGCTTTCGAAGATGCGAACGCTTAACGATATCCTTGGTGACTTGACGGGGTTGGTCAGTTCGCCAGGGCGATCGATTGCGGGCTGCATGCAGTCGCCGCAAGGCAAGATCGCTGGTTGTCTTAAGGCGATCGTTGAAAAAGGTTAAAGTGTTCCCCTCCTGGCTTAAAGGTCTTGGAGGCGTTTGGAATTTGCATAACAGAAACGCAGCATGCTGACTGGTTCGCGAAAGCGGATGAAATGAATCATCTCGGGATGAGTCGCCTATTGGCGTGGCGGATTGATATCGAAGGAGTAGTACGAAATGGCAGAAGCACCAGCCAAAGAATTTAGTTCGGAAATCAGCGATCTTGCTGAAAAGCTAGTTGGCCTGACGGTTAAGGATGCGCAGTCCCTGGTTGATTGCATGAAGGAAGTTCATGGAATCGAACCGGCTGGCGGTGGTGTTGTTATGGCTGCTGGCGGCGGGGGCGGCGGTGCAGAGGAGGCCGAAGAGAAAACGGCATTTGATGCAGTTCTCGAAAACTTCGGCGATAAGAAAATACAGGTCATCAAGGCTGTTCGTTCGATTACGGCGCTTGGCCTGAAAGAAGCCAAAGAGCTTGTCGAAAGTTGCCCGAAGGCGATCAAGGAAGGCGTTTCAAAAGAAGACGCCGAGAAAATCAAGAAGGAAATCGAAGAAGCTGGTGGCACTGTTGCCATCAAGTAGTTTCTTGCTTTGCCTTGCGGAAAGGTATCAAGTTTCGGGTTGTGCTTGATAGCCCCTCCTTGGCAGAGTCCGGCATGGCGATGTCGGCGGAACATGCCAGTATTCATTCACGTCAGTCATGAGGCGCGAACGATCAGCATATTGGGACAGCTGGTCTACCGGATGCCTCAACGACCGATTGGTTGTCCCCGCGAAGTATTGTGAACACCAGGATTGGGCAAGCCGAACCCTATGGGTCGGCCTTGCGCGTTGGCAAAACGGTACACCTGCTGTTAATGGTGGGGTCACCAACCTGAAAAAGGAAGGTATGCGATGAGCGTTGCTCTTCCCGTAAGAAACTACGCCAAAGTTGGCGATGCGATGGAAGTTCCGGAGTTATTCGGAATCCAAACGAAGTCCTATGCACGCTTCTTGCAGGAGGATTGCGCGCCAAATGATCGCGAGCCTCACGGATTGGAGTCGTTATTGCGTGAGATGTTTCCGATCGATAGTTATGATGGGAACTTGTCGCTCCAATATATCAACTACGAGCTAGGCAAAGCCCGGTATACGCCGGACGAATGCCGTGAGCTTCGGTTGACGTATGGCATGCCTTTTCGAGTTCGCCTGCGTTTGGTGCGCAAAGACACTGATGAAATCCAGGAAGATCTGATCTATCTCGGCGACATGCCGATTATGATTGGCGGCGGCGAGTTTATCATCAACGGAGCCGAGCGCGTTATTGTTTCGCAGTTGCATCGATCGCCCGGTGTTGACTTCATTAAGGATCAAGTCGAAGGCGATCGCGCGCTTCACTCGTGCCGTATCATTCCCGAGCGGGGAAGCTGGATCGAAATCGAAGTCACCAAGAAAGACGTTCTTGTGGTTCGGATCGATCAATCGAGCAAGCTGGCTGCGACGACTTTTCTTCGTGCCATGGCTCCGGAGTTTGGATCTGACGAAGCTATTGTCAACGAGTTTTACAAGACCAAATCGATTCGGGTCGCGTCACTGAAGCCCGAAATGTATTCCGTTTCAACCATCATGGATGAAGATTCGGAGGAAATTCTCGTTCGTGCGGGATGTCAATTTGGTGACGCGGTGGAAAGGCTTCAGGGTTCATCTCTCAAGCAAGTGGAAGTGATTGGGAAAGTAAGCGATCCGATTATTCTTAATACGCTTGCGGATGATACGAGTCGGTCGTATGAGGAGGCTCTCCTCAAGATTTACGGCCGTTTGCGACCGGGAAACCCTCCGCAACTCGATAAGGCTCGGAAGCTTTTCGCTGAAAAATTCTACGACGAAAATCGATACCGCCTTGGCAAGGTTGGGCGTTTTCGCCTGAATCGTAAATTCGACCTCAAAGGCGATGCCGGGTCGATGACATTGACCACGGAAGACATGACAAACTGCCTGCGATACCTCCTTAAGTTGCGGACGGGAGAAGCGGCTTTTGCTGTGGACGATATCGACCATCTTGGCAACCGTCGGCTTCGGACGTTGGATGAGCTTTGCGCGGATGAGATGCGTAAGGGTTTTCTAAAGCTTCGCCGAACCGTGCAAGAGCGGATGAGCATGAAGGACCCGGAGCAGATCGGCCGGGTTGCAGAACTCGTAAACAGCAAGTCGATCAGTTCGTCTATTGATTTGTTTTTTGGCCGGGGTGAGTTGTCTCAAGTTGTCGATCAAACAAATCCTTTGTCTCAGTTGACGCACGAGCGACACTTGTCTGCGCTTGGGCCTGGCGGTTTGAATCGAAAGCGAGCGGGTTTCGAGGTTCGCGACGTTCACATCAGCCATTACGGTCGAATCTGTCCGATCGAAACGCCGGAAGGTACGAACATCGGCCTGATTGCTTCGTTGAGTATTTACAGCAAAGTGGACGATTACGGGTTTTTGATAACTCCGTATCGCAAGGTCGAAAAAGGCGGCACGCTTGGTAAGGCTACATACCTCCGAGCGGACGAAGAGATGCGTGAGATCATGGGGCCGCCCGAGGCGGTCAACCCAGCCACCGATGCGTTGCATGAAGGTGTGTTACTTGTGCGATTGCATGGCGAGTTAGGGCAGGTTCCGCGCGAAGATGTTTCTTTCGTTGATATTTCTCCAAAACAGACGATCGGGGTTTCTGCATCTTTGATCCCCTTCCTTGAGCACGACGACGCCAACCGGGCACTCATGGGCTCCAATATGCAACGTCAGGCCGTTCCGCTATTGCGGGCAGAGCCACCTTTTGTTGCCACGGGAATGGAGAAGTCGGTTGCACAAAATAGTGGCATGGTAGTGCGTGCGAACTCCGCTGGAAAAATCACATATGTCGATGCTGGACGAATTGTTCTTGACGAAACGGACGAGTATGTCTTGCGGAAATTCCAGGGCCTAAATGAGCGGACCTGCATGAACCAGAAACCTTTGGTGCAGATTGGTCAGCGGGTCAAGGAAGGAGAGATTATTGCAGATGGGCCAGCCACATTGCAGGGCGAACTCTCTCTTGGACGCAACTTGCTTGTCGGATTCATGACGTTCGACGGCAACAATTTTGAAGACGCGATGATTATCAACGAGCGTCTCGTCCGCAAAGATGCTCTTACAAGTATTCATGTTGACGATTATGACGTCGAGGTGCGCGACACGAAGTTGGGCCGAGAGGAATTCACGGCTGATATACCCAACGTTTCGGAGAAGGCGCTATCAAATCTGGATGAGCGGGGGATTGTGCAAATCGGCACGCGCGTTCGTCAAGGCGATATTCTCGTTGGGAAGGTCAGTCCGAAATCAAAGAGTGAACTCAGCCCGGAAGAGAAGTTGTTGCATGCGATTTTTGGCCGGGCAGGCGAGGATGTCAAGAATGATTCCCTAGAGCTGCCGACCGGTGAACAGGGTATTGTCATTGGCGCGAAGCACTTCAGCAGGCGACTCCATATGTCTGACGAGCAGAAAGCCAAGCTCGCAAGTGAGATCGAAGAGTACGTTGTTTCGCAGAATCTAAAAATCATCACCTGCTTCAAGCAAATGTGCAATGAGGTTGAGGAAGTAATGGGTGAGCCGATGGTTGACCCGAATACGCGTCAGAAGGTTGGTCACAGTAACCTGGACGAAGTCATTCTCGAGCAGATCGATGTTTTTGGTGAACATGTTCGTGCTCGCGATTTGAAATGGGTTAAGCCCGCTGCGAAACGAGCGGACTGTTTGCCGATAACCGATCGATATTGGCCGCGGATTGACGAGTTGACTGAAGAGCGTGATCGCAAAGCGGCACAAATGAAGCGTGGCGATGAGTTACCTTCGGGCGTGCTCGAGATGGTGAAGATTTACGTTGCGACGAAGCGACACATCGCTGTCGGCGACAAAATGGCTGGTCGACATGGCAACAAGGGCGTCATTGCCAAGATTCTTCCCGAAGAGGACATGCCTTTCCTCGCCGATGGTACGCCGCTCGACATTATGCTTAATCCGTTGGGTGTGCCTTCCAGAATGAATGTTGGGCAGCTCCTCGAGACACATTTGGGCTGGGCGGCGAAAGTGTTGGGCTTTCAGGCGGTCACTCCTGTGTTCGATGGTGCGACGGAAGAAGAGGTTCATGCAGCTCTTGCCGAGGCGTGCCAGAAAGCGGAGGAGGGATCGGCCGATCCGACGATTTCAGCGGAGGCGGCTATCAAGGATCACTTGCTGACTCCATTGCCACCTGGTGGGAAAGCCAGACTGCGCGATGGCCGAACCGGCGAGTTCCTGGACCAATCCGTGACGGTTGGATACATGTACATTCTCAAACTACATCATCTTGTCGATGACAAGATTCATGCGCGGGCTACAGGACCTTACAGCTTGATTACGCAACAGCCTTTGGGTGGTAAAGCGCGAACTGGTGGTCAGCGGTTCGGAGAGATGGAAGTCTGGGGTTTGGAGGCTTACGGCGCAGCCTACATATTGCAGGAACTCTTGACGGTGAAAAGCGATGACGTTGAAGGGCGAACCAAGATTTATGAAACGATGGTAAAGGGCAAGAATACGCTCGAAGCAGGCACCCCTGTGTCATTCGACGTTCTATGCAACGAGATACGCGGGCTGTGTTTGAATATCTACCTCGAGAAAAGGCGAGCGAGTTAGCGAACAGCGACCGTTGATTGGTAATGATTCTGCTTTGTCAGGATTGCGTGGATACGGGGCACGGAGAAGGGAGGCTGATGTGGTGTTTGATGGCATTGAATTTGACTCGTCGGCCAAGCCTGACCCCAAAGAAATTCTGATGTTCTACAAACGTCAAAATCATCCGACCACGGAATCGCACGACAAAGTGCAGCGCATGGTTGATAACACGTTTTGTTTCGTCGTGGCCCGTCGAAACAGCGAGATCATCGGTTTTGCTCGCGGCGTAACAGATGGCCTGAGCGGTTGGCTTGCAGAATGCAAACTTGATCCTTCGTATCAAGGGCCTGCTTGCATTACCAAAACTGATGGCCGGATTGAGCACGACGAAGCAGGTATTGCCAGAAAAATGGCGCTGCTAGTCGTGAGTCAGCTTCGTGAGTATGGAGTCGAACGCATCGACGCCTTGACCTATGGGACGGAAGTTGATTTTTGTGAAGAGTTGGGTTTTAGAAAACTCCGGGGAGTTGTCGCGATGGAACTTTCCCAAGAGACGCGCATCCCGGATGTTGGTATTTCTTCGTCGGCAAATGATTCGTAACGCCTTGGATTTGCCTTGTACGCAGTCATTTTGGATAGACATTGCTGGGTTTGAAGATTCCCGTAAAGGATTGTCAATTTTATGATTGATACGATTTACGATCGAGTAAATGACTATAGCCGAGTGCGCATTTCGTTGGCATCGCCCAACGACATTCGTAGTTGGTCGTTTGGTGAGGTTAAGAAGCCGGAAACGATCAACTACCGCACATATCGTCCTGAGAAAGACGGGCTTTTTTGCGAGCGTATTTTCGGTCCGGAACGTGACTGGGAATGTGCGTGCGGGAAGTTCAAGGGGACCAAGCACAAAGGAATCATTTGTGATCGGTGTGGCGTAAAGGTGACGCACTCTCGCGTTCGGCGAAAGCGCATGGGGCATATCAACCTTGCAGCGCCGGTGATCCATATTTGGTTTTTCAAGTCCATGCCATCCAGGCTTGGTGCATTGCTGGATGTGAAAACGGCTGCCTTGGAAAAGGTTGTCTACTTCCAGGATTACATTGTAACGGACCCCGGTGATACGCCGCTAAAACACAAACAGCTCCTCACGGAAGAGGAATACCGTGCCGCTTTGACTGAATATGGCAGTTCGTTTGTCGCCATGATGGGCGCAGAGTCCATCAAGGAGTTGCTAAGCCAACTCGATTTGACACTTCTTTCAATTGAGTTGCGTGACGAGCTTGCCAAAACAGGCAGCAAACAGAAAGAGAAAGACCTGGGGAAACGTCTCAAAATTGCTGAGGCGCTAAGGCAGTCCATGAACGAAACGTCGTGGATGGTGCTTGACGTTATTCCTGTGATTCCGCCCGACCTTCGGCCTTTGGTTCTCTTGGATAGCGGGAATTTCGCGACCAGTGACCTGAACGATCTTTACAGGCGTATTATCAATCGCAACAGCCGACTGAAGAAGTTGGTCGATCTCAACGCCCCGGAAGTAATTATTCAAAATGAGAAGCGCATGTTGCAGCAGGCAGTGGATGCGCTTTTTGACAACGGTCGATGCAGAAGGCCTGTGCTTGGTTCGAGCAATCGACCGCTGAAGTCGATGACCGACATGATTAAGGGCAAGCAGGGGCGATTCCGTGAAAACCTCCTTGGCAAGCGTGTCGATTACTCGGCACGTTCTGTGATTGTGGTGGGGCCTGAACTGAAGTTGCATCAATGCGGCTTGCCCAAAAAGATCGCCTTGGAGTTATTTCAGCCCTTCATCATTCGTCGTCTCAAAGAGCGAGGCTTGGCTGACACGATCAAGTCGGCCAAGAAAATGCTTGAGCGTCGCGACCAGGCGATATGGGACATCCTGGAAGAAGTGATCTATCAACATCCGGTCATGCTCAACCGTGCTCCGACCTTGCATCGCATGGGCATTCAGGCGTTCGAGCCTGTCCTGGTTGAAGGAAACGCGATTCGCATTCATCCTCTCGTTTGTCGCGGCTTCAATGCTGACTTCGATGGGGACCAGATGGCGGTCCATTTGCCTTTGTCCATCGAGGCGCAAGTGGAAACCCATGTTCTGATGATGTCGCCGCACAATATTTTCAGTCCGGCTAACGGCAGCCCCATTATGTCGCCTACGCAGGACATCGTTATGGGGCTGTTTTACCTCACGACGGATCATGTAAGTGCTGCGGTTGACGAAAAGGACGCGATGAAATTCGCGAGTCCGTTTGAAGCTATCATGGCCTACGAGCACAAGCGAATCGGCATACACGACAGAATTGTTGTAAGGCTCGATCGTGATTTCGTAGTTTCAGAAGCGCAAGGCGAAATTGAACCAATGCCTGCGCATCGAAGGGTTCTTACCACGGTTGGCCGACTTTTCCTTGACGAGGTATTGGCACCGGGTATGCCATTTTATAATTGCGCACTCTCTCAAAAAGGACTGGTCAGAGTTGTTGCGGATTGCTACGAGCTTGTTGGGCGAGCCGCAACGATCGAGTTGTTGGACTTAATCAAAGAGTTGGGCTTCAAGCACAGTACGCTGGCGGGTTTGTCAATCGGAATTACGGACATGCGCGTGCCCAAGGCGAAGACGGGTATCATCGACGCCGCTCAGTTGAAGGTCGACAAGATCGAAGCAGCGTTTAGCGAAGGAAGTTTGACCAGGCTCGAACGATACAATCAAATTATCGACGTCTGGGTGCATGTGCGAGAGCTTGTCACTTCTGCCATGATGACAGAACTCAAGACTGATTATCGTGGCGAAGATAATGACTATAAATCCTCGACGGACAAAGGCGCAAAGCCTTATCTAAACCCGATTTACCTGATGACCGAATCCGGTGCGCGAGGTAGTGTGGATCAGATTCGTCAATTGGCTGGGATGCGTGCGCTCATGGCCAAGCCTTCCGGCGAGATTATTGAGACGCCAATTAAGTCCAACTTCCGGGAGGGATTGTCCGTTCTGGAATACTTTAGTTCAACGCACGGTGCGCGAAAGGGATTGGCCGATACGGCGCTGAAAACAGCCGACTCTGGATACCTCACCAGGAAGCTGGCGGACGTAGCGCAAAACGTGATTGTCAACGCGAAAGATTGTGGAACGATTAACGGTATTCCGAAGGAGGCTCTTTACAAAGGTGAAGAGGTCGACATTCCTCTTCGGGAGAGCATCATCGGGCGAGTTGCTCGAGATGGTATTCGCAATCCGGTTACCGACGAGTTGATCGTGGGCGAAAATCAGATCATCACAAAGGAGATCGCGGCTCGAATTGAAGAGCTTGGTCTCGACCGAATTCGCGTTCGTAGTTCGCTTACCTGCGAAAGCTCGCGTGGCATTTGTGCATTGTGCTATGGCATGGATATGTCAACGGGCCGGCTTGTTGAGTTGGGTATGGCTGTTGGCATCATCGCCGCACAGTCCATCGGCGAACCGGGGACGCAACTCACCATGCGGACGTTTCACACGGGCGGTGTTGCGCAAAAGGCGGCTACAGAGAACTCAATCAAATCGTCGCAAAAAGGCGTGGTACGCTATCACGATCTCAACGCGGTTGATGTACCCAACGATGATGGGACGACGCGAGCTGTCGTACTCAAGCGAAATGGCGAAGTCATCCTCGAAGATGAAAAGGGTCGCGAGCTGACGCGAGACAAGATTCCCTACGGCTCGGTGATGGCCGTGAAGAATGGACAGCAGATAGGTCGTGGCGAAACGATTTGTGATTGGGATCCGCATCTTACTCCGATTCTCTCTGAGGTTTCGGGCTTCGTTCGGTTCCAGGATATAGCCGAAGGCGAGACGGTCAGACTCGAACAAGAGGGTGGCAGTGCGAAGTTTGCTGTCATTGAGCACAAAGGTGAAAAACATCCACAAATCATCGTTGAAGACAAAGACGGTAACGTGCTCGACTACCATTATCTTCCTGCGAAGGCGAGGATTGAGGTAGAAGAGGGTAGCGAAATCATGGCCGGTATGGAGCTTGCTCGACAGCCCCGTGCTATGGGCGGAACGCAGGATATTACTGGTGGTCTGCCACGGATTACAGAAGTGTTCGAGGCCAGGCGTCCTAAAGAACCGTCGGTCATGGCAGAAATCTCCGGAACGATTGAGATTCGCGCTGACAAACGACGTGGCAAAATGACGATTGTCGCTAGAAGCGAAAGCGGCATGGAGAAGGAGCACCACGTTCCGCAGGATAAACATCTGCTGGTTCACGCGGGCGATACTGTAGAAGCAGGTGATCCCCTCATCGAAGGGCCGATGATCCCGCATGATGTACTACGAATTAAGGGCGAGGAAGCCTTGCATCAGTACCTGGTGGGTGAGGTACAAGCGGTTTATCGAAGCCAGAATGTGGCCATCAATGACAAGCACCTGGAAATTATCATTAGCCAAATGCTCTCCAAGGTGAAGGTTGAACAGCCTGGTGACTCTTTGTTCTTGCCGGGGGAAATGGTCGATCGGTTCCGCTTCAAGGCCGAAAACGCCAGACTGGCTAAGAGTGTTGTGATTTCCAATGCGGGCGATTCTGAGCTTAAGGTTGGTCAGGTTATCGCAAAAACGGAATTGGCCGACGTGAACGAGGCGACAGAGGAAGAAGGCGGCGAAGCAGCCAAAGGGAAGAAACCAAAACCCGCATCCGCTACGCCAATGTTGCTTGGGATTACCAAGGCGAGCCTATCAAGTGAATCATTCATCTCATCCGCGTCGTTCCAGGAAACGACCAAAGTACTTACGGAAGCGGCGTTGGGGGGCTTTTCGGATGAGTTGCGTGGCTTGAAAGAAAATGTCATACTGGGGCACCTGATTCCTGCTGGTTCTGGATTCCCTCCGTACAGCAGTATGAAGGTCAACCTTGTTGGCGAGCCGATCATGCTGGAGCCGGAAGTCGCAGCAGTCGGCCCCAGTGCGATGGTGGCTGAGAGTGTCCCCGTTGCTTCGATTCTTGCGGGTGCGGCAACGGCCGAAGCCGCGACGACGCAGACATTGATTGGTGCAGAGCAGGCGTTTGTAGAGGTGCCTTCCTCGCAGCCGGAAACAGGTGACGCTCCTTCGGAAGAAGGGTTGTCTTCATCGGAATAGAAAAATGGCACGCTTGGGTGCCGATGTAGTGGAATTTACTTTAGTAGAGGTTGTGATGCCAACGATTAATCAACTGGTCCGCCGCGGTCGGCGGAAAGTAATCAAGAAGTCGAAAGTTCGCGACATGGACCAGTGTCCTCATCGGCGAGGCGTGTGTCTTATGGTCAAGACGCAAACACCGAAGAAGCCGAACTCCGCACTCCGGAAAGTTGCCCGTGTTCGTCTAACCAACGGTAAGGAAGTTACGGCGTATATTCCCGGGATCGATCATAACTTGCAGGAGCACTCGATCGTTCTGATTCGAGGCGGACGTGTGCGTGATCTTCCCGGTGTACGTTATCACATTATACGTGGAACGCTGGATACCGGCGGTGTTGAGGGTGATAAAGAGGGCAGGCCCCGTAATCGAAGTCGAAGTAAGTATGGCGTGAAGCGACGAAAATAGGTTGTTGGTGCGATTGCACCGTTTTCCTTTGTTGGAAAGCGTCCCTGTACAATGAATTGTGTTTTGACACTGTGAAAGAAACGACCACAAATTATTCCGCGAATTCGAGCGATCTGGTCCGTGTCAGATCGGCGTCATCAACGGCTGCTGTATGCTGTGTCATAGCTGTTTGTTTGGCGATGGCACTTGCGGCGCAGGTGCGAATCCCGGTTCCAGGCAGCGTGGTTCCCATGACCTTGCAATCGCTTGTCATATTGCTGGCCGGGTTTGCGCTATCTCCGTCCCGTGTAGTGGCTGGGATGACCTTATATTTGGCGCTCGGAACTTGCGGGCTCCCCGTTTTTACACCGCAATCGCAGGGATTGGTGGGCGTGACGGGTGGCTATTTGGTTGGATTTGTCGCAGCGGCCTGGATCATCAGTTGGCTAAAAGGCAAAGGAACCCCGACTGCTGTTCGGCTTGCCTTTTCCGGAGGAGCGGGACTTGCGGTGCTGTTTGTATCAGGCCTGCTCGGCGTGACTTTGTTTTTCGGTGGCGATTGGAGCTTGGCTGTCAAGCAAGGCCTTGTGCCGTTTGCCGTGAAAGCTTTGGTTCAGTTGGCGCTTGCGGTGGCATTGGTATTGACCCTGCGCGGTGCGCGTAAATACGCCGCTTAGCGCTAAAGGGTGATTCGTTATCGAAATTGAAATAAGATCGGCACGAGAATCGTTTCTGGTGCTTCGGTAGTTTGTTTTGGAAGAGTTCCTGGCAGGATAAGATTGAACGATGGCCTATAAGAAGTTTACCCAGTCGGCGGCGCAGCTAAAGCCGGATACGCGTTACAACAGCATGTTGATTCCGAAGTTTATCAATATCATTATGCTCGATGGCAAGAAGAGTGTTGCGACGCGCATCGTCTATGACGCGTTGGACATTATTGCCAAACGCGTGCAAGATGAACCGCCGAACGAGGTTTTCGAACAGGCGATCAACAACTGCAAGCCAAATGTAGAAGTACGATCCAAGCGTGTGGGCGGTAGTAACTATCAAGTACCCATGCCTGTAAATCGAAAAAGACAGCAGACATTGGCGTTTCGTTGGATTCGGGATGCAATTCGCGGTCGAAAGGGGAAGGCTATGTGCGAATTCCTGGCCGAAGAAATTGTAAGTGCTTATCGCAACGAAGGAACCTCCGTGACACAACGAAACAACGTGCATAAAATGGCCGAAGCAAACAAGGCATTCGCACACTTTGCTTGGTAAGACGGTCCGGACGAATTATTGCTAAGCCCGCCCGATTTCGGGTGGGCTTGCTTTATTCATGCCCCGACTCCGGGCCTGCGACGATCGAACCTGAGAACGATTGAGAATAGGCAATCCATGAGCCTCGACCTCGCCAAAGTTCGCAACATCGGAATCGCCGCCCATATAGACGCTGGCAAAACGACAACCACAGAACGCATACTCTTCTATACGGGGCGAACGCACCGGATGGGAGACGTCGATGATGGTACTACAACGACGGATTTCGATGAGCAGGAGCAACGGCGGGGGATCACCATATATTCAGCCGCGGTAAGCTGCTTTTGGCGTGATCACATGATTAACCTGATCGATACGCCGGGACATGTGGACTTCACTGCCGAGGTGGAACGTTCCTTGCGTGTTCTTGACGGGATGGTTGCTGTTTTTGATGCCAAAGATGGCGTCGAGGCGCAGTCGGAAACGGTTTGGCGTCAGGCGGATCGTTACGAAGTACCGCGAGTTTGCTTCATCAATAAGATGGATCGAATGGGTGCCGATTTTGAACGGGCGGTTAGCTCCATTCGTGAGCGACTCAACGCGAAACCTCTGGTCCTTCAATGGCCCATTGGCGCCGAGGCGGATTTTCAAGGCCTGGTCGATTTGGTTGCCATGAAAGCTGTTTACTACGAACCGGGTGCCAAGGGGGCGACGTTCGACGTTCGAGAAATTCCTCCCGAGCTTATGGACATGGCAGAAAACTGGCACTCTCGCCTAATCGAAGCGCTTGCAGAAACGTCTGATGCGATCATGGAACGATACATCGGCGAGGAGCCGATAGGCGAGGTCGAACTCAGGCAGGCTATTCGCTCTGCAACGATTCGTCGTGTAGCCACGCCTGTGTTCTGTGGCAGCTCGCTTCGTTACATTGGCGTGCAAAAACTTCTGGATGCAGTATGCGATTACTTACCAAGCCCTCTCGATGTTCCGCCCGTCATGGCAACAGACGCGACGAAAGCAGAAACGGAATATGAACTACATTGCAATTCGACCGAGCCATTAGCAGCTTTTGTCTTCAAGATTGTGGCGGAAAAGCCAGTCGATCTCTATTACCTGCGCATCTATTCCGGAACACTGAAAGCAAATCTTAGACTGCGAAACACTGCGACGGGCGAAAAGGAAAACATTAGCCGTATTTTTCGTATGTTTGCTAAACGGCGAGATCAACTCGACGAAGCGACCGCGGGTGATATTGTTGCGATCGTTGGGCCGAAGAGCACGCTGACGGGCCATACGCTTTGCGATCCGCGCCGACAAGTGGCGTTGGAG
>JAJDEA010000005.1 GCA_029260035.1 Phycisphaerae bacterium
AGAAATTGATGTCTGTCGGCGAGAGTGACAATTGTCTTTCGCTTAACGTTGCGTCGTAGGTATGTCACAGAAAGCTCGGACCCAACGGGCGCAAACCCCACAAGTCGGACCAGATGGTCGGCACTTTCGATGGATATCCCGTCAAGTTCCAGAACGACGTCACCGGTTTGGAGTCCTGCCTGATCTGCTGGGCCGTCTGCAACCAGGATTCCGGTTATCTCGGCGCCAGCGAATACTTTGGAAGGTCGAACAAAGGGCGATGAAGGGGTCGTTCTGGTTGGTCCAATTTGTACGCCGAGAAAGCCGTAACGGACTTTCTCGCCTCGCTTAAGGGATGCGAGAATGTGCTTGGTGTTTTTGTCGATTGGAATTGCAAATCCAACACCTTCACTCACTCCGGAACTCGTATCTATGGCTGCGATGACGCCGATGATTTCGCCGTCGATGTTGAATAAAGGCCCGCCACTGTTTCCCGGATTGATCGCTGATGATGATTCGATGAGATTGCCGTAATAGCGAATGTCCTCGTTGCCGTTCAGCCGGCGGGTAAGGTCTCGCCCGAGTTGGCTGACCGTTCCAACCTTTACACTCATCTTACCTTGTTCGTTAGCGAGGCCGAATGGATTGCCAACCGCGAATGTCCACTGGCCGACTTTCACTGCAGCCAGGTCGCCATAACGAACGGGTGTAAGATCCGCGGCTTCTATCTTCAGGACAGCCAGGTCACTTCGGATGTCAGATTGCAGAACGGTTGCTTCGTATTCCAAGCCGTTGTCGAGTATGACGGAGAACGCATTGGCGTCTTCGAGTACATGTTGGTTCGTAGCGATAAAACCATCGCCGCCAATGACAAATCCAGTCCCCTGGCTGATTGGGATTCGAATGTCTTTATGCACTGAGTCTTTTTTGTTGGGGAGGTAGTAACTTCGTATGGCTACGACGCTTGGTCGCACTCCCTCGGCGATTTCGGAAAACGTCTTCTCAATGGCCTTTAAGTCCGCGATATCGTATCGAGACGGCAACTGCCCGAAACTCTTGATGGGAATGAGCGTGCCAGTGACTATGAAAATGGTGACAATTGCTCGACAATGAAATGTGCGAGGCCAGTGCGTTGAACTTAAGTGCATATAAATGGTGTCCTTTCTCCCGTTGCAGTAGTCGGCCCGCCCAACTAGGTCCATTATAGGCACTCGTTGGCCTTCATTCACGCATAAAACTAAAGCGAAATCGGACGTGTCCAAATAGCCCAGCCTGTCATTTTCCTGTTGTTTCAAAAGTGAAGGGCAAAAGGGTCCATCCGATTACCATTGCGATGATTGCTGCACGAGGATGTAAGACTAAGGTATACTGGCTGAAACGAGCTTCAGACTCTCTGATGCACCGAAACATGAACCGTCGTTAGGCTGATTTCACTTGAACGAGGATACGCTGGTAAAGCTTGAATTCGAACAAATCCGCACGATGCTCGGAGGATTTTGTGCGACTGCACTAGGTAAGAGCCTGGCGAAAACGATGTCGCCGGCTACGAAGTCTCGCCTCGTGCGCGATTGGTTGGGGCAAGTAAGTGAAATGCTGGCCATTGTGGACGATGCCTTTTACCCGCCGATGGGCGGTGTTCACGACATTCGTGCCGAGGTCCGCGCGTCTGCTTTCCCGATGCCTCTCGAAGCAGATTCGCTGGCGCAGGTTGCAGAGACGCTCGAAGCCACCGCCCGAATTCGATCCTGGTTCACCAAGGTGGGGGATCGCGCTCCAAGCCTTTCGCACTTGGGGGATCGCGTGGACGATTTAAGCGCAATCGCAGCCGTGATCAATGAGGCGATCGATAGTCGAGGCGAGGTTAGGGATTATGCTTCTCCAAGGCTTGCCGGAATCCGCAATACGATCGAATCTGTACACAAGCAATTGAAGATCGCGTTTGATCGTCTCTTGAGACAGGGAAGTGTCACGCGCGTTCTGCAATATGCGGGTGCAACTTTCCACGGCGATCGAATGGTACTTCCCTTAAAGGCGGAGCACCGTGGCCGGATTCGAGGGATCATCCATCGCACGTCTGATTCCGGCGCTACCATTTTTGTAGAGCCAGCTGAGTCAGTCGAACTCAACAACAGCCTTGTCAGTCTTCACGAGGAAGAGCGAAAAGAAATCACCCAAATTTTGCGGAATCTCACGCAGCGCGTTCAGCTTAACGCACAAGTGATACTAGCAACCATTCGCACAATGGGCGTGATCGATTTGATCGCAGCTAAGTGCCGGTACGCGAAGGAAAGAAACTGTATCTGCCCGGAAATTGCAGACGACGGTATTCTTGAGCTATACGAAGCGCGCCATCCGCTTCTTGTTGAACTTTTCGCTCACGAAGCCGAAGACGATTCCCCGAAACGAGATGTCGTTCCCATCGACGTTAGGCTTGGCGAAGATTTTGATGTCCTCATGGTGACCGGCCCTAATACAGGCGGAAAGACGGTTACGCTTAAAACTGTCGGTCTTATGGCACTCATGGCGCAGTGTGGCATGCCTATACCAGCGGGCAAAGGATCCAGGTTGCCGGTTTACAGGAATATATTTATTGACGTTGGCGACGAGCAGAGCTTACAGCAGTCGCTGAGCACATTCAGCTCGCACCTTGCGACGCTCTTGAGAATCATACAGGAAGGCGATGAGCGGTCGCTTGTGCTCATCGATGAACTGGGCGCCGGCACCGATCCTGATGAGGGCGCAGCTATAGGTCAAGCGATCGTCACGGAACTGCTTGACTTGCGAGCCAAGGCGATTGTGACGACTCATCTTTCCGCGCTAAAAGCGATTGCATATACCGCCAGCCGCGTCGATAACGCCGCGGTGGAATTTGACACACAGACGCTCAAGCCGACTTATCGACTTACGTTGGGCGAGCCGGGTAATAGTAACGCGATGATCATTGCCAAGAGGCTCGGTATGCCCGCCAGAGTTATTCAAAAAGCCAAGCACTTTTTAGATGACAGAACGCGGGCGTTGAACAAGGCCATTGCGGGGACGCTCGAATCTCGTCGCGAAGCGGAAAAGGCGCGCAAGATTGCGCGCGAGGCAGCGATTGACGCCAATCGAGAACGCGAGCAAATGGAAAAGGAGAGTGCTGAACTTCGGCAAACTCAAGAAGCGTTCGATCGTTGGACGAAATGGGTGGGCGACCTTAAATCCGGCGATGATGTGTACCTGAAGCCTTTAAGACGATCCGGCAAAGTGGTTCGCGTTCAATTGCAAAAACAAACCGCGCTGGTCAGCGCCCGAGGCATGGACATCGAAGTTGCACTATCCGACGTTGAGCCACCGAGGGAAGAAGAGTGACTCGTACGCAATCGGTAATGGCAACGTCCTTCGCATTGTGAATTTTCACCCGAAACTCGGGTGGTACTCGACACAATCCGATTAGGATGTCTTTTTCCCCACCACAACAATTCCAGCTTTGTCAGCCTCGGCGAGGGTTTGCTCGCGGTCGATGACGAGAGTCTTGCCGGCTTCAACGATGAGGGCCTTGGCGCCGCTTCGCACGAGATTCGAAATCGTATCCGGGCCAATCGTTGGAACATCGAAACGCATGTCTTGATTTGGCTTGGCGACCTTAATCAGCATCCAGCCATCGCGTTTGCAGAGGACACCCGCCCGCTCGATCATTCGATCGGTCCCTTCAATTGCTTCGACCGCGATTACCTCCGTCTCCTTGACGGCGATGGACTGACCAATGTCGAGTCGGCCCATCTCCTTGGCGATTCGCCAGCCGAAGTCGATGTCTTTAAGCTGACCTTCTGAAGGATTGTGTGAGGTAAGTACGCCGTCGGGTGCGAGGTCCTGCTCGCAATATTTGATGCAGTCTTGCATGATAATGCCGTTTCGCTCAAATTCGTTCGCGACCGCTCCAAGTACGGTATCGTTTCGCTTGTCAGGGATTTGGAAAAACCAGATTCTAATCGCGGTCCAATCGGGAAGCACGCGCAACAGTCGAAATCGCCCATACATGCACGTTTTCGTGACTGAACCCGCAAGAATGACTTGATTCACATGCTGTTTGCGAAGAAGGCGAATCCATCGTCCCATGCGAGCAAGGCCCGCCCAAACGAACCGATCCGCGTGCTGGGCGATCGCCTGGTCTGCAAGCCCGCGCAGTCCTACGACAGTGACGTGGCATCCGTTCTGCCGAGCGCCGTCCGCGACCATGAATGGGAACTTCCCTGCTCCCGCGATGATGCCAAGACGGGGGCCAGATTGTGAATTGGACTCAGCCATTCTGGCAACATTGTAGCGAAGCATTAGAATGTGGGAATCATTGACGGTGAATGTTTCTTTCCATGATTTTTGGGCTTGCCAATAGGTTTGATCCGTCGAGATGAGCGGAAAAGGAGAAGCTATGTTGCGATGTCTGATTATGTTCGCCTTTTTTTTTGGAGCGGGCGCAGAGGGGGCTGCGTCGCCGAAATCGGAGAACAGACCTCAAGTTACGACGGTGTTCATTGTTCGGCACGCGGAAAAGGAATCGGAGAGCGGTGATCCGCCTCTGTCGTCGAAGGGGATTGCTCGAGTGCGTGTGCTGCAATGGATGCTGCGCGACGTTGATTTGGATGTAGTGTATGCGACGGATTACAAACGCACTCGAAAGACGGTCGAGTCGGTTGCGTCACAGCACAGACTTGATATCCGTATTTATGCCCCGGGCACGTCGCAACTGGCTGACTCGATTCGCAACGAAGGAAAGGGTCAGACTATCTTGATTGCCGGCCATTCGAATACCGTGCCGATACTGCTGAAGCAACTCGGCGTTGAGATTAGTGATACCATTTTGCCAGGGTACGATGATTTGTTCGTTGTCACGCTCATTTCGATTGACGGGAAAAAGCACGCATCGTTGCATCGCTTGCACTACACGGGGCGAATTGATTGAAGACGGGGAGTTCTTCGCGCAAACGGATGCAGGGACAGAGCGTATACTCGGCTACTCTTGCTCTATCAAAGCTGGCTGGTCCGTTAGTCCGTGAGTGACTGTCTTGGATTCACATGGATCATCATCGGCCAGCTCATGTGCGAGTGTAGCAAAGTCATTTTCGCGGCCCAGGAACGCTTCGATTACATCTGGATCAAATTGCGTGCCAGATAGCTCTGTGATGATGGCGGAAGAGCGTTCATGTGTAAAGGCGTCTTTGTAAACACGCTTCGTTGTCAAGGCATCATAGACGTCAGCGACGGTTGCGATGCGAGCTGCGAGTGGAATCGATTGGCCCCGAAGCCCACATGGGTATCCGTTTCCATCGAACCACTCGTGATGAAAATTTGCCACTTCTGCAGCCATTTCCAAAAATGTCACACCTGGGGCACTTTCGATAATTGACCGTATTGTCGCCGTACCCATCTCCGCATGTGTTTTCATGACGGATAATTCGGCCTCGTTCAATTTTCCCGGCTTGAGAAGGATACTGTCTGGAATGGCGACTTTCCCGATGTCGTGAAGCGGTACCGCTCGCTCCAAATCAGCCATGAACGCTTCGTCGATTTGGCTCTCGTATTTCTTTGATTTGGCGAGTTCTTCAGCAAGCATTTGGCAGTATTGGGTTACGCGATCTAAATGTTTGCCGGTGTCCGTGTCACGGTGTTCGGCGAGTTTGGCCAACCCTAGCATGATCGAGTCGCGTGCTTCGTCGCGTGACATTTCGCTCAAAATGCCGTGAATCGCCGACCCACTGATTTTGCAGAACAGCTCAACGTATTCGGATTCCTGGTCGGTGAATGGTTTGTCGTCCGCACGGTCGGTGAGATTAAGTACGCCGACAATCCTGCTTTCGAATCCGATAGGGACACAAATAAGCGGGATGCTGGCAAAAACTTTCGTCCCGTGATATTGATCTACAGATATAGCCTGGGTATCAGGCTCGGTGTGTTTAGTCGATCCGGTTTCGTAGACCTTACCTGCGACAGCGCTACCCATCGGAATTTTCGTTTTTTCGATGACTTCGTCGCTGATGCCGATTGATTCGACGATCCTCAAATATTTTCGTTCCGCATCAGGTAGCATAATGGAGATGCGTCGGCAGCACGCCAGCTCTGCAGCGGTTACCGCGATGCGCTGAAGTGCCTCTTCCAGGTTGCTATTTGAGGCCAGGACGTCGCACAGATCGACGAGCAAATTCAGGCTGCGGGAATGCTCACCCCGCCATTGATAACTTTCCAGGAGGTCCAACTGCACTCTATCAACGCGATATAGCAGCCTAATGCATCGAGCGATCGTCTCTTTGGTGCATTCTTGGGTTAGGCATTCATCTGCACCGGCATCAATGAGGGATTGTTTATTGTCGACGTCAACGTCTTCAGCGATGACAACGATCGGCATGTTGTTAGTAACGGCATTGCGTTTTAGCGAACGAATGCACTTCGTACTGTTTACCTGTGGCGATGAATCGACGATTACAATGACGTTGGGGTTGTGATCCATCGCGCGTTTGAGCACCGCATCATCACTACTAACGCGGAAAACTTGGCCGCATTCAGATGCGATATCCTGCTCGAATCGAGTCGCGTCTGCCTGATTCGCACAGACAAGGAGCACTTTAGCACCTGTCGAATTCTCCCCCACGGCTGATTTGCGTGTAGTGCTTGGTTGGATACACTTCTTCTCGGGCGGTTCGAACGTGTCTTGAGAAGTGCTAACGAGGTTTCGGCCTTTTTTCTTTGACACATACATCGCGTCGTCAGCCTGGCTAATCGTGCGATTGAGCGGGACAGAACCATCTCCCGATGCCACACCAAGGCTGGCTGTCACCACCGTGTCGACCTCGCTTCCCGGGTGTTCAATGCTGAGTTCCCAAATAGCGGTCCGAATTCGCTCGGCTACGATGTGTGCTCCACCAAGGTCTGCCTCGGGGATGAGAATGACGAACTCTTCGCCGCCGTAGCGACCTATGATGTCCATTGTTCGCGACGCGGTCGTCACTGCAGCAGCGACTTTCTTAAGGCATTCGTCTCCGGCTTGGTGTCCCAGGGTGTCATTGAATCGTTTGAAATAGTCGACATCCATCATGATGATGCCGTATTCGGTATTGTTTCGTCTGGCTCGATCATATTCCTGGTTGGCGGCTTCTCCCCAGGCCCGGCGATTGAGCAGCTTGGTGAGCGGATCGACCCGACTGAGCAAAGCCAATTCTTCGTTTGTCTTGGCCAGCTCTGTAGCTAGGTTTTCCGACATCTCATTTCGGCTAACCAGCTCTTGTTCAGCTTTTCGTAGTCGAACCTGCACCGACACGCGGGCGAGGATTTCTGCGGGCCTCAGCGGTTTGCTGACGTAGTCGGAACCGCCTGCGGTAAATGCCTTGACGACCTCTTCCGGGTCCGACTGTGCTGTTACAAAAATGATTGGAATGTGAGATGTCGATGGTTGTGCTTTCAGGATCGAGCATACTTCAAGCCCGTTGCGTCCCGGCATCATAATGTCGAGCAGAATAACATCCGGCAATACTTCAGTTGCGATATCGACGGCCCTGAAGCCATCATATGCTTCAGAAACCTCATAGCCCGCTTTTTGAAGTGAACGGGTGAGGATCCGGACATTGACCGGATTGTCATCGACTACCAGGATTCGCGTTGCTGCTTCTGTCACAGTTTTTCTACTTCTTGTGTGGCGTTTCGGTAGACACTTTCAACTTCTCGATACATACTTCCAGTTCGCGGAATGTTGGCTCCATCAGGTCAAGTTGTCCGCTCTTTCCGAATTCTTCGAGAGCTTCAGCTTTCGCGCGAGTCGGTTCCGCGCAGATATTCGATGCTGCACCTTTTAGACTGTGCGCAGCGGCTTGCAGTCGATTACTATCTTTACTTGTGACCGCCTCTTTTATTTCTCCGAGTATGTCTGGTAACGTATCGAGAAACAGGTCCATTATTTCTGATAAAAGCTCCGTATCACCGCCGAGTTGAGTTAGCGCTGCCTGTTTGTCCAGTGGGAGAAGGTCGTTTACGTTTGCGTGTTGGGTCGATGTCATTGTTTCCGGTTTCTCCGTCTTAGCGACCGGTGAATCTCGTGAAGCGGCTTCCATAAAGATAGGTCCGTCCTTCACTGGCCCGCGTTCGCTCCGGCAGCTTCGGCGGATTGGTGATTTTGCGACGTCGTTTTCGATTCCCACGGAATTTGTCTGCTTCCTGCAATTTCGGCAGACACGATAGAAGCCTTGATTCACCCCTAATTGCCGGCCCATAGCTCATCGCAACTGGCGGCGTTGTTTTGGCACTATCAACGCGCCACATCAGCGAACGATTGGTTTGTGCTTTTGATTGTGTAGATTGAATATTGGACGTTTCATGTTTCGTCGACTTTCACTTTATTGTATCAGTTGAAAACTGGTCGAATGGTCACTTTGCTCTTTTGTATTCGGACTTACCGAACACTGGCTCGGCTGCAACGAACTTCCCACACAGAATCAGCCATCGAGATGCGTTGCTTTATCGGGCGAGAAATTTCGCATATGATCGCCTCGTGGCTTCAATCATTATCAACAACGTGGTGAAACAGTTTGGGACGCAAGTCGTGCTGCGCGATGTGAGTCTGGAATTTCGTGACAACGAAACGACGGGGCTTGTCGGTATAAACGGGTCGGGCAAGACGACATTGTTTCGTCTTATTACGGGAGAGCTAAAGCCGGATACCGGCACGACTTCGGGGGGCAGGCTTGCGGATATTGCCTACATGACCCAGGAGCCGAATCTTTCGCCCGATCGGACATTGGTTGATGAAGTTGGCTCTGTGTTCGATGACTTGCTGGCGATGGAACGCCGAGTTCACAGTCTTTCCGATGAGATTGCCGCATGTAGGGACGATGGCCAACAGCGCAACCTCCTGGCGACGTATGATCGCCTCAACGAACAATTCGTAGCGATGGGCGGGCATAGCATGAGCGCCAGCCTGGACGAGGTGCTGAGTGGTCTTGGGTTTTCGGCTGCAGATCACGCCATGCCGATAGGCTTGCTTTCCGGTGGACAGAAATGTCGGGCCGCGCTAGCGAAAATGTTGCTTGCGCAGAAACCGTTTCTGCTTCTTGATGAGCCGACAAATCACCTCGACATTGACGCAATTGGATACCTGGAGCGGTATCTCGCTGGGCATCGTGGCGGAGTCGTTGTTATTTCGCACGATCGTTACCTGCTCGATCGGTTGTGTGACCGAATTGTAGAAATAGAGCACGGTTCGACTGCGACTTACCCCGGTAGCTATTCCAACTTTGCGGAAATCAAAAAACGCCAGGCACTTACGCTCGAGAGGCAGTATGTGAAGGATATGGCGTTTGTGAAGAAGGAGCAGCAATTCATAGATCAGCACATCGCTGGGCAGCGAACGAAGGAAGCGCAAGGGCGACGCAAACGGCTCGAACGAAGACTTTCCCGGGACGAATTTGTCACAGATCAGGCGAGACTGAGTCGAACGACCAAGATGAATTTCGATACAGTGCAAGCTCGCGGTGGCACGGTATTGAGTTGTGACCATGTCTCGAAATCATACGATGCCAAAGACCTTTTCAAAGAGTTGGCTTTTCAGGTGCAAGCGGGGGAGCGATTTGGCATCACCGGCCCCAATGGGACGGGAAAGACGACCTTATTGCGTATTTTGCTTGACGAGATCGAGGCAGACAAGGGAAGTGTCACGTTCGACCGCGCTATCACTATTGGCTATTACAGCCAGGAGAATAATGACCTTGATCTCAGTCGTACGGTTTTGGAGGAGGTTCGAACTGCGAGAAAGGAATGGAGCGAGCAACAGATTCGTTCTTATCTTGGAGGATTTCTATTCAGCGGTGATGACGTCTTCAAGACGCTGGGTTCGATTTCCGGAGGTGAGCAATCTCGCGTTCGGTTGGCTAAGCTGATTCTGCAACAGCCCGAGCTGCTCGTTCTCGATGAGCCGACGAATCATCTTGATATCCCGTCGCGCGAACGGCTGGAGGAAGCGCTCGTCGATTTTCCCGGTACGATTATTACGGTGAGTCACGATCGGTATTTCCTTGATCGGGTGGTGGATCGTTTACTGGTTCTGCGCCCTGAAGACGGTGTCGTTTATAACGGCAACTACTCATTTTACATGGAGAGTCTCGAAGCCCGGAGAAAAGCCCAGGGTGCGGCGGCGGAGAGCGCCGAAACGAAAACGGCCAAGCGAAAGCGTCGCAAGCAGGACAAGCAATCTCCGCCACGGGAGAAATCCCCAACCTCAGCTTACAACCACCTTTCCGTAGACGAATTGGAAGAGATGGTAGTTGAAAGAGAGACGGAGCTGGCTATTTTGCAGGAAGGGTTTGGCGACCCGACTCTCATGAAGGATCCCGAGGCGCAGGCGGAATTGCAGGAAAAAATCGACATGCTCTCCAGCGAACTTTCGATTATCGATACCGCCTGGCACGAGCGCGTGGATGAAGCCTAGTTGGATCCTTCTGGGTAATGTCCGAACTGTAAACCCTTGTTACAATAGTCTTATGGATAGCACGATCTCATTTGATTTATTCGATTCTGTAGCCAAAGCATTTTCGGTTAGCGGCCAGGAAATGCGCACGCACGCTGGACGTAGTGTCGAGCAGGTGCTGGTGGATCATCGCGTGCATTACCTCAAACGCTATTGGTTATCCTTGTCGCAGTTATTCAAAAGGCATGTTGCGAGAGGATTGCACGAACTACGCATGATCGATTGGCTTAACACGAGCGGTTTTTCCGGCCCGAAGGTGGTGCGTCGAGGTGCCAGTGGGATGCTGTTTAAAAAGCAGCTCTTCTTCCTGATGGAGGAAGTGCCAAACGAATTAGCGCTGGAAGCGTATTGGCGAAACGACCCGGAATGCGTGAACGGGCTGAGTGACGATCTTGCGAACTTTGCGGCTAGGCTACACGATGCCGGTTTTGTTCATATGGATTTTTCTGAGCGACATATTTTGGTTGGTGATGAAGCGGGTGCGAGGTCGTTTCGACTAATAGACGTCGAGAGGGCGCAAATTGGCGTTACTGATGAACGAAGGCGTGCCGCGGATTTGGCCACTTTGAAGGCGAGTATAGCTGACGATCGCCTGCGCGACCGAATCGATTCAGGTTTTGTTGATCGGTATACAATGAAAAGGAAAACGCTTGCGACGGGCGTGGATATGCAAAGTTTGGTCGCCCAGGCGAAGCCTACGAAGTCATTTTGATCGTCGAATGAGAACCCGGTGGTTCTCTGGCGATCGATGTTAGCGGCTGCCGCGAAAGATTGGATGCTCTCCTCCTCTCACGTCTACTCTACAATGACTGAATCAAACATTGATACCAAGCGAGTCCACCTCGGCGAAGGATGTCTTGCGACCGTTGTGTGCCGAGCCGAGGATTCCGAAAGTGGCGTTTCGTCACCGTCCTGGTTGCCCAAAGCCCGGGACTGGCCTTCGATGATCGAACAGTTGCTCACCAAGCCCGAAGACCTGGTTGGCTATCAACAACTTAAATATTCGGACAAGGGCGAAGTGTTTCGGGGCACGCTGCATTCGGGCGAGCGTCAACTGGCCGTCGTATGCAAACGCAGCCGATTGAGCGGATTTCGAGGCCTTGTTTCACGCTGGCTTGGATGGTCGCGTGAACGAAGGGACTTTGAGTGTGCTGTCAATCTCATTCGATATGGCATTTCCACTGCTTGGCCCCTGGCACTGATTGATCGGCGTCGGCCTCAGCGGGAGAGTTGGCTTATCACCGCCTATTTGGATGGTGCGATTGACCTCGATCAAATGGCGCTTGCGGAATTGCCCAGGATGAAACCTTTGGAGGCGAGGGCGCTAAAGGACTCGATCATCAAAGAGATTTGCCAACAAGTCCGGTCGCTACAAACGCACGGCTGGTTTCATCGCGATTTCAAAGCCTCCAATTTGCTTCTGACAAAAGAAGAAGACCCGCCGAATCTCGTGCAGAGTTGGCTTGTTGATCTCGAAGGCGTGCAAAGAAAGCGAGCGAGCAGGGAAAAACTTGACCGCATGCTCGTGCGACTTGCGGCAAGCCTGGCCCAATACGCTTCGGTGACTGCCAGCGACTACGTTCGCGCTTACCACTTGGTATATGGAATCGACGCAGACTCCGGACGGCATTGGAAAACGCACTATAGACAGCTCGCAGAACGAGTCGTCGAATACAATCGACGCACCCAATCCCGAAAAACTCACAAGCTCGATGGGTATTGAGTCAGGTACGCGAAGTTGGGATTGATTACATATCGTGCGGAGTCGCGCTCCAGAGGCTACAATCCTTACTTGGAATTCCATGAGGTGGATTCACCGAGGGTGGCATGGTCCACGCTTGCGTGGCCATGGAGGTATGCAATCGGATCACGGTCTACCCCTCAAACGGCTAGTAACGGAACACTGGGTGCCTATTCGCGTATTACACATTGTAGAATCGGGCGTCCCTGATGCCGGGGCTGTCGCTGTGGCGATGCCGGGGCTGGCCGAGTCCCTTGCGTTGGAAGGTGTGTCTTCGTCCGTACTTGCGTGCGATGGAACCTATCAGGCGTTTGCTGGCGCGAGCGAGGCGCTGTCAACGTGCGATTCTGATACGCAGGGTGTCGAATCTGACGCAATGCGAATTGCGAAATACGACGTTTTACATTTTCACGGCTGGAGCTTCGCAAAAATGCACTCGCTCGCGCGGGCTGCGTTGCGAGCGAAAAAGCCCTATTACATTTCGCCTTTGGGTGCATGCAGTCCCGGGCCTTTCGACAAGCGAACCTGGGTGGAGCGATTAAGTATGTTCGGGCGGGAGAAAAAGATTCTTCGTCATGCGCGATGTATTCTATCGCAGAACGACTACGAAGCGGGTCTGGTAGCGCAACAGCTTCCCGACTCAACCATTCGAGTGCTGCCCTATGGGATTCGTTGGGACGATTACAATGGTGCGGCGCATTCGGCCCCAGAAGGCCTTGAGTTGCCGTCGGGAAAGATTCTCTTGCTTCTCGGGCCCATCCACCCAGCTGAGGGGCTTGTTCCACTGCTGAAGGCTTTTGCAGAGGTCGGTCTTGATGCAGAGGGTTGGAGTGTCGTCGTGGCTGGGCGGGAGACGGGCGATTGGCGACGGATGCTTGACGCGGCGATTCGGCGAAAGGGCGGAGTGGGGCGGATTGTCTTTGTCCCGGCGGAAGGGGTGATGTTGCAACGCGCTCTTCTTCGCAAGGCTACAGTATTGATCGTGCCAAGCCTCCATGTTCGATGTCCGGTATCGATTCTTCAGGGCCTGGCGGAGGGGGTTGTGGTGATAGCCTCCGACCGTGTCGCGCCGAACGATTGCGCCGATTTGGTGGAGGTTTGCTCTCCCGAGCGTGCTGGCTTCAAAGCCTCATTGCGCAAAGTGTTTGCAATGGCAGAAGAACAGCGCCGAACCTGGATCGAGAAGGCAAGTCCAGCCGGACGGGCACGGCTTGATTGGATGGTTCTTGGTAAGGAATACGCTCGACTCTACAAGGATGTAGTATAGTTACAAAATGAATCCCAACCTGCTATCCGCGGATGCCCATGATGTTTCCAAAAACGATAAGTTTCGTTTCGGGAATATGCGTCGAGTCGTCGGCTTCGCCTGGCCCTATCGGAAGACGCTAACGATAGGCTTGCTGGCTACGCTCGTTTTTGCCAGCGTTCACACCGTGAGCATCGGCGCTGCTTTCCCAATATTTTCGGTGCTCCTTGAGTCGGAAGGACTGGACGTTTGGGCGAACCGTACGATTGCCGAGCAACGCATGGAGACTAAGTTCGAACCGCTTGATCCAGACAAAGACACGAAACTACTGTTAAGGAAGGTTTCAAAAAAGAGCAACCTCGCAAATCGCGAGGTCAAAGCGCTTGCAGAGATCACCGATCCGAAAGGGCGGTCGCCGGCGGAGCTACTACGTTGGATAGCTAGCGCGCCGCCCGGCTCAACGGTGAAGATCGATTTTCAAAATGCCAAGAATATGGCTGCAAGTGAGCGCATCGAAGTCGCTCTCCACGATGCAGAGTTTTCGATGAAGATGCTCCGATGGGGAAGTTCGCTGATTCCTCAAAACGCTCAGGGCGATAAACTGGCAACGCTAACGGCCTTGCTCGTTGCTCTCGTTGTCACCGTGCTTGTGGGGAACATCTTCCGGTATATGGGCGAAGTGCTCATCGCTCGATCTGTTCTTCGTGCGATGATGGACCTGCGGTCGCAGCTTTACGAGCACACACTTTGCCTGCCCATGTCCTTCTTTGCGGGTCGACCGACCGCAGACCTTGTGACCCGCTTCGTTCAGGATATCCAGGAAATCCAGCGGGGTATGCTGACATTATTCGGGAAGTTTGTTCGCGAACCAATGCGAGCCATTTTTATTCTTGCGTGGGCGTTTGCGCTTGATTGGCGCATCACGCTGGCCATGTGTGTGGTTGTTCCTTGTGCCATCGTTATTTTTCTCGTCATTGGTCGTAGCGTCAAGAAGGCGAATAAGAGCTTACTGCAAGCATATGGCCACATGATTGGCACACTGACCACCAGCTTGCAGAGTCTTCGTGTAGTTAAGGCATACACGGCTGAGTCGCACGAGCAAAAGCGCCTTCAGGCGGTCGACTGGCGCATGTTCAATCAACAACTCAAGTTAGCCAAGTTGCAGGCGTTTGTAAGTCCGCTTATCGAAACGCTTGCGGTGGTAGCAGGGAGCTTCGCTACAGTTTGGCTGGCCAGTCGGGTGCTCACGCACGAGCTAACAGTTGCCAAGTTTATAAGCCTGGGTTTTACCCTCTCTGTTCTTTTTGACCCCTTGCGCAAACTGACGGATGTGTACGTTCGCCTCAAAAGATCTACTGCTGGCGCGGAGCGAATTTTTCAAGTGCTCGACCAGCCTATTGAATCGAATCCTGATGCTGGCGATCAGGCACTACCCGAATTGACGAAGAGCATCGAGTTCAAGGATGTGTGGTATACCTACCCGAATGCAGAGCGTCCTGCGCTGCAAAATGTCTCTTTATCCATCAAGCAAGGAGAGACTGTTGCGATTGTCGGACCCAATGGCTGTGGCAAGACCACGCTCGTTAGTTTGCTTCCGCGGTTCTTCGACCCCGACCGAGGTGAGATTCTATTCGACGAAGCCGACATTCGATCCGCCGATTTGCGGAGCCTGCGCAGGCAGATTAGCGTCGTCAGCCAGGATGCCGTTGTGTTTGCGGGCACCCCGACGGAGAACATTATGTACGGCTCGGATGCCCCCGATCCGGCTCTTGCTGAAGATGCTGCAAAGCGGGCGTCGGCGGACGAGTTCATTCGCGGTATTCCGCAGGGATACAGCGCGGACCTCGGTGAGCGTGGGACCACGCTTTCTGGTGGTCAACGACAGCGACTCGCTATCGCGCGGGCGGTTTTCCGCAATGCACCGATTCTCATTTTTGACGAAGCGACAAGCCAAATTGATTCAGAGTCTGAACTAAAAATTCAAACAGCCTTGCAGGAGTTCGCGAAAGGGCATACAACCATTATCATTGCCCATCGGCTCAGCACCATTCAGTTCGCCGATCGAATTGTGGTGATGCAGGCAGGGCGAGTGTTGGATACGGGATCGCACGCGGAACTGATTGAACGATGTTCGTTGTACCGTACTTTGTGTGAAACCCAGTTTGGTGGCGAATTGCGCTAGTGCTTTGTCACGCCTAAGTTTTCGGGTGTGCCACTGCTCTTGAGCAGTGTAGGGATTCGACACGGACCGAACGGAACCCAAAGATTTATGTGTGGCAAAGCACTAGCCTCGCGCGAATGTTTTTATGAAAGCAAGGAGAACGTGAAACATGCCGTCGATACAAACCCTATCTGAAGTCGTGAATCTTCTTGCCCCAGACAAAAATACGATCTTCGGCATGACTTGCGATGAAGCTGAGGCGATTGTAGCGGCGGGAGATGTCAAACAGATCGCCAAGATCGACGGCCAATTTGCAATCGTTGCACGAGATGGCATCAATGTTCGAATGGTCAGGACGATTGGGCGACTCGTTCGATACTTCATCGCGAAACTTGAGGACGGTCCCGTGTTGGTCGTGAGTGATCGAATTGATGCGATTCGTGATTGGCTACAGGATCGAGGCTTGGCTGGGCAATTTCATCCCTCTTATACGCGGATGGTCCCGGCTCACCACCTGGTCAACCTTCGACTTGTAGGCTGTCCAGACCCGAACCCTACTTACGAGCGGTTCTTTACGCCATCGCGTGCGTCGTCGTCGCCGGATATACATGAAATTAGCACCCGGTATATCCGGGCTGTCTACGATGACATCACTAAATGGTTGCAGACGATTCCGCAGGACGCGCCGGTGGGCGTGTGCTTCTCAGGTGGCATTGATAGTGGCTCGGTGTTCCTGCTCGCTTATCATGCGATGCTGAAATCGGGCATGAATCCTTCACGGCTCAAGGCATTTACGCTGGTCGTAGACCAAGGTGGTGAAGACCTTGCGCAGGCTCGGGCGTTCTTGAAAGAGTTGGACTTGGAGCTGTTTCTGGAGCCTCTTGAAGTATCCCGCAGCGACATTGATCTCCGCGAATCGATCAAGGTAATTGAAGACTACAAGCCTTTGGACATTCAGGCGGGAGCTATGACGTTGTCGCTTTGTCGCGCGATCCGCAAGAGATATCCAGATTGGAAGTACTTGCTGGATGGTGACGGTGGCGATGAGAATTTGAAAGATTACCCGATCGAAGAGAACCCGGAGTTGACGATTCGCAGCGTCGTGAACAATTTGATGCTCTATCAGGAAGGGTGGGGCGTTGAGGCGATCAAGCATTCGCTCACCTATTCCGGAGGCTTGAGTCGTGGGTACGCGCGGACGTATGCGCCGACCGCGCAGACAGGCTTTATTTCGTTGAGTCCCTATGCGTTGCCGAATGTTATTGCCGTTGCTGAGGCGATTCCATTTGCGGAACTAACCAAGATGGACCACGAAAAACTCTATCGGCTAAAGGGTGAAATTGTGTCGCATGGCGTACATGAACTGACGGGTATGCGTATGCCCGTGTTTTCCAAGCGGCGTTTTCAGCATGGCGCCGTTTCGGGTCCGACGTTTGACAGTCTTTTCCCGAGCGACCCGGTTGAATACCGCCAAATTTTCCATGAAGTTTTTGAATCAGCCGCATACAACAATTGATGACGCGTGGATTCTCGCGCAGCGTGGGCCGAAGAATTCCGTCGACCCAACCAGGCCTTACGCTTTCCTGGATGAGCGCGAGCGTGCGCTTGACGGCCGTATTGTGGACGTCGCAACTCTTTTTCTGACGAATCGTGAATGCCCCTTTCGCTGTCTGATGTGTGATCTTTGGAAAAACACGACGGATGTCAGCGTCGCACCGGGCGCAATACCAGGGCAAATCGAATGGGCGCTCGAACGCTTGCCCTCAGCGGACCACATCAAACTCTACAATAGCGGCAACTTTTTCGACACCAACGCAATCCCGCCTGCGGACTATCCTGCAATTGCAGGTCTCGTAGAAAACTATGATACGACAGTTGTGGAGTGTCATCCCAAACTCGTTGGGAAACGTTGTTTTGAGTTTCGAGAACTCTTGCCTGCGAATTTGCATATCGCTATGGGACTTGAAACCGCCAATACTGCCGTATTAGAGGCACTTAACAAACGGATGACGCTCGACGATTTTGAGCAAGCTGTAAGCGCACTGCGTTCTCATGGAATGGAAGTGCGGACGTTTATCCTGTTAAGGCCACCATTCTTGACCGAAGAAGAGGGCGTTTTTTGGGCCAAGCGGTCTATCGATTTTGCGTTCGATGTTGGCGTCGAGTGTTGCGCAGTGATTCCTACTCGTGCGGGAAATGGTGCGATGGACATTCTCGCGAAGCACGATGAGTTTGAACCACCCATTATTCGCTCGTTGGAAACTGTGCATGAATATGGCATTCGAAAGCAATCGGGTCGCGTCTTCGTGGACCTTTGGGATGCGCAAAAACTCTATGGGCATGAGATTGACGTTGATCTGCGTATCGATCGGCTTAGTCGAATGAATCTTTCTCAATCAGTTGAGCCGCCGATTCGTACCTCTGACGAAACGGGGCGTGTGTGACAAAAGAGAAATATGAAATCGCGGTCTTCGGGGCGGGTTTTGCGGGGAGTCTTGTTGCAATCATTGCCAGGAGGTTGGGATACGATGTTGTGCTGATAGAACGGCACACTCATCCACGATTTGCTATCGGAGAGTCGTCAACGCCGCTTGCAAATCTGAAACTCGCTCAGCTTGCCAATGACTTTGGTTTGGATTGGCTTAAGCCGCTGACAAAATACGGGTCCTGGACTCGTTCTTATCCGGAGATAACCCGAGGCCTGAAACGTGGGTTCAGTTTCTTTGAACATCGCAAGGATGAGGTTTATTCAGATACCGATCAGCATGAGAATTCGCTGTTTGTTGCAGCCAATCCTGATGATGAGCGAGGCGATACGCACTGGTATCGCGCGGAATGGGATGAGTTTTTCGCGAAAAAAGCGGTCGAAGAAGGTGTCAGATACTTCGATGACACGAACATCTCCGCTCTGGAACAGGGGGGTAACTGGAAAATCAATGGAGTCCGAAACGAAGAAAGCATCGCTATTGACGCCGATTTCGTTGTGGACGCCACCGGAGATGCGGCTGTCGTCGCGCGTCTCTTGGGACATGGTAGCGACATCTCGCACCTGCAAACATCAACTCGTGTGCTTTACGCACACTTTGAAGATGTTACGCCGTGGTCTGATGTCTTGGATGAGAGTGGCATCGATCGGTGTGGCCATCCATTTTCGGCGGACGCGTCTGCGTTGCATCATGTCACCAAGGATGGGTGGATGTGGGTGCTTCGCTTCGATAATGGGATTACCAGCGCTGGCTGGTCATTGCCATTCTGTAGGGATACATTCGATGCTGCGCTCGATCCGGAAGACGAGTGGTCGGCACTCATGGACCGATTTCCGTCGATTGGGAAGCAATTTGAGCAATCGAAACGAATTTCGCCACTCTTGCGAACCGGGCGGGCGCAAAGAAAACTTGATATAGCCGGGGGAGATGATTGGGTTTGCTTGCCACATGCAGCCGCGTTTGTGGACCCTTGGTTGAGTCCCGGCATAGCGTTTACTCTCTTTGGCGTTGAACGATTCGCACAATTCTTGGCGGCAGGTTGGAACGAGCCAAGTAGGAGAAACCGGCTTACACAACATCGCAATATGCTGGCGCAGGAAGTAAGACTGCTGGATCAAATGTCGGCTTCGTGTTTGTCTCGGCTTGACGCCTTTCCGATAGTCACGTCTACGGCCATGGTGTATTTTGCAGCAGCTATTACAATGGAGGAGGCGTTGCAGAACGGCGTCGATCTTCCCGGTCGAGCGTTTCTACTTGCAGACGACCCGGAGTTTTGTGCTATCGTCTCGCGCGTTTGCGAAAAAGCAGCTACCGTTAGGGCTGCGGATGCAGGGGAGTTTCAGCGGTTCGTAGCTGGACAGATTCAGCCCTACAACTCGGTCGGTCTTTGCGACGCGGCCAAGCGAAATATGTATCCATACAAAACTCATTAACATTAGCCATCAGGAGTGTGTATAGGAATACGTCTTCTTGTAATCAAACACACACCTTTTAATATCAACGGAATGAAGGGCATGTAATGCCCAACGCGACTTGTTATTTTGCTGCAAGAACGGAGTTTGGCGCCGTGCGCGGGATACATAAGGAGCTGTTTATTCCCATGGGGTAACCAAGATGGAAATTGTGCTCCGAACGTTCTGCGAAAATGACATCGATTTTGCGCTGCAACAGACCGCGCGCGAAGGTTGGGATACAACGCCCACTTTTTTTGGAACATGCCTTGAACATGACCCGGAAGGTTGTTTCATTGCGGAGCAAAAAGGCAAGAGAGTCGGTATGGTCACGACAACGCGATACACCGAATCAGCCTGGATTGGCAACCTAATCGTAGTGCCGGAGTCTCGCAGTCAAGGCATTGGTGCGATGATCCTGAATCATGCGATGGAGTACCTAGCGGAAGAGGGAGTTCGTACGATACGTCTTGAAGCGGACCCGCCTGGGATCAAGTTATATCGAAGGGTTGGGTTTCGCGATGAATTCGAGGCACCTCGATTTCGTGCTCTCTTGGCGAATTTTGATCTGTCGAATGGATCGATGAGTCCGAGTGTCCAATCATTACCCGCCAAAGACTTTGATACGATAACATCGTTGGATAAAGAGTTTTTCGGAGACGATCGCTCGAAGTTGCTTAGGCATATGTATGATTCATCGCAAGGTGCATTTCGATTTGTTGAAGGAGGATTGGTTCAAGGGTATCTCTTCCTCCAGCTTTCAACATCGGGTGTTCGTATCGGCCCGCTTATCGCGAGGAACGGTGCGATTGCGAGGACGCTCTTGCTCAGAGGGCTTCGAGAAGCATCGGTTGCCGAGGTGGTTGTTGCGCTGCCAGCTATGAATGAGGGGGCGATGGCACTTTTCAAGTCGTTGGGGTTCGAACGCTCACCTTCCAGTTTCCGAATGGTTCACGGCAGCCATGCATGTGTCGGTAATCCGCAAGGCATTTTCGCAATCGGCAATGGGGCGACAGGCTAGCGATTCGAGTGTTGCCAACTATAGCAAGCTCTATTCTACTGCGGCGTCTGGTGCATTCCTAGCACGACAACGCGGGTTATGGAACTGGCGGGATGCATTTGCGGCAGTTTTTGAGGGTGATTCCGAGTGCGTGGAGTTGGCGGATGCGTTTTCTACGATGCGATCGGCGTGCTTTGGCGTTGCGATGTTGTGTGATAC
>JAJDEA010000041.1 GCA_029260035.1 Phycisphaerae bacterium
GCCGAGACCGATCATGCCCTCGTTCGCCGTCCAGCGGAATGCTTCTTGGCCGGATGTGGACACGCCAAGTCCCGTGACGACCAGTCCGTCGGCTGAAACGGCCGTTGCGAAACTTCGAAAAGAACTGCCAGGTAAATCACCTATGCTTTGAATACCTGGTACCGGGTCAGCAACGGCCTGTTGTGACACGAACATGCAAGTTATCGCCAGGATTGCGGAACACAGGCGAGTTGCATTGCGAGTCGAACGGCAATCTACATGGCCACGCAAGCGTGGACCATGCCACCCGGCTAACATGCACGGCAGGGTGAGAACCTCCGTGAGAACCGCATACAAGCAATCCATGCAATGAATTCCTGCATCGCTCTGATGGCCTTTCTTTCTTGTCATTTCCCCCAACGCCCCCTTCTTGGTTTTCTCAAGCGTTCGATTGTTTTGCCTTAAATAATATGACTTACGGACGACATTATCCGCCGTATCTCCCGTATGCTGGAAGTTGCGTACACTGGACGTTGCTATTTTTCTGCCAGCTCGGCGTACAGCATGACTCGGCCACACTCGTCGCACATCATGCCCGCAATCCTCCCTTTGATAGGGAATCGATCCGTCCATTTCCCGGGTTTGGCGTCACGCAGCGCATATTCAAAGGGTCTATGTTGCACGCCATGGGCTACTTTATCGATCAGTCGAATCTGTGTCATTTCTCGATCGCAGTCAGGACAGTTTTTGTTATTGTTCTTGTTCTCGGACATGGGCGTATTCCTTGAGATTCGGCTTATTGGCTGGTGCCCGCAGGCGATTACTCCCTCTTATAGCTTCGAGGTGGATATGATACCCGAATCCTCTTGCATCCCAATGTCCACAAGCGTTTTTGGTTACTTTCAACGCAGCTCATGGCCCCATGCCCCAAAATTGGCGCAGCCACGCGGAACTCGTACCATAAGGGCGAGATTGGGATTTTATGATCTCTAGGATGACTCGCCCGGGGTGGGCAAGACTTATTCATCTGTAACGTCCGCGAGCCTGTTTTTCCCAAAGCTGTACAGGCTCTCCGTTACATCTGATCGTTTGAGGCCAAAAATACTCTTACTGAATGCGTAGTTCTTATTATGACCCAGCATGCAGAATTCATTGTTGCGGCAGTCACTGATTTTGGTGGCTATGTGAATCCAATCAAAATCGGCATTGTGGTCGTTCTGCTCGGAGGATGGGCGGCGGCGGCTCAATGGGTCGATCGCGATACGGAAGTTGTCAAGACCAAGCGCGAACAATGGAACCTGATCACGCTGTCTGGCGGGCTTGTCGGCTTCGCGGCGCTGTTTTTAGGGCCATGGAGTGGTGGGCTGTTCCTGGCGGGCATCGTGTGTTGGCTTGCGATTGTCGCGGGAGCGCTCATCGCCTATGTCTTGCATCGAAACGCTCGCGTTGTTCCCGCTGCAAGAATTCTCACCGTAGCGCACATAAAACGAGTTTTCTCTGGTGACCCGGCCAAGAAAAGGATTGCGTCTGCCAAGGCGATCAAGATCACGTTAATTGGCCACGACGGAAAATTCGTTGAACCGTCTACGGACCCCGAAGAGAGCCAGGCCTACGGTGAGTTACAGGAATGGCTTTACGAGTTGCTTTGGCGTCGAGCAACGGATGTAGATTTGGTTCCTGGAAAAGAGCAATATCGGCTTGTCTATAAGATTGATGGTGTGGCGACCGAACAACCCGGCGGAATCCCAGCCGATGTCGCTGAGCGAACCATTCCGTTTCTTAAGAGCATTGCAGGATTGAACGTTGAGGAAATCCGTCGACCGCAAAAGGGAACGATCCAGGCCGGGCTGCTCAACAGCGATGGTGACCCGGGTACGACGGAAGTGCATACGTCCGGCACAACCGCGGGAGAGCGCCTTCGATTGAAGATTCAGGCAGGGCCTAACATTCTCAGGATTCACGAGCTTGGAATCGCTTCGGCGCGTCTGGAGAGTCTCAAAAAGGGAATACTCGCCAAATCCACCGGCATGCTTCTTGTGGCAGCACCCAAAAGAAATGGACTTACGACAACTGAGTATGCCATTGTGCGAAGTCACGACGCATACATAAACAATATTCATGCAATAGAACGCAGGCCTTTGACGGATCTCGATAATATCACACAGCAGACGTACGAAGGCGCTAACACAGACGTCAATTATGCCCGTATGTTGCAATCGATCTTGCGGCGTGAACCTGACATTATTATGGTCGGCGAATGCGAGGATCGCGAGACGGCTCAAATCGCAGCGCGAGCGGCAGCAGATGACCGAAAAATCTATATGGGAATTGAGGCCAATGATTGTGCGGATGCTCTAACGAAGTTCCTTGCTCTGGCAGAGGATCCCAAACTCGTCGGGAAAGCAATTCGTGGTGTGATGGCTCAACGTCTTGTGCGCATTCTATGTGAGCAATGTCGTGAAGCGTTCAAGCCGGATGCTGCGACGCTCAAAAAACTCAATTTGCCGACTGAAAAAATTGAACGCTTCTATCGACCTCCGACAGAAGCGAAAACCGACAAGAGGGGGAAGGAAGTCGTCTGCCAATCATGCCAGGGGACCGGTTATGTTGGACGAATCGGTATCTTCGAGCTAATGATCGTCGATGAAACAGTCGCCGCGTTGATCTCAGCGGGGGCTGCAATGAACAAGATCAAAACACAGTGTAGAAAAAACAAAATGTATTACTTACAGGAAGAAGGCTTGCTCAAGGTCATTGACGGCACGACAAGCATGAATGAAGTATTAAGGTGCCTTCGCGCCGACGGAAAATGAGGTCTGATGTCATGATTTTGTCTTTACTAATAGTCATCCTAATCCTTGCTATCATGTATCTTCAGGCCACCCACGGCCTGTATAGCGCGTTGATTATGATGGTTCTCACGATATGTTGCGCCGCCTTGGCGATTGGGATGCACGAGCAGGTCGCCATTGCGTATCTGGTCTCCAATTGGAAACCTGATTTCGCCTACGCCATTTCGCTGGCAGCGCTTTTTGGCATTCCGCTTGTCATATTACGGCTTGCTCTCGACAAACTGATTCGGCGGTCATGCCTGCTACCTTTGTGGGTTGATCGAATAGGCGGTGGTTTTTGCGGGCTGATAACCTCATTGGTCGTGGTGGGTATACTGACGCATGCGATTTCCAATCTGCCGTTTGGCGGATCGATACTTGGTTTCGCTCGCGTTCCGCTTCCGAAGAGAATTGCAACTGACGACTACAAGCCGGTACCGCCTGAAGTCAATACGGAAACGAAGGATTTCTGGTTCAAGCCGGATCGTTTCGTTATTGCTGTGACGTCGCTGCTTTCTGCGAAAGCGTTCAGCGGAAGTCGTCCATTTTACGCGTCGCACCCTGACCCCGTTACCACAACAAGCTGGACGAACGCCGTCCCGCCGGATGTATCAAGGTTCGCTCCGCCAAATTCAATATCCATCGTGCGGACTTCGCCTGTTCCTTTTGTCTATGAACTCACTGCCAAGTCTCGCCAGCCGAGGATTCACAAAAAGGTTGATCCGCCGACGGGGAAAGAATTTTGGATGATTCGGGTGAAGCTCAAGAACGAAGCGCGGGATAGCAGACGTGCACATGTCTTTACCTTGCGGCAATTCAATCTTGTGGGCGAGGTGTCAGGGGCACGAAGTTATAAGCCGTATTACCCGATGGCTATCCAGGAGGATGACGCGACACAATCTGTCAATCGCCACATTCTCAGCAAGTGGACGCAGTTTGGGCAATGGCCTGTCATCAACAACTTGTATTCGCCCAGGGATGACCACAAAGAGGAAGTGGAGATAGTCTTTGAACTGCCTACCGGGTTTGAGCCAGCATACCTGGAATACAAACGCGGCGCGCGAGTAGCTGTTTCTTTCGATGAGGCCGCACAGAACGATGACACGGCGTCTACCGGTGTGGACTCATCTGCCAGGACCGTCGCTGCAACAGTGAGTCCACCGACGGAGGCTCCAGATTCAGGCGGTTCTTCAAGGCGATCACGCCGTGGCAGGCAGACATCGTCAGCCGATGGTGGGACTGTCCCCAACTCGGGACGCGGCGGGCGCGTTCGGGGTGTCACGACTCGGGCAGGGCAGTCGAAATTCGGGGACGAGCTTCCCGTAGCGATGAAGGATTACCAGTCACTCAATAATCTGGACCTTTCCCGCGGCAAGCTGACCGACGGACATATCGTGGGCGAACTCGACAAGCAGGATGGTGGCACCAATAGGGCGATCTCACGATTTGATGTTCCGGGGGATAAGCGACTGCTGCAACTAAACACTGACCGACTGCATACGCAGAGCGGCCTGGGCAAGCTGCTCGACCATGCAGCGACGACTGTGCAAAACTACTTTGTGACCGACGCGTCGGGCAGCCGATACGAAATAATCGGAAAGTACGCGATTGCCGATGTCGAGGGGACTCGGATGGTCGAGATACAGTATTTTTCCGGCCAGGCTGGTACGATCGGAGGCTTGGGGAAATTTCAGAAAATCAAGGATCAAGACCTCAAGCAGAACTACGAATTGGTCTTACTCTTTCTGGTCGACCCCGGTGTCACCATCGCGTCCTTTAGTACAGGCGGCTCCGCAACCCGCAAAGACGACCTGACGGGAGAAAACCTCGTCGCACCACAGTAACCCAGCCCACAACGCTGCCGAAGGCCCGACAGTTCGCGCATACCCTTGTGGCTGAGCCGAAGGAAGAAAATCGGTGAAAAGCGATTCAATAACCCTAGATGGCTTGATGATGAACGCTGTTGAAACCGACGTGAACGGCGTGATAGGGGTCGATACGATCTTCAAGTTCAAACAGTCGGGCGACCATGTGTCGGCTGAATACGCCGGGGGAAGGGTCCGTCAAGGTTTCCTGGTCGGCATCAATTCAGGTACGACACTTGTTTTTCGATACTGTCAGACGGAGACAGACGGCATATTGAATGGCGGCGAATCTTCCTGCAGGCTGGAAATCGGAGAGACAGGATTGGTTCGAATTATTGAAGACTTCGAATGGGCGTCTCGGCCCGGCGGTGGAAGAAACGTCATACAAGAACTCGACGCGCATGGCGATTGAAGGTGCGATGAAGTAAGAAGCGCCTGACGGTCATGTCACGTCTTTAATGGTTGAAAGCCCTCAATTCGATCAACATACCAGCTGGGGAATCCGTGTCCTTTGGCAGGCACTACGATACGGCCGATGTAATCCTATCCTGCAACGCCGGACAGCCAAAAAGGCACTCTGCAAAATGCTCACCCGCAGGCGCACGCTATCTCCTCTCAGTAGGTTCTCGCATTATTTGTGTCGGCGGTTATCGGTACTTGCCGTGCGCAAAAAGGAACAAATACGGCATTAATTCTATGAAAACGATGGTCCAGGCGTGAAGTCTCGACCTTTTTCTCCCTTACGCTAGAACGCTTAAATTTCCGTTGAAAACCAACAGGCCGATTTCGTATAATGGGCATTACATATCAGCTTCCGGGAAAGAGGCTGAGGGTTCTTGGCTATAGCAGCGAACCGTTAAATGAAGCGGCGAATTGCTCGACTCTGCGAGTGACATGTCCCTGCGAACGCTTCAGTGGAATACAGCTTGCTCTAGCCAGGCATCCTTGTGTTAGTTGCAGCTATTTTACACTTCGGTTCAAAACGTGCAGCGTGATGTCTGAAGTCTGAAGAGATGCTCAAGTTGTGGGCTAGCGCAGGGGTGTGGATGGAAGGGAGCGCGTCAATGTGGCCTAAGAGTTTTGTTCGGATTCCGCGAGAAGAGCAATGGGTGCATAGCCCGATTGAAGAATTGGCGCGCAGTTACGACGCCGTCGAAAACCATGGTTGGTATCGAAACCTCGATCCTGTCCTCGATGATCTGGAGGAGTTGGTTGACGCCGACAGTGTGGTCATCGATTACTCGGCTGGCACAGGCATCCTTGTCGAAAAGTTCTTCAAGCGAATGCCCGAGATTCAGGCTGGATTCCTATTGGTCGACGCTTCTCCCAAGTTTCTCCGCCTTGCACTCGAAAAGCTGGGTGCCGACGGACGAACCGCCTACCGTTTGTTGGAATACGTTAAAGACAAAAAACGCCTGCAACAGTTGGACGAAGTGATGCCGCGGACGATCCGCAGCGATGGAGTCGATGTGCTTTGTTCCACTAACGCTGTTCATTTGTATTCCAACTTGGATGGTACGTTGGAGTCATGGTCACGATTTCTTAAACCTGGCGCGATAGTGCTTCTTCAATCCGGAAACATTGCCAATCCGAACGCGCCCGATGGCAGTTGCATCATCGATACAACGGTGGAGCAATTGCAGCCGATCGCCCGGTCCATCGTCCGCGATGACAATCGCTATAAGTGCTTCCGGGAACGGCTCGATGACGAGGAGCGAACGGCTGCCTATGGCGAACTTCGACGTAAGTACTTCCTGCCGGTGCGCCCGTTGGATCACTACCTGGGTGCATTGCGAGGCGCAGGCTTTGAAGTTTCGAAAGTCTACGAACGGGTTATGGAGGCCCAGGTTGAGGAGTGGACGATCTTCCTGTCAGCCTACCACGACGGCGTGCTTGGCTGGGCGGGCGGTGTTCAGCGGATCGACGGCGCATCGCCTTCAGAAGAAACAGTTGCGCTTCGTCAGCAGTTGCTCCGCGAATCGCTGGTCGCTTTGTTCAATGGCCAAGCCTCTTTTCCAGCCTGTTGGACGTACATCAACTGCACTCAGCCACTCAACTGAGATCGGGAATTCAAGGTACCCAATGCGAAGACCGATTCGCAGTATGTTGTTGCGCACTCCACGGGCAGCCGTGAAAGGAAGTCTTGTGAATCAGGATAAATTTGATTTGTCAGGACGTGGTTGTGGCTGAGCGTTGGCTTTCTGTTTCTCGCCTGCCCTTGTAACGGCTGGCCAAATCTGGCAAAGAGACGCCGCACAGTTCTGACACTGCGATTTCCCAATTCAGCAGCGTCCGCGACCAGATGCCATCGCATTCCCACCGGCGTGCACTGGACGTGACACCACCTCACTATTGACGAGTACGCAAATAGCGTGTTATGCTAGCTTAAGTCGCTATTTCGCGTGCATAGCGGTTGGCCTAATTCGTTTCGCTGGCATTAAGAAGGGGTATCAGATGAAAAATGGCAGATTAATTCTCGTACTGTTCGTGGTGAGTATGCCGTTGTTGACCGGATGTCAGCGGAAGGCCGTCGATGAAGTAGGCCTTGGTTCTCTGGAAGGCTCTGTTTACACCAATAAATACTTTGGTTTGACGGTAACTCTGCCAGCAGGATGGAGCAACCAGGATCAAAAATCTCTCCGAGAATTGACAGATTTGGGCGGGCAAGTGGTGGCTGGCGATGACAAGAATCTCAAAGCCATTGTCAAAACTGCCGAGACAACGACTGTGAATCTATTCGGTTCTTTCAGGCATCCCATGGGCGCCCCCGTTCCCTTCAATCCAAGTGTTATGTGCCTGGCAGAACGAACTCGCCATTTGCCTGGGATCAAGAAAGGACGAGATTACTTATATCATTTGAAGAAGCTCATAGAGTCGAGTCAGATGAAGATTTCCTTTGCCGAGGAAATTTCGACGGAGACACTCGGAGGACAAGACTTTGATGTATTGCAGACTGAAATGTCTACGGTTGGTGTGACAGTCTACCAAAAGTATTTTGTAACGGTCTTGAAGGGCTACGCGCTCATGTTTGTGGTGTCGTACACAACTGATGAGGAAGGAGCGGAACTACAGGAAGTATTGAAGTCGATCTCTTTCGGGTAGAGGTGGCTGCATAGTGCGAAGGTTTTGTGAATCAGGATGCAGTAGATTTGTCAGGACGTGGTTGTGGCTGAGTTTGGGCTTTCTGTTTCTCGACTGCCCTTGTAGCGGCTGGCCAAGTCTGGCAATGGAATGCCGCACAGTTCTGACACTGCGATTTCCCAGTTCAGCAGCGTCTGCGACCAGATGCCATCTCGCTCCCACCGGCGTGCACTTGACGTGGCACTGTGTTTCATCTGCTTAAGGCGCGTACGCGCGCGAGCGTTTCGAGCGATGAGCAGGTCTTCCATGATGGGGACATCCGGGAAGCCGCCTATTTCATAGAAAAAATTGGATCGAAAGAACATCGCCTGGTCGCCGTAGGGCCGTCGAAGCCAGCGAGCACGCAAGTTCGAGCCGACTTCGACAAGCCGATAGAAAGGATGTCGGTTGTCGATGCGCTGCCGAAAGTACCCGGCGAGTGTTGTTGGGGCGATCATCTGTTGGCGCATCTCTTCGATCGCGCCGTCGGCGAGCGTGCAGTCAGCATGGAGGAACAGCAGGACGTCGCCTGTTGCGGCTGAGGCTCCTGCGTTCATTTGTTTTGCCCGACCTCTTTCAGATGGGATTAGCGTAGCGCCGTGCGCTTTTGCGAGCCTTGCCGTGTCGTCTTCGCTCCCGCCATCCGCAACGATGATTTCCTGTACGCCTTGCGCGCTAACAGAACAGATGCAGGATTCGATGTTGTGTTGTTCGTCGAGTGTCGGGATAATGACGCTGGTCGAAATAGTCCTTTCGAGAGTCATGGTCTATCTGTATCTGATCCAGTCGCGCATAGCAAGTGGTTTCGCTTCGCGTTTCAACGCGTTTTGCCTGTGGGAGCATTCGATTCGTCGCTCGTGCGACTGGTGTCCGCGTCTCCAAGAAGCACAAGCGTATCGGGATGTTCCAGTCGCCATTGCTCCAGAGTAACCACTGGAGGCTTTTCGATGAAGGGTATTTGTTGTCCCAGGAGCTTACCACCTACGCCGTCCATGGTGGTGTCGCTGAGCGGATGCCAGACCGTTTGTGAATATCGATCGTAGAGCAGGAAGACATCGCGGTAGGTGTATCCGGTAGTTCCAAATGTCGTGATCCGTCCATCAATTTCGCGTCCGTACACGACGGACAAGTCAGCGAGCGGTCACCAGCCTACGGTGACAGGCTTGCCGCCAACCGTGTCATTAACCAGTTCGTGGTGGTTCAGCAGCTTGATTGGGTAGGCCTTGGCTTCGCCGTTGTTGACGTACCCAATGACTTCGAGCCGACCGATGTCGGCATCCTTGCGGCGGCCCCAGCGAAGCTTCAGTGCCGGATCATCCGGCTCTACAAAAACCGGTGAATCGATCGACGGTATCGTGTCTTTTCCGAGGCCATGGTTGATGTCCTCAAGTATGAGTGGCGAGTCTGTCATGTCGAACCATTCGGCGCCCCCCATGTTGCGCTCTCGTTGACCCTTAGCCCAAAAATATTCTCTCCCGTCCACTGCTCGTCGCTTATCCCAGAATTCGCTTCTGCCAATGTTGTTGATGTAACGCTGGTCCAGAATGGCATCCAATAGAAAGACCCCACTCACGCCAAGAATGCACAGCACAATCGTCCACTGGAGTGCAATGATTGCCCAGCTGGAGCGATCTTCATTTGTTTGGACGTTTAGGGCGGTGGGTTTATTGTTGTCTGCAGTTGTCGTCATTGTGTGGCAAGTACCCAAAATAAGTAGACGATGGGCGGCTGAAGTCCACCCGTATTTGATATTTCACTATGTAACATGTTGCGGGCTGAAGTTATTGCACGTTTGACACAATTGGTTGCGAATATCCATGCTCGGAGTATGGGGCAATTTCATCGAAACCGCGCCTCGCCTGTGCAATGACGCTACGATACCCGGAATACATAGCGGCACGACTGCGTTCAATACAAGGAAGCAATGATGATCTTATGACAAAGACAGGAATGAAAGACAAGGACCTTTCGAGCCACTGCGAAACCCAGCTAGCGAAGCAGCCGGGCGCGCATCGGCGATTATTTCGTCCGCGCGTCGTGGTGATCGAAATCGTCATTGGGTTGACCATTGCCTTCGGCTATGTTGCATACGAACGAATCGGGACGATCGCTAATGTCGATCTGATCGAGTTTACCCGGAACGTAACAGGGGGGTTCCTGGCCATTGGAATGACGGATGACCAGCCGGGCTTTATTGTGATTTCCGGTCGAGACCGGGAAGAGACGGAGGTTCGAGCGGAATTGGTCAACAACCGGATCGCCGGCGACCATACGGTCGTGACGTTGTCAGCAGGGTCCAATTTGTGGCGACATAGGCTTCGAGGTCCGGCGGTTGTCATTGTCGGCGAAGATGGGGCTGTATGTGCGAAGTCAGTTGACTGGAGCCGAGAGGAGTTTGTCGAGATTCAAGAAGCCGTGGATTGTGAAGTCGTTGAAGGCAAGAGTCGCGTACGATGTGGCCGACCGTTTGCCGATCTGGCGGAGTTGTTCTCAACATGGAAGCCGGGTCGTGTGCCAGGTGGGGTGCGCATGTTTCTTGAGCCATTTGCTGACACTCGGGCTGTCCGTGCGAATTATGCACGTTCAGCCAAGGCGGAGTAGGGCGTTATGCACGTTCGTCATTATGGAGGTGCCGGCGATACAATGATTGTTCTGCACGGTGGGCCTGGGGCGCCAGGGTATATGGCGCCCGTGGCGCGTGGTCTAGCCGGTTCGTTTCGCGTTCTTGAACCTTTTCAGCGTGGCAGTGGAGAAGAACCGCTTACTGTGTCCCGACACGTCTCGGATCTTCACGAGTTGATTGAGTCGCTGGATTGTGACACGAAAACGGCTCTCGTTGGGTCATCATGGGGAGCGATGCTCGCGCTGGCTTATGCTGCACAATACCCGGATCGAGTTGGCCCATTGGTGCTTATCGGCTGTGGTACTTTCGATCTCGAAGCACGCGATCGAATGCAGGCAACCTGCGAAGAGCGTATGAGTAACGATATCAAGTGTCGTATGAATGAGTTAAATGGAAAAGTGCCCGATCCGAACAAGCGGCTTAAGGCAATGGGTGAATTGATCTTGCCCGTGTATTCGTATGATCTTGTTACTGCCCTTCAGGAAATTGAAGAATGTGACGCACATGCATATGATGAAACATGGCAAGACATGTTACGGCTTCAAGACGAAGGTTTTTATCCGGCTGCATTTAATGTCATTGAGTCGCCCGTTCTCATGCTGCATGGTGCTGTCGATCCTCATCCGGGCCGAATGATCCAAGCGAGCTTGGCGCCTTATATCCCGCAGTTGGAGTACCACGAATGGGAGAAATGCGGGCACTACCCCTGGCTGGAACGCGCTGTTCGAGACGAGTTCTTTACGGTTTTGCGCGAATGGTTGTCTCGAAATCTTTCGCAAGGGTGACTTGATGATGGATCGATGATTACGAGAATTTCTGCTGGGCAGCAATGAAGGAGGATTCTGAGAGGTGAAGGCTATCAACCTTGCTGAGAAGCTCGCCAGTTTTAACGAGCCGTGGACGCCGAAAATCATTGGCGAGTTAAACGGTCAATACGTCAAACTGGCCAAGCTGGAGGGTGAGTTCGTTTGGCATCAACATGAGCACGAAGACGAAATGTTTCTCGTCATAAACGGCCATGTTGATCTCCATTTTAGTGACAAGATCGTAGCACTTGACGAGGGCGAAATCTGTATCGTGCCGCGAGGAGTGGAGCACAAACCTGTTGCGAAGCGTCCGGCGAGCATCATGCTCTTCGAACCAGTATCAACGCGGAACACAGGAAACGCAGAGGGCGGGTATACGGTTGAGGCCGCCGAACTGGAAGAAATCTAGTCAAGAGAAGCATCATTGGCTTTCGTGCCTTCGAGCGGTATACACTGGTGATCGCATGGAAAATGTGGCATTGAATGAAAGGCAATCGCTGCTGCATTCTGGGGCCGCTACGCGAATCGTTGGCGAATTGGTATGATGTAAATCGAAGCCTTCCTGGCCGGAGGGAGTTCATGGCTACAAGATGGAGCACCTGATTGGTAAATTCATTTGAAGAGCGGGTTCAGGAATCGATAGGCACGGTAGGTCTTATTGGATCGGGCATCACGACGATCCAGGTAAACGTCGGGCTTAAGTGCGACTTGGCATGCTCGCACTGTCACGTTGTTTCATCTCCACGAAGAACGGAGGCGATGGATTGGGAGACGATGGAACATGTCATCGCCGCAGCACATGCTGCGCAGCCTTGTACCGTCGATATTACGGGGGGGGCTCCGGAGTTGAATCCAAACTTTCGCCGATTCGTCAGTGCGCTTCGCGATGCAGAGATTCCAGTTACCGTTCGAACGAACCTGACGGTTTTTTTTGAGCCGGGTGTCGAGGGGACGCCAGAGTTTTATCGCGACCACGGCGTAAAGCTTGTTGCCTCGCTTCCTTGTTATCTCGAAGATAATGTTGATGCTCAACGTGGCGATGGCGTGTTCCAAAAAAGTATTGCGAGTCTTCAGAAACTAAACGAGCTGGGCTATGGCATCGACCCGTTGCTCGTGTTGGACTTGGTTTACAATCCGCAAGGTGCAGCTCTTCCGCCGGATCAAGCAAGCCTCGAGGCGGAGTACAAAGATGCGCTAAATGATCGGTTCGGCATTGTTTTTTCCGGGTTGAACGCGATCACCAACATGCCGATCGGACGATTCTTCGGCGACCTGAAGCGCGACGGTTTGCACACGACGTATATGGAAGCCCTACAATCCGGGTTCAACGAGGATACTGTGGAAGGGCTTATGTGTCGAAATCAAATCAGCGTTCGGTGGGACGGTACGGTGTTTGATTGCGATTTCAATCTCGCGCTAAAAACACCAGTCGACCATGGGGCTCCGAATCATATTCGAGATTTTGATTTGAAGGAACTCGCTGAGAGGCGTATTGTTACCGGGGAACATTGCTTCGGCTGTACTGCTGGTGTAGGGTCATCGTGCGGCGGTGCGCTGGTGGAGTTGCGTGTCGAATCGTCTTGCGAGTGACACTTCGTCGTGTTGCCGGTTCTTCGGAAAGTGTGTTAGCCAAGATTTTTGAAAGTGAAGCAAGATGATGGTTGCTGCGAATTCAAATCAGGTAGTCAGTGACATAAAAGAATACTACGGTAAAACGCTACAACAGACGGAAGATTTGAAGACGAGTGCATGTTGTTCGTCCGAGTCCTTGCCCGTCTATGTTAGGCGTGTCTTGCCGATGATCGAACGCGAAGTCGTTAAGCGATTCTACGGCTGTGGCTCGCCGATCCCTCCGCTGCTCGAAGGGAAGACTGTGCTAGACCTGGGGTGTGGCACGGGGCGGGACGTTTTTATTGCCTCCAATCTGGTTGGCGAAAAGGGGCGTGTCATCGGCGTGGATATGACTGAAGAGCAGCTGGAAGTCGCCAAGGAGCATGTTGATGCGCAGATGAAGCAGTTTGGCTTTGCTCAGCCTAATGTTACGTTTCATCATGGATACATTGAGGATCTTGCGGCCTTGGATATTGAGAGCGACTCGGTTGACGTCGTTATGTCTAATTGTGTCATAAATCTGTCTCCTGACAAGAATCGTGTCTTCTCGGAGATTTTTCGCGTTCTAAGGCCCGGCGGCGAGCTGTATTTTTCGGATATTTTCGCCGGAAGGCGCATCCCCGCTGATTTGGTGAACGATCCGGTGATTCGAGGAGAATGCCTCGGCGGGGCGATGTATGTGGAGGACTTTCGCCGATTGCTCAATGATCTGGGGTGTTGCGATTATCGCATCGTGTCGAGTCGCTCAGTTGAGTTGGGCGATCCCGACGTCAAAGCTAAAATCGGGATGGTCGATTTTCATTCCATGACGATTCGAGCTTTCAAGATCAGTGACCTGGAAGATATTTGTGAGGATTACGGCCAGTCCGCTACCTATCTGGGAACCATCCCCGATCTTCCTCATGCATTTCACCTAGACGATCACCACGAGTTTGAAACGAACAACCCTGTTCGTGTCTGCGGGAATACCGCTGTGATGCTTTCGGCTTCGAGATTCGCTGCGCATTTCAACGTCACGGGAAATCGATCGACCCACTTTGGGCCTTTTGAATGTCGCAATTTTGGCACAACAAGCCAATCCATGACGACGCCCGGAAACTGTTGTTGACCCGCACAGAGGGGGAGTTGGTTTCCGCTCCGATTGTGACGCATGCAAGAATTGCCGTAGGCGGGATATTGAATGAACCGGAGCCTTTGGCTCGATAGGTTGGTAATATGGTGTCCTACAATTCGGGGCGACAGGATTTGAACCTGCGACTTCCTGCTCCCAAAGCAGGGGCCATGTCATTGACACATCACTCCTGGGGCCGTAAGGCCCCTTTTTTAGGCCTTGATTGAGGTTGCGCTAAAGTATGACTATGAACTCTATATGATCTTACACTCAAGTTCGGTACAACTTACGCACTAACTTCCACTGAGGAGGCACGGATTGATGAACGCAATCAACTTTGCATTAAGGCCTTCCCCTTTCAGCGGTCATTGGTGTTTGGCAAAGGCGGTGACCAGAAAATTAATCTATTCAGTGGGTACCGACTCGCTGACAACGGGCTACCGACTAGGAACCGCCTAAAGACTGACGCCAAACGAGATCTCAGAGTCAACGCCTTCTTCGGATCGATCTCGTGGGAGAGATGTTGCTGTCTCATCCTAGAATTTCCCTACTCGCTTTCCCTCTCTCCTTCTTTTTGCTCATCGTCAAGGTAATCGATTGCGCCGGATAAAGCGTTGCCGCATGGTGAAGGTTAGCTGTTGATCAGTCCTATAGAGCCTCAGTTAAGTCTCGCTCTTGTCACCATTACGGCGAAGCCACATGGTTCGCTCGTGTTCTCGCCGAAATCTGTTCGGGTCTTTTTGGTAAGCAATACAATCCGAAAAGACATAGGGCAAACCACATTCGGGGCATGTATAGTTGTCGGGTAGACCATTAAGATTATATCCACAATGAATGCAAACCGGTCCTTTTGCTCGGATCTGATATTTGAGTCCTTGCAGCACCAACACTATGGTCACCGAACACACAAGAATAAGCCACAATAATAGAGAATCAAATGCCATAGTCAGCCGCATATATATGAACACAGCTCCCCTTGTCACGCTAAACAGAAGAACTCCTCCGCTAGCCCAGCGCAATCGTTTCGGCACATGCCATAGCTGTTCGTTCTTTTCCATTGTGTATATGAACGCTTGGTGGCACTATTCACTTATTGAGGGTTCTTGAGTAAAGAGACTCCGCTTTGGAAATCTGCAATTCCTGTTTCATACACAGCACAAGGCCCCAAGAAGTTTAGGAGCCAATCTCTTTCGTTTCAAGCGAAACCCGATCCACGCGGCGGAACAAGATCGTCCGGACGTAGCCCGGCGTCGCGCCGCTTGGAAGCGAATCCAGCCGAGAATCAACGCCCAACGCCTGATCTTCATCGACGAAACTTGGACCAAAACGAACATGACACGCCTACGCGGCCGTGCGCCGCGCGGCGAGCGTCTGATCGACAAGACACCGCACGGCCACTGGAAAACCACAACGCTGATCGCCGCGCTGGGAATAAGTGGTATGCGTTGTTCAACCGTCGTGGACGGGGCTGTTAACGGCGACATCTTCGAGGCGTTTGTGGGACAGGTGCTCGTTCCTGATCTTCGCCCGGGCGACGTGGTGATCATGGACAATCTGTCGAGCCACAAACGCCGGCGCGTCCGAGAGTTGATCGAAGATGCGGGTGCCCACCTAGTGTTCCTGCCGGCGTACAGCCCTGATCTCAACCCGATCGAATTGATCTTTGCCAAGGTCAAGCAGTTGCTCAGATCAATGGCCTGTAGAACACGAGACGCACTTTGGAACGCGATGCAAGCCGTCCTCGACCAAGTGACACCGTCGGACGCCCTCAACCGCTACAAACACTGCGGATACACGCTACAAATGGATTAAGAACGCTCTAGCGCTAGTTTGCAATGAAGACAACTGCGTGCGAACGGCCAAGTTAACGGTCCTATCTGAAAGAGTCTCTTTCCACATCGTGGACATTTGGACAACCAGAGCACCAATGTAACGAAGGTGAATGCAATGCCGATGATTGCCAGTATCCCAATCATATAAAGGAGATGAATTCCTTAGAAGGGACGCCTCCAATGCGTCCAATACTGGCAATGCACAAATAAGTAATAAACAACAGAGTAAGAACCGGCGCCTGCGTCTTTGGATAATAGCTACTCCAGCAAGTAGTTCTTTTGACATTTCGCCTACAATTCCTCATTGTCAATCACCGACTGCAATGACTCCCGTGTGTGTTTCACCGGCATGTATCGCTCCCGGCTCTGGCCGGAGTCGTATTCGCCGAGGTATATCCTTTGTCCATCGATGGCGACAAACGCGGTGTCTGCGCCGTTGCGTCGTTTTTGCCTTCGATATTTTGGTATTCGCACAGACTTGATTCGCGGCATTGAAGCAGCCTCCAGAGAGAGAGAACGTATCAAGTGATACGTTTCGCGCCTTGGTTTCAGCCGCTCCACCACTATTGGTGGGTATCGCTAAGTCGTTAGCAATTCAGCGTTTATGTTCATTCGGGGCGACAGGATTTGAACCTGCGACTTCCTGCTCCCAAAGCAGCGCACAACATACGTGACACAAGCCAAAAACGCATTCTCTGTGCCGCGAAAGCGGTTTGCGACCGCAGCAATTACAGCCAAACTGGCTAAACACAGCGGCATAAGTGTAGTCAAAAGTGTAGTAATTGCAAGCATTCAGTTGACCCGGGCGTGTCCGGCTCGCTTACATGAGAGGTGCTCTCATTGTGCGCCGCAACATTCATGATCATCGCGATCTTCCCGCTTTCCGAAGTTTCTCTTCAGCTTTGCGTGCGTTTGGCCACAATACCTGATGTTCAAAGCGAATCAGGGTATGGACGCGGTCGGGCAAGAGTTGAACCCAACCGCGGATCACTCACGCGTTACTCGGGCAACCGAGACCAATCGTCGATATGACGTGATATTGACACTATAGTTCTATGTACAAGAGCATTTACATTATGTAGACAGGCCGAGCGCGGCGTCGAGCCCTTGCCCTCGCTAACTCCCTCGTGGCGCCTTTATCTGAATTGCAGAAGTGGGTCCATCGTCCACGGCCTTCTGGTTATGAGCATGATTGCGGCCAAAACCGTAACTACTGGGCACAACCGAACTTACGCGTAAACACTATATCTACAGAGACAAACCGAAATCAGCAAGTTGCGCATGCTGAGCATCACGTGCGCGAAATGTTGGACGCTTTGATTACATTCGTCAACCCCCCCCCACACCCTGCACGAAGCCGAGAAACCCGAATCATACAATGAACAAATGCGCTGAAGTGACGTCCAGCTTGGGAGGACGTTTGTCGGTGTGTGAGGGGTTGTCTCTGCAGTACATATGTGCGTTTTTTGACGTCAGAAACAGGATGACGACTAGAGGCCGACTGCCATGGCAATCCGTGATGCCAAGAGTAGAGCAATGAATTCCCAGTCAGTCCCCATCAAAAGTGGTCTACATAGTCACCCCTGAAAAAGCCGCCTACGCGGCGACGGGATAAGTGAGCGGGTTGGACTGTCGCTCCGCAGCGAGGTTTTCGAGCCACTGGATCGGCGCAGAAACAAATCGCCCGGCTTTGCGGTGGATCAATCCCAGTAGTTTCCTCAGGTTGGAACCCGCGGCGGCTAGTATCGCGTTGATCTCATCACTCGCAAGTTTCGCTAG
>JAJDEA010000042.1 GCA_029260035.1 Phycisphaerae bacterium
AGGCGAAACCGTGATACTTTGGCCTTCCATACGATCGGACCCTTGTGACCGTTTTTGATGTGGAATGCCTGCCAGGGCTGATCGCGCATGAAATGGGAATAAGTGCATAGTCGATCAACACGTTTAGGCCTGGCCGACTGCACCGCCAATCGCGGATAATGCCTTGGGCGTCCGTTGTGTGAATGGTGATTCTTTTGCAATACCCTGGGTTCAACCAGCCAGCCGACCCATTCGCCGAACATCCATGTTCCACACTTCCAGCCTGTTGTCACTGGAGGAAGTATCGAACAAACTACGTCAAATTCTTGAGCCTAACCCGCGTTGTCGTGTTAAGTACGCAGGCCTTATTGAGGTGGCTTCTGGCGCGGCGGCGATATTCTGCGAAACCGTAAAGACGCTCGACATGGCCACGCAAGCGTGGACCATGCCACCCGCCGCATTGAAGGCTATCTAAGCCGGTCGTCATATATAGGATACGCGCAGTGAGGTACTCAAGCTTGCTGGGTGGAGATTGATAAAAATGTCCAGATTCTCAGCACGAAAGGGTTTGCTTGACTGGTTTCCTATGGTTCTGTTACGCAAGCTCAGGTCGTCTGGTCCCGAGGACGATCGTTCCTACGGTCAGCACTAGAAGCGTCATCACCAGGACACCCCATTCGGAAACTGCAGGCACAACGGCGGGCCCGTTAGCGGTTAGGCTCGACAGATAAATGATGTCGCCTGTGTTGGCGCCAGCGTTGTCCATGGCGTTGCCGGACGCCCAGAACGTGATTGGGCCTACGTCGGATGCGGGTGCCTGCCAGCGAGCCTGGAATTCAGCCCCACTACTTAACGATGCCCAATCCGTAACCGATTGTCCTACGCCCGCGGGCGTGTGATTGATGTAGTTGGCATCAGAAAGATTGAGTTCAGTATTGGTCGCGTCAGTGACCGAAATGGTGCCAACGTGTACGCCCACTGAATCTTCCACGCTAAGCTGAAAACCCGCTCCCACTTGAACGGGGTCTGCGACGCGCACAACCAGATCGTAAATCATATTGAGTTGGTAATTCGCGGGGGCGTTGAGAACCTGTACGGAGCCGCTGCCGGAAGTGTTGCTGTGGCAGTTCATGCATGTGTTTCCCATGGATGCCATACTACCCGTCATGCCCGCGGGTGGGTTATTGGTCCGTGCAAGCGAGGCGGCTGGAAATGCCAACAACAAAGCTAAAACCGAAATCCTTTGTGTCAAGATAGTGCGCAGCATAGGTGTTCCCCTCCAGAAAAATTCGACGCGTCCGCTCCTCTCCAAGGCCGATTATAGCATATTTGATTAAGAGATTATACCGGTTTCTTATAGGAGTTTGAGTTCTGCGATTATAGGAAGTGGACAATCTGATCGCTGTGGTGAGGCTGCGCTAAACCCGGCTGCCGGGTGCACCGATGAGCGCTAGCGAGCCTATTCGCTTAATTACCCCTAAGGGAGCCGATAAATGTCGAGCACGACACTAACCGACGCGCCGAAAAGCGCGCAATCGAAGTCCAATCAATCATCGCATCCAGCGGTACCGACGTTGCCTGTCAATGAAATCGCCTGCACGCAGTTTCAAATTGCCGCGGATCATATGAAGCTGGAACGCGAGATCCAAATGGTCTTGAGAACGCCTTATCGGGAACTGACCGTTCAAGTTCCTGTGCGGATGGATAACGGCGAACTCCAGCTTTTCCACGGCTATCGAGTGCAGCACAACGCCGTGAGAGGGCCATACAAGGGTGGTCTTCGGTTTCATCATCAGGTTGATGTTGACGAGGTTCGATCGTTGGCAGCGCTAATGACCTGGAAGACGGCTTTGGTTGACGTTCCATTGGGGGGTGCCAAGGGCGGCGTGACGTGTGATCCGACGAAAATGAGTCGGCATGAATTGCAGCAGTTGACGCGGGGGTTCACTCAAAAAATTGACATGGCCTTGGGGGTCTATCGCGACATTCCCGCTCCGGACGTGGGGACGAATGCGCAAGTGATGGCGTGGATCATGGATGAGTATGGCAAGAAACACGGATACACACCGGCGATCGTAACGGGTAAGCCTGTCAACCTCGGTGGTTCGCTCGGCCGTGAAGAAGCCACGGGACGCGGTACGATGGTCATCACGCGCGAAGCGTGCAAAGCCTTCGGGATCGACATCAAAGGAGCGCGGGTCGCCATTCAGGGATTCGGTAATGTCGGCATGTGGGCGGCTAAGCTCATCGCAGAGCTTGGTGCCAAAATCGTGGCTGTTTCCGACGTACAGGGCGGAATTGTTCAGGACGGTGGGTTGGACCTCGAAAAGACAATCGAACATATGCGCGCGACCGGCTCGGTCGTTGGTATGAAGGGTACGCGCGAAGTTTCAAACGAAGAGTTGCTTGCTCTTGATGTTGATGTACTGATCCCGGCGGCATTGGGTGGCGCGATTACCAATGCAAATGTCGATCAGGTTCGGGCCAAGATGATCGTTGAAGCGGCCAATTCGCCCGTCACGCCCGACGCGGACGACAAGCTGCTCGCGCGAGGTGTCAAGGTTTTGCCCGACATTTTGGTCAACGCGGGCGGTGTCACGGTATCTTACTTTGAGTGGGTGCAGAACCTCCAGCAATTTCACTGGAGTCACGAAAAAGTGAACCAGGAATTAGAGGTACGCATGGTTCGCGCGTGGAAGGCTGTCTATTCACGAATGGAAAGAGAGAATATACCGTTGCGTTTGGCTGCGTTTACGGAGTCTTTGGACAGAGTCGCCGCCGCCGCACGCCAGCGATATTAAGAACAGCCGTCGCCAGGCGGTCTGCCGAAATCGCAAGATAAGCTGAATTAGCGCGATTTCCGTGGACACCTCGCCGAAGCATGAAGTGAAGTAATTCTTGGGTCTGATGCAGGATATCGGCGGGTGGACCGATATACCAATCATTCAGCCCGAGTTTTCATGAACATGCAGCCCAAATCACCCATCATTACGTTCCTTTTGGCCACACATAACCGCTCGGCTGTTGTTCAGAATACGCTGAGTCAATTGCATCGTTTAGGGCTTGAGCGTCAGCATTATGAAATAATTGTTGTCGATAACGCATCCACCGACGGCACTCCTGACAAAATCAAGTCTCTGGCAGGCAAAGTAACTCAACTCAATTACAACGCCGGCAGCTGTGCGAAGGCTGAGGGTCTGTCTTTCGCACGGGGTGAGTTCATTGTTTTCCTGGACGATGACTCGACGCCTCGGCTCGGCGCAATAGAACGAATGATTGATCTCTTCAATGATAGACCTAACCTCGGTTCCGCAGGGTTTTCTGTTCACTTGCCGAACGGATCGCAGGAAGCCAGCGCGTTGCCTGGGGTTTTTGTTGGCTGTGGGGTTGGCTTTCGGGCCGAAGCACTCAGGGCGGTGGGGGGATTAGACCGGTCTTTTTTTATGCAGGCGGAGGAGTTTGATGTTTGCTTCAAGCTTGTTTCTGCCGGGTGGGATGTAGAAGTCTTTGATGAACTCGAAGTAGATCATCTGAAGACACCCTGTTCCCGCCGATCCGGTCGCACCACGTTTCTTGATATTCGTAACAACCTGCGTGTTGGTGCAAGATATTTGCCACCGACCCACCATCTCGCTTACCGAACGGATTGGCTTCAAAGATATCGCTGGCTCGCGATGGCTGATCGGCAAATCGGTGCTTTTTGGAAAGGGGCTTTCGCGGGAAGAATGTGGGCAGTTCGAGAACGATGGTCCTATCGCAGCTGTCGCCTGAAGCCCAGGGCGCTGGAGTTTTTTTTCCGATGGGCTGAGATTGAACACCGTATGAAACAGTTGGCCGAGGGTGGTGCGAAGAGCATATTGCTCGCAGACCTTGGTAAGAACATATATGCGTTCCACCGTGGGGCACAGCGGGCAGGACTGGAAATCGTCGCAATCGCGGATGATCGTTTTTCCGAGCCGGGCAGGGAATATCGAGGTATTCCGATCGTCAGAGTGAATGACGGTATTGCGATGGATTGTGATGAAATCGTCGTTGCCAATACTGCCAAAGCCCACGCGCAGGCTTGTCATGATCGATTGTGGGAGATTACGAACATACCCATCCATTGTTGGTTCGGCTCTCGCGAATCGAACCGCGAGAAACAAATCGATTCGCAAATGGGACGTCGCTTGTCCGATGTAGGAGTATAGCCCGCGCGCCAGAGATAGGTTTGCTTTGGTGGTGGAGAATCGGATCGCATGGGGCAAAGCAAAGGGAGTAATAGTCTTGCGACGAACAGCTCTGATTACAGGCGTGACCGGCCAAGATGGATCGTACCTGGCTGAGTTGCTGCTCAATAAGGGATATCGTGTTCACGGCTTGATTCGACGAGCAAGCTCGTTCACGACCAAACGGATCGATCATCTATATCAGGATCGTCACGAAGCTGATGTTCGTTTCGAACTCCATTACGGCGATCTTCTGGATGCGATGGGTGTCCGGCGAATTCTCAGCGAAACTGAGCCGGATGAAGTTTATAACCTGGCGGCTCAGTCGCATGTACGCACGAGCTTCGATCAGCCTATCTATACGGCTGAGGTCGTTGCGATGGGGACGGTTCATTTGCTTGAGGCGATTCGAGATTACCGCGATTCGAGCGGGAAAGACGTTCGTTTTTATCAGGCATCGAGCAGCGAAATGTATGGGAAGGTTCTTGAGACTCCGCAGCGTGAGACAACACCCTTTTATCCAAGAAGTCCTTACGCCTGTGCGAAAGTGCATGCGTTCTGGCAGACGGTGAACTACCGCGAAGCTTATGGGTTATTCGCATGTAACGGCATTCTGTTCAATCACGAGTCCCCAAGGCGCGGTGAAACGTTCGTGACACGAAAAATCACGCGTGCTGCGACGCGAATCAAACTTGGGCTTCAATATAAGTTGCATCTCGGGAATCTCGATGCGATGCGCGACTGGGGATATGCTGGCGACTATGTCGACGCGATGTGGCTGATGTTGCAACACGAAGAGCCTGACGATTATGTTGTTGCGACGGGCAAGACACACAGCGTTCGCGAATTCCTGCAAGAAACGTTTGACTATCTCGACCTGAATTGGAAGGAACACGTTGAATTCGATTCCCGCTACCTTCGGCCGACGGAAGTGGATGTATTGCAGGGGGATGCTTCCAAGGCGCGAAACAAGTTAGGATGGCAGCACACTCTTTCGATGCGAGATGTTTGCCACTTAATGGTGGACTCCGATCTGCAGTTGGCGAGCCAGGAGCGGACTCTGGTCGAGGCGGGGCATCTCGCGTGAACCGGGTAAACGCGCAAGTAACTCTACGCAAGCACCAGGAAAACTAAGGATTTTGGGTTGTGGCTGAGTTTTCATCGGTTTGGCCTTGAGCGGTCGAGAGCCTTTCTGCTGCCCGAGCCAGCATCTCTTGCCAATCGTCGCCGAACTGTTTTGAAGGCGCCTCTTGAAATTCCGCGATCACCTTCGCAGCATGGTCTGCTCGCGAGAGTGTGTCCGGCGATTGCAGCCATTGATCGATGGTCTCGATTGTTCTTGCCATTTGTTCTTCGGTCCATTCGCCATTTGGTAGCTGGCCAAGAATCTTGCCGAGATCATTGTGCTGGTCGCTACGGAGACTCGTGTCAAGCCAGGTCAAGCCTACATCGAATGCCTTGTTCTTGTCACGATTTCCTACTAATTCAAATAGTATCCGAAGATGGTTGGACGCTTGATTGAACTTCCCCGCCGATCGTAGTACGGCGCCCGCACGGTTGTGCAGTTTTTCTGCCGATGATTTGTCATTGTTCGTCTTCGATAACGCTTCCGCCAGTTCTTCCAGGTAGGACACTTCCAGGTCTGGGGTATCTTGAAGCAGCATGGCGGCTTTGATGCGGGCGTCGAAAGTTTTTCCTGCTAACAGGTTGCGAAAGGCAGTCGTTGCCGAATTGCGGACAAGTTCGTTAGGCTCGGTTGCGGGGTCCATGCGAGACGCGACACGCTCCAGGTCGGCGTTTTCCTTGCCGAGTGTCCCCACCGCGTCCACTGCGGCAAGTCGAACCAATACGTCTTCGTCTGCTGTCAGCGTGCGTAACCTTGCCAGCTTGGACGAATCACCAATCGCTTGAAGTCCACGGATCGCTTCGCGCAGAATTTGTGCGTCCGATGTCTCGACGGCTTCCAGAAACACCGACGAAAAAGTTTGATTCTTGGCGCCAGTCATTGCGGCCAGAATGGCTGCGCGCAAAGCTGTATTGTCCGGCGCAACGTCACGATACCGGAGTCGCAAGGCTTCAATGGCGGAATCTGCCACAGTTGTGGCATCTATTTTTCCGAAGACTTTTCCGAGTGCAATAGCCGCCTCGCGGACACAATTTAAGTCTGCATTTTGGTCTTGAATTTCGGCAATCAGATCCGGAATGGCCAAAGGATCATTCAAATTGCCCAGTGCCTTGAGGATTGCGTGTCGAACCGCAAGGTTGTTTTCTTTTCGGAACTGACTGAGCACGGCGGCGATTACTTCCGGATCATTCAGGTTCTGAACAATCAGCAGCGTTTCACTTCGAATGTCGCTGGATTGACTTTCCAATAGTGCTAGCAACGCCTGCAAGACTGGCCCCTCGGGTTTTCGGCCCTCATCGGCGATTAAGGTCTGTATGATTGTCAGTGCAGTCAATTTGACCTCATCTACCGGCCTGGAAAGCCAGTCCGCAAGTCGCCGATCGTGTTGCTCAGGTGTTAGTGATCGAAATACTTCGTTTTGAAACTCTCGCAGTTCGACATCCAAGGCCTTGAGTCTCTGCTGAGCTCTAGCTGTTTCACTCAATGCAGTCTGCTGTTGGTTGCGAAGGCGGTCGCGATAGAGTTGAAGCTGACCCTCGAGCCAGGCTTCCTCGGTCAGCCTTGATTTTTGCTCCCACCATGTTTGCCACCTAGCCAGGTCGTGCCCAAAGGTCTCTCGTGATGCAGGCTCAAGTGCAGCAAGGACTCGTGCCGTAATCTGGTCGTGCCCAGTATCCAGGAGTTTCATGAGAACGCGAATGACGCTTCTCCGGTCAACCTGGAAAACCAATGCATCAATCGCCGCCAGTCTCTTGGCTAGGCCGGCATCTTGAGATGCCGCGATGTCTCCCAATGCCTGGAGAACGATGTCGCTACGAAAAGATGCCAATGCCCTGGCGGCGGCAGAACGGAGAGTCGCTGATTCGGAACCCAGGATGGCCAGGAGCGGTGGCAGTAACCTCTGATGCCAAACCTCGGGGAGTGATCGCGCATGATTAGCGACTGCATCGCATACTGCCTGCTGCGCATCCGGGTTATCGCTGTGCGTAAGGAGCTCTACAACCAATGAATAGGCGTGAGGCGTCTCGAAAGCAAAAAGTGTTGCAATCCATCGACGACGATCTTCAGATCGTGCCTGTGAATCCAGGATGCCAGCCTTGCAATTGTCAAGTTGCAGGCGATGCGCCGGCGTCATTGGCTCGGCTGTTGTGACGTTCGTTGGCTCGGTGGCGAGAGAGGTCGCCGCCAGCAGGCCCAAAATTGATAGGCTTATGAATGACTTAAGCCGCACGAAACCTCCCCGCTAAGAATCCCACATGTACTGTCATTATCGGCAGACGATGGAAGCGTCGCGAGTTGCACGGTAAGATGCCAACGCCGACCAGCCGACTAATTCGACCCATGTAATTGCGGTAATAGTTGTACCGTTGCTATGAGCCTGCTGCAACCGAAACATCTTTTATTGCGACCGGCTTGCCTGAATTCTTGGTTGTTGCGCATTCCTTCAATGTCGTTCAGATTCGCCATCCTACCTAATCTCTGGCGTCACACTGATGACGATTCATTTGTCGGTCGAGCCTTTTTCCGCAGCTCTGCCAGCAGATGTGGCCGGTTCGCTTCAATGTCATTGTCAACCCATTCACTTCGTCGGGAGGCCATCGACAGAGCGCACAGCCGATCCAGCGGGTTAAAGTCTGCGGATTGCGCTGAGGTAAGTGTCCATTGCTTACGGTCCGTGTGTAGAATAAAATGAATTCTCGGAAAAACGGTCATGGCGGACGAAAACCGGGCCGTTTCCCATAGTAGGCAACAGGTATCATTCGATACCAAGATTAAGCAGTGGGATGAACAGGTCGGCGGATTCGAAGCGCCCTCAACTTGGGTCTTCGAATATCGCTTGCGGGCGTTCCACTATGAGCTGTCGGTATTGATCGGCACAGCGAGGAGCAGGAATGGCTGGAAAAAGCCTACGCGATCGTGTGGAAGCGGTGTTGCATCGGCTTCGACCTATGATCCACAGCGATGGCGGCGACATAGAGCTGGTGGACGTAGACGATGAACGTGTAGTCTATGTTCGTCTTCTCGGGGCTTGCATAGGCTGTCCGTCCGCCTCCATGACACTCACATTGGGGATCGAACGTACGCTGAAAGATGAGATTCCGGAGGTGACCCGAGTTGTCTGCAAATAATGATCCCGCAGCTCAACCGTTTGTCCAGGTTTGCTATTTACACAATGACACAATGACATAAGGTCAATTTCTATCAACGACGTTGAGGAAAACCGTAACGATCACCGAGTCTTCTGGTTACCATGCAGCCAAAGCTGACTTTCATCATAGGATGCACTGGCTGTGGCAAGGGTTCCCTTGGGCGTCATTTGGCTGATCGCCTTGATGCAGAGATTATCAGCCTGGATTCGATGAAGGTCTACCGGCGCATGGATGTCGGCACCGCCAAACCGTCGAAAGAGGTACTTGGCGAAATCCCGCACCACCTGATTGATGTTGCTGAGCCTAGTGAGGATTTCTCCGCTGCTCGATTCGTCGAGCTGTCGGAAAAAGCGATCGCAGCCATCCATAGCCGGGGCAAGAAGGTTTTGGTTGTGGGTGGTACACCCTTGTACCTGAAAGCGCTGATCGAAGGGCTATTTGATGGCCCTAGTGCGGATCAGGCGATTCGCGATCGGCTCCGAGAAGAGTCCGTGCGTGACGGGAAAGACGTATTGCATAGGCGATTGCAGGAGATCGATCCCGATGCGAGCGCACGGATCCATCCCAACGATGTTCGCCGCGTGATTCGTGCGTTGGAGGTCTATGAGCTGACAGGCCAGCCGATCAGCACGCTGCAAACGCAGTGGGATAGGCAGCGAAAACGCTATGATCATCAACTCATCGGCTTGCGACGCGAGCTGGAGGATCAAAACCATCGGACAAACGCGCGCGTGCGCCGTATGATGGACGCGGGATTGGTGAAAGAAGTTCGCTCCTTGCTTGACGAACCAACTCCCTTGAGCGTAGGCGCACGGCAGGCACTCGGGTACGCTGAGTTGATCCGGCATCTGGATGGTGAAATGCCTCTTGAAGATGCGGTCGAATTGATAAAAATCAACACTCGACAATTCGCCAAGTCGCAGAGAACCTGGTTCAAGCGGTTTTCGGAGACTCATTGGATGGACCTGACTGCTGAATCGACCGTAGACGAAGTGGCGGATGAATTGCTTCAACGCGAGGGAGTTTTATGGTCGGCGTGACGGAAATGACGAATTGGGCCGTCGACCTGATCGACGTCCGCAAGACGTACGGTCGGACCATCCATGCGCTGCGAGGTGTCAACATTCAAGTCGGTAAAGGTGAGATATTCGGCTTGCTTGGCCCGAACGGTGCCGGCAAGTCGACGCTTGTTAAGATCATGACGACCGTTGTCAGGCCGACGCACGCCCACGGAACGATTCTCGGTCGTCCGATCGGACACAGGGGCAAACGGGCCGTCCTTGGGTTCCTGCCTGAGAATCTTCGATTTCCCTCGTACCTTACCGGCGAGCAGTTATTGTATTATTACGCCGCGCTTGCCAAAGTGCCACGCGCTGTGCGGAAGACCAACGCCGCCCGCTGGCTCGATAAGCTCTCTATGACGCGGTGGAGGCATACGACCATCGGCAAGTACTCCAAGGGGATGCTGCAGAGGCTTGGCATCGCCCAGGCGCTTATGAACAATCCTGAGTTGGTTGTGTTGGATGAGCCGACCGACGGCTTGGACCCCGTGGGTAGGCGAGATGTTCGCGAAATTCTGCTCGAACTCAAATCGGAAGGTGCGACGGTTTTTCTGAACTCGCATCTCTTGAGCGAACTGGAAATGGTCTGCGATCGTGTGGCTATCCTAGTGGACGGGCTTGTTGCCAGGCAAGGGACGATGTCGCAGCTTACCGAGCACACGGTAGAGTATCGGGTTTCCTATGCGGGCGACGCTCAGCCGATTCGAGAAAAGCTCGCTCGATTGGGAGCGACGGTTGATGGGGCGACCATTACGCTTTCCGGGCATGACAGCAACAAAGTCAACGAAGTGATCGACCTGTTAAGGAGCGAGAAACTCTTGATCGAATCTGTTGAGCCTCATCGATTCAGTCTGGAGGATATTGTCGTGCAAGTGATTTCGGATAAGAAGAGCATGGGCGAAGAGCGCGAAGACAAGGCAAAGCACTGATTCAATAGGCTGCGCAATCGGGTCACTTGGTGGCACCGGGGCTGGGCGTGGCAGGAGTTTTGGATAGTTCGAACATGCAATTTTGGGCACTCATCACAGACAGCTTTCGTGAATCCCGTGATCGCAAGATTTTTTGGGTGATGTTGTTCATTTCAGTTGCGACCGCCGCCGCAATGGCTTGCGTTAAATTCGAACCTGCCGGAATCAACATCCTGTTTGGTTTGTGGACAATTGATACCAACATGTTCGGGGCAGCGTCTGATTTCCGTACCGATCTGATTGCGGGAATTCTGGTCGACGGCATCATGGATGTTGTTCTTGGTAGTGTGGGAATCATACTTGCCATCGTGGCGACTGCTGGATTCATTCCCGCTATGATGGAACGAGGCGGCGTTGACGTTTTGACTGCCAAGCCGATGTCGCGGTCAGCTTTGCTTCTGGGGAAGTATTTGGGGACTATGGTGTTTATGCTCTTCCATGCGGGGGTTTTCGTGGGATTAACATTCCTCGTTGCGGGATTTCGCTGGGGGGCTTGGATACCTGGGTGCTTGTGGACTATACCGTTGATTGTCCTGTTGTTCAGTTATCTTTACTGCGTCTCTGTGCTCGTTGCGGTTCTTTGGCGAAGTACCGTTGCAGTCGTGCTCATCACCCTTGGCGCCTGGATGTTGTTCGTTGCAGTGCAACAGTTCGCTGATATGTTTACAATCTATCCCTCTTGGCAGGAGAACACGCGTGTGCATCGGGCGGTTCGGGCGGCTCGCTGGGTGGTGCCAAAAACTCAGGACGTGACACTTCTTGCCCGCAAGTGGGCTGGCGCGGCGCCATCTGAGGAGTTAATTCCGGACACTGAAGAGGTTGACGATGAACTGCTGGAACGCGCTTCCAAGGCCGAGGCGGATCGAATGGCTTTGAGTCCAATTTTGACTATCGGATCGTCTCTGGGGTTTGAAGCATTCATCTTATTGCTAGCCGCTTGGCGTTTTTCACGCCGAGATTTCTAGGGTCTTTCAAGATGAATGGCTTATCTCCGGACCCTTCGCTAAGGGGTAATCGCATGAAGCTGGGTGGCATGGTCCACGCTTGCGTGGCC
>JAJDEA010000043.1 GCA_029260035.1 Phycisphaerae bacterium
CGAGCGAACGATCCCCGCGAAACGCATAGGTGACTACGAAGAAATACAAAGACTAAACGACGAGATTAAACGCGATGCCATTGCCAAATTTAAAGCCTCAAATCCGAACATCGATTCTGTCACCGTAGACCTTTATCTGAAATCAGTGACCGGTGAATATGACAGGGAGTCACGTCGCCAACTAACCGAACGATTGGGCGGGACCTTCGTCGACTACGAAGACGCGGAAGATAGTAACGACTCCGCAGATGATCCAGAGGTTGAGGAAGAAAATGACAACGCCTCGGATGAGGCTCTAAAGACTGATGATAGCGACACCGAGGAGTATCTCTACGAACTGAATGAAGACTTTGAACGATATGGCGGTACAGGAACGCTTGTTCGAGATTTGAGCGACTTGTCGCTGAGGGCAGTTAGCCTAAACGTCACCGCTGAGGGTGCCAAAGCGATTGCGGATTGGTTATGTGCGTTGGGCGCTCATGACATTGAATATGCGTTCTACATTTATGACGAGTAATGCAAGTGGGAAAAGTCACTAGCACGGCGGATACCGTTTAAGTGAATCAACACAAGAATATGAAATGGGTTGAATTCTCCAAGGCAGTTTTAATGCTACCAAAGCCTCACTGCCATTGATCTGCGACTGGTCACGAGCCGACTGCAGCCCCAACGATACTGCCTCTTCAAATGACGAAATCGGCTGTGTATTGCTTATATTTGCTCCGGATAGTATTTGGCCTTTTTGTCAATCGTCACAGTATAAACCGGCTCAGGTCCGCGTCTTCGCTTACCGCGGAAAGCTGCTTTTTTACATATTCTTTGTCGATTTTGATGCTCGTACCGCTTTGGCTTGGGGCATCGAAGCTGATGTCTTCCATAAGCTTTTCGATAATCGTATTGAGCCTGCGGGCGCCGATGTTGTCGGTAGATTGATTGACCGTAAAAGCGGTATCCGCGAGGGAGTCGATGGCGTCGTCGGTGAACTCCACGCGAACGCCTTCTGTGCCCATCAACGCGATTTGCTGCTTGGTCAGGGCGTTTTCAGGCTCTTTGAGGATGCGCACAAAATCGTCACGCGTCAGGTCTTCAAGCTCTACGCGGATCGGCAGCCTACCCTGCAATTCGGGCATCAGGTCGCTCGGCTTGGACGCGTGAAACGCCCCCGCTGCAATGAACAAAATATGATCGGTCTTAACCGCTCCGTGCCGAGTCGTTACGGTACAACCCTCGATGATTGGTAGCAGATCACGTTGCACGCCTTGCCTTGAAATGTCAGGGCCGTGACTGTGTGATGGGGCGGCGAGTTTGTCCAGCTCGTCGAGAAAGATGATGCCGCTGTCCTCTGTTTTTCGGATTGCGATCTCCGTAACCTTCTCCCGGTCGATGAGTTTGTCGCATTGCTCCTGGAGGAGGATTTCGCGCGCTTCGCGAATCGGCACGGCTCGCGATTTGGCCTGCGACGGAATCAGCCGTTCCATAAAGTTCTGTAAATCCGGGTCGAATTGATCCACGCCAATCGTTGCTAACACCCCGGCTGGAGGCGGCTTGGAGTCCACCTGCAACTCGATGACACGGTCGTCCAGCTCGCCCGCTTGCAGTTGCTTTCGGAATTTCTCCCGATTTCGCCGACGACGTTCCGCAGCATCGCTCGATGCATCAGCTGTTCCATCTCCGGGTGCTGTAGGTGGAATGAGTATGTCGAGCAGTTTTTCCTCGGTCAGCCTGTTGCCTTCCGTCTTAACGACTTCCGTCTGCTCGCTCTTCACGGTGTGTATAGCTAGGTCGAGCAAGTCGCGGACCATGCTTTCGACGTCTCTGCCGTGATAGCCTACCTCGGTGTACTTGGTCGCTTCGACTTTGATAAACGGTGCGTTGACCAGGCCAGCCAATCGCCTTGCGATTTCGGTTTTCCCGACCCCTGTAGCGCCGATCAAGATCATATTGCTAGGCCCAACTTCGTTTCGCATTCCTTCGGGAAGTTGTTGCCTGCGCCATCGATTGCGAATCGCGATCGCTGCGGCGCGCTTCGCGGCATGTTGGCCGATGATATACCGGTCGAGTTTTTCAACGATCTGTGCGGGTGTAAGTTCTTGCATGGTTAGTTTGTGCGCCGAATGGGTTCGGGTCTATTGTTTGGATGAAAGCTCCGCAGAAAGCGGTTGCCGTTTTTCTGCGATCAACTGTGTCAAGAAAGTGTCTCCACGGCTATTTCATGGTTCGTATAAACGCAAATGTCCGCGGCTATGCGTAGCGACTCTTCTACGATTTTCTGCGGTTCAAGATCGGAATGAGCCAGAAGCGCGCGAGCGGATGCTGTGGCGTACATGCCTCCCGACCCAATGCCAATGACCCCATCCGTCGGCTCAATGACGTCGCCGGACCCGCTAATCATGAGCGTGGTATCTTTCGTCACAGCAACCAGTAGCGCCTTAAGCTGTCGAAGCGCCTTGTCCGTGCGCCACTCCTTAGCCAGGTCAATCGCTGCTCGCCGGATGTTCGCGCGGTGCTGATTGAGTTTTGCCTCAAATCGATCGAGCAGCGCAAAGGCGTCTGCGGTGGATCCGGCGAACCCGCATTGAACGGTTCCATCCGCGAGCGCGCGGATTTTTCGAGCATCCTGCTTGATTGTTGTGTCATTAAGCGACACTTGCCCGTCCCCGCCGATCGCGACGCAATCTCCCCGCCGAACGGTCAGAATCGTTGTTGAGCGAATTCGCGGGCTAAGCCCATCATTTTCCATCGTCGTTGCACCTTTCTGCGGTCTCGGACGGTACAAGAATTAGGAGCATGTTTCAACTGCTCATGTTTGCCGAAAAATCTTCAGGGTTCTCGTCTATATGGCTGAGGCAGTGCAACCCGAACATAGGCGGTTCTTAGCCTGGGGCCGGGCAATCCCTTTATCAATAAGGCTGTTTCAAGGTGACCGACTCGAAAGAAAGCAGAGATTCGACTGATGCACAAAAAGAGAGCTGATTTCCGCTGCTTGTGTTATGATCCTCAACTGATGCGAACCAGCCGTTACAAAACCTGTTTGTTCGTTCTCCCGTGTATGTTTCTCGTTTCCTGCCAGGAGCCGGAACGACCGAAACGACAACTCGATCAAAGCACCGCGCCCGTCGCGGAGATTGATGACTCGGCTAAAGAGCTGGCTGACGCCATGGCCAGGCTGACGGAGGTTCAGGAACGCGCTTCGTTGAAAGAGCGTTGGCTCGAAGTGATCTCCGCTCGCGACAAGAGCGAAGGCGCCTGGGCGACCGGAGACTTCCTGGCGAAGCGAAACAAGATTGTCATCAACACAACCAACGTCGAGGAGTTCTCAATCGACACGAGCATGGTTCACATCGACTGGTCGCGCCTGGTGGTCATTCGCATCGACGGCCGCAACAGCGAACTCCGCAAACGCGACTTCGCCGTCTATCACTTTCGCGTAGACGACCACGGCCAATGGATAATTCTGGAGCCGTAAGAAACGCGCCCGGCAGTATTTCAATCAGTTGGCTCCGTCCTATCGACGGGCGTACATCGGCTGGATCGATTCAGCCAAACGGAAATCGACGAAAGAGAAACGCCTCCGCGAAGCACTTGGCCAATTGACAGCTGGCAAGAAGCTCGGCATGAAGTGATGGGCGGATTGATTGGATGTTGGAGGGGCAGTATGAACTCAAAGATCACTATCGCTGTTGTGATTGCCTTTGCAGCGGGCTTTGCATTGCACGCTGCAATTTCCGGCGGTGGTTCCCAGCCTTCATCAACGGCTGGGCACTGGAAAGTGGTGAATGAATACAATGCATTCATACATGATCCATCGAATCTGGAGTCTGACTCTCAGTCGGGTCTGTCATACTTTACGCCGCCAACTGATCCATTACCAAGTCTTGCTGCTCTTGTAGCTGTGGGCGAGCTTAAGCACAAAGATATTGTGTTGCCTGAAGTGCCAAAGAGCAGGGAAACGAATCAGTTTTGGATGCGGTTTTGCGAGAATCGCGAAGACATCGTTTATGCACTTGGAAAACGATCTCATGTGGCTGGCAAGCCATCCGGGGTTGAACCGCTTCACCTCAACCTGTGGTTTAAACGCAGTGCCGAGGCAGATGTAAAACTGCTTATTGCACAGCTCGAGGAATTCGCCCGTGGGGAATTGGACCTAAATCAAGCAAGTCGCGTAACGCGCGAGAGCGAGAATCGTGTTGTTCCCCCGAGTCCGCACCGCGATCGTTTTATTGGCGAGTGGCAGTCAGAAGGCAACACCGTATACGTCATTTCATCTCAACCCGGCGGCTCAGTAACGATTGAATCGGGAGATGTTTCGGATTGGGTGAGTGTCGTCAACAATGTGCATTGGGAAAAGGACGTACTTCACTTCGACGAATACATGTACTATACTGGCCAAGTGGAAATCAAATGGCCTCATAAACCTGTCGGCGACCACCCGTTTAGTGGTGTCAGAATCACGTCAACTCTTTCGCTTATGAGTGATCCAGACCGACTCAGGAAGACAATCTTGGTGAAGGATACGCCGCAGCCGATTGTGGGCGAACTTGAGCGCGCACGAGTGGATAAGTAGCGAAGGTGGTTGATCGTGATGAATGTTAGCGGGGCACAATGAAGAACACTCTGAGAAGGGCATTTCTACATTCGGCAGGTGCGACAGTTAGCCACGATGGGCGTTTCGCCAAACTGGACGTCCCGTCGAAGGAGGATTCTCTCTCCAAAGAGTTTATTCTCAAATGGGTAACTCCCTTTTATAGTTCGGGATTGCAGAATGACTCATTTGCCACCGATTATCACGAAGTCCGCAATGAACTCACTGTTGAAATCACGCTGGAATTGCTTTCCGAGTTTAACTGGCGTCCGAGGATCGTTGGCGCTTACTTTGCTGCGATCGAACGGTACGACTCCTTAGAAGACATCATAGGCAAGTTGCTTCTTCGAAGTGATGTATGTTTTGCAGGAACTGGTTACTGCTTAGCTCTGGCCACTTTTGGCTCTGAAGAATCGATTCAGTTTCTCAGGCAATACCTTGATTATTACCTGCGAATGGATGATCTCTGGTTTGACCAGGGCGATGCGATGGCAGCAATCGCTTATCTTGATAGACAAAAGGGAACAGATGTCATATCGGATCTGATGCCACTCTGGACGAAATTCGTCAAAAACAAGAATGAGTGGAATCTCGATTCTTATATCCAGAGTCTTGATGAATCCATGTCGGCTATTGAAGTGTTGCGGCGAACTTGAGCGCGCGCGAGTGGATAGGTAGCGATAGCCGATTGCGTTAATCACCTCGACCCGTCAAACAAGAAAGCAAGAAGAACCGGATGCTGAGACCTTACAAAGAGTTGCCGAAGACCGTCCACATTCTGTGTGTGGGGACGCTGATCAATCGGGCGGGGACGCTGCTCTTGCCCTTCCTTACGCTGTATCTTACGCGCGAGTTAGGCTTCGGCGTGAAGTTCGCCAGCTTGGGCATGGGGGCGATTGGGGCGGGGGCGATTGCCGGAGCATTGACGGGCGGAGATTTGGCGGATCGATTCGGGCGGCGCGTCGTGATGGTGATAAGCTTGCTCGGCAGCGCCTCGGTCTTGCTCTTCTTCGGCCATCTTCGATCACCCTATGCCATCCTTTTGTCGCTGGTTCTCTTCGCTTGGCTTGGCGATATGTATCGGCCCGCTGCATCCGCGATGATTGGCGATCTCGTGCCGTCTGAGAATAGACCTTACGCCTTTGGCCTGATGTATTTTGCTATCAACCTTGGTTTTCCGGTGGGCACGGTTTTTGGTGGCATGCTCGCCCAGAAATGGTTTCAAGCACTGTTCTGGGTCGATGCGATCACCGCGGCTATATATGCTGTCATCATTTTGGCATTCGTCCGTGAGACATTGCCCAAACGCGAACAGTCGGAAAAAAAAGCGGAGGGTAATGGTTCTGGGTCGTCCGATTTCCGAGCTGCTCTCAGTCACATTTTGCGAGACAAGCCGTTTATTATTTTTTGTATCGGCGCGCTGTTTCTTGGCCTAACCTATGTCCAGTCTTTCTCAACGCTTCCGGTTTTCATGGGTCTTCATGGGATTGACGTCGCGGCGTATGGTCGTTTGATTGCGATCAACGGCGTCATGATCGTGGTGATTCAGATTCCGCTTACCGCGTGGATGAAGCGATACGACCGGTCCATTTTCATTTGTCTGGCTGCCGCCATCACGGCAGTTGGATTTGGTGCAACCGCCTTTTGTGATACTGCTTTCCTCTTCGCGATGGCCATTATGATCTGGACGATGGGCGAAATTATGAACTTTCCGTTCAGCATGTCCATCGTCACCGATATGGCACCCGTTGCCTACCGCGCTCGCTATATGGGTGTGTATACGATGTGTTTTGCCAGTGCCAACATGCTTGGTGCGCCGTTGGGAGGATTGGTATTGGACACGGGCGGTGGGGCGTTTCTTTGGGGCGGAACGATGGCGCTGGGCCTTATGGCTACGATGCTTTTCTTATGTATTCGTAAACATATTGCAAATAAGCCCGGATTAGTTTCCGCTTGAAGCACGTTTGGGGTGGAACGTTTAACTCGACAAGACACACAAGGGGATTTGTGACGTGCGGGCGGGGAGGTGTGTGCCGTGAGTTCGCGTGGGTGTCACGCGATCGACGCGGATATTGACGATGTCGCCGGGCTTCGCGTTTCTCGATTCAAAAAACAGGCGAAAATATCGATCCGTTCGGCCCTGGCACAATTCGCCGGTTTGATTCGCTTCGTTACCTTCAACTAGCACTCGCTCAATTTGGCCTATCGCGCGCTGGCGATAGTTTCGCGAACATTCGCGTTCGACTTCCGCGAGACGTTGCATTCGTTCGCGCGCGATGGCTTTTGGTATGAATTCCCTTTGCCAGCGAGCGGCGGCAGTCTTATCGCGCGGACTGAATGGAAACGCATGAATCTTCAAGAATTCGGCGTGCCTGGCCATTTCCATTGACGCCATGAAGTCTTCTTCCGCTTCGCCGGGAAAGCCCACGATGATGTCCGTTGTAATGGCGGGCCTATCGAGTGCTGCGTTGACGCGCTCGATCATGTTGAGGAACTCATCGCGCGTGTATTGCCGGTTCATTCGTCGAAGAATCTCTGCGCTCCCCGATTGTAGCGGCAGATGCAGATGTGGAACGCAGACTTCACTCGTCGCGATGACTTCCAGGAGTGCCGAATCCACGTCTCCGGGTTCCAGGCTCGATAATCTCAGCCGTTTAAGTCCGTCGACCTGTGAAAGCGCGCGCACCAGTGAAGCGAGTGGTGATTCCGTGGAAGCAAACCGCTTGCGGATAGCCGTGTCTCGGCCGAACGCTCCAAGGAAGATGCCGGTGATGATGATTTCCTTGTGGCCTGACTCGACGAGTCGGCGGGCCTCAGCGACCGCCTGCTCGATGGGTTTGGATTGCAGTGATGACCTGAGTTGCGGAATGATGCAGTAGGTGCAAAACGCGTCGCAGCCGTCCTGTACTTTGAGGAAGGCTCTTTGGTGCCCCTCGAAACGCTCGATTCGACCATGTAAGAATTTGTCTTCCTTGACAATGGGCAACCCTTTGGAAATAATGCCTTGAGGTTTCAATGCGGAGGGTGTGTCCGCAGCCAACCTTGTTACTGCCTGGTGGTCCTGCATCATCCATAATTCATTCTCCCCGGCAGCGGAACGATTGGCGTGCGCTTGGTCGCCAGCCTTATGGCTGGTCGAAAGCTGACTGCGCTCGTCTGCGGGTAGGCTGACGAGGATTTTGCGTACTTCGTTGAGCGCGTCCCCGTCATGCCCGACAACCGCCGATACGCCTTGGATGTTGCGTATCCGCTCGGCGTCTGCTGTTGCACCGCATCCAACCACAATAACAGCCGTACGACCGCCGTGAGTCAGGCGACGGGTCTCTTGTCGGCTCTTGCTGAGTGCTGTGTTCGTCACGGCACAGGTGTTAACAATCGCAATGTCGGCGGCTTCGTCGAGTTGCGCAGGTAGGTATCCCAGAGATTCGCAGAGTTCGCGAAGCTGTTGAGACTCATATTGATTGACTTTACAGCCGAGCGTGCTCAGCCGATACTTGCCGTTCATAGCATGGGGAATGTACCCGTACAGTGCTGCGTGGGGAAGCGCGGGGCGCCGGTATGGGCAGCGATCTTTCGTCTTGGATGGCTGCGTTCGTGAGTAAAGAGGACATTCGGAGCAAACGCAAATGGCGGTTCCACAAGCGGTATGGGGCATTGACATAGGGCGAACGGCCCTGAAGGCGATCAAGCTGAAGCTGACCGGAGATGGATCGGTCGAAGCCGTCGCGAACGATTTCATCGAACATGCGGCTGTTCTTTCTCAGCCTGATGTTGACCGAAACGAACTTATATCGAGTTCGCTTGAGAAGTTCCTTTCCCGAAATGACATCTCCAAAGATGGCGTTGTTGTAAGTGTTCCGGGCCAACACACTTTGGCTCGATTCACCAAATTACCTCCGGTTGCGCCAAAACGACTGCCGGACATAGTTCGTTACGAGGCGGACCAGCAGATTCCATTTGAGATGGATGAGGTGATTTGGGACTACCAGACCTTCGAGCAGGAAGGTTTGCCGGATATTGAGGTCGGTATTTTTGCGATGAAGCGGGAGCTGTTGCGGGAGCACCTGCTATATTTTGAACAAGCCGCGATCGAGCCTGTTGCCGTTCAGTCGTCGCCTCTGGCAGTTTACAACTTGGCTCATTTCGAGGGGCTGCTGAGCGAGAACACGACGGTTCTCCTTGACGTAGGGTCTGACAATACGGACCTGATCATTGGCACGCCGAATAGTTTGTGGTCGCGAACGATTCCGATCGGAGGAAACAATTTCACCGAAGCATTGGTGAAGTCGTTCAAACTGTCATTTTCGAAAGCCGAGAGCTTGAAACGGGGAGCCGAGACGAGCAAATACCGCAGGCAGATTTTCCAGGCGATGCGCCCGACTCTTTCCGATCTTGTGCAAGAGCTTCAGAGATCGATCGGGTTTTATTCTTCGACTCATCGTGATGCCGAAGTCGACAAAATCGTTGGATATGGAAATGCGTTCAAGCTGCCTGGATTGCAGAAGTATTTGCAGCAGAATCTTGAGCTACAGATAGATATTCCGTCCTCGTTTAATCAAATCAGTATCACCGGTGCCGATTCGAATACCTTGAAGGAGCAAATGCCGAGCTTTGGCGTCGCTTGTGGCTTGGCGCTGCAAGGGCTTGATAAAACCAAAGTCACGAGCAATCTTCTGCCGACGGAAATCGCCAAGCAAATCGTCTGGCGGAAAAAACGGTCGGCTTTCGCGGCGGCTGCGGCTTGCCTTGTCATGGCCGGAGCATTGATCTGGTTTCGGCAAACGACAGATATGAGTGCACTCGCTGCAGGTGCTGAGGCTGCGAAGGCAGTTCGTGTTTCAGAAACGGAAGCGCCTAGGATTATCAATAATGGTCCACGATCATCACTGCCCGATCGGGCGCAAGCGCAGACCGTGGTCGAAGCAGGCAAATTCCTTAAAGACAAGCTTAATCAGCTTCGCAGCCAAGGGCAGGATGAACGAAACAAAACCAGCATTCTTGTGCAGCATCAACGAAACAAAACGGTTGTGCTCGACGTTCTTAAGGTGGTCCACGATTCGATACCCCAAATGTCCGAGTCCATGGCCCACGCCGACTGCCAGGATGACGTCGTCAAAGCAGTGGAAGCTGCTGGCTCGCCTCGCGGAGAGCGCAAGCAGCTCTTCGTGGAATCCTTTGACGTGCAATATATGGAAGACCTGAATGTTTATGAATGGTCTAGCTTGGTGGAGGTCGAACCGGCCATTAATGATCCCGAAGCAGAGGTTCCCGGCTTCAAGCTCACGATTAAGTGTCGAACTCCTCATCAAGATGGCGCCAAGTTTATTAGCGAATCGTTTATGGATTCATTGCGGGCGAATGGTAGAGAGCCTGACAAGGGATTTTATTTTGACCGTGTCGTACTGTTTGAAGGTGGCAAAGTCGGGGCACTCGCGGCGGAAGCGAGCGGCGGTTTTGCCGGACGGCGGGCGAATTCCAAGGTGCCGATGGATCCAGTCACCAACGAAAACACTGAAGATGATTGGCAGTTTGAGATTTGGGCAGATGTGATTCTGGAAGATTATCCCGAGGCTGAAGAGGATGAGGATGTAGCGGAATCGGAAGAGGAGTAGGGGCATCGCCCCGTTCTCCTTTGGGGTTGGGCTTGATGGACCGATTCTGTCGCAAAAGTCGTTAATGCGGAGCAAACCGAAATGGACCTTGTGAAACGAAATGCGTTTATGATTGCTTGCGTGGTCGGCGGAATAGCGGGTGTAGCGCTCGCTGTTACGGGGCTTAACGCCATGCCTGAAGTGAAGAAAGAGATGGAGAAGGCGCAGGCGATTTATCGCAGTTTGGATGGTTTGAAGGGTAGCCCGGCTAATCAGGATATCATCGATGCTGAGCAAGATCGCATTGATCAAACGATCCGCGACCACGACGAAGTCTCTTCCAATGGTGTAGCCCTTTTCAAATACCAACCTCTCGTTGAAAACGTTTTTCCTGATGGTGATGATGATACCCGACGTGCTTTTCGGACGCGATATGAAGAAGCAATGAACCAACTGCTTGATCCGGAAGTTCTTCGTTGGGGCAGCGGAGCGACGGAGACGGATAGGGACGTCATTCGGGACAAAATTGTGGAGGAACAGTACCGCGCCAAAGAGCATGGGCTTGACCCGAATGCGCCAACCCCTGCACAAATCCCCTCGGGACCCGACCATACACCTTCAGGCTGTTTGACCATTGATGGCGCAAGGACGAATGTTGAGGCTCGCGCCGAGATGGTGGCCGCACAGCGCATCTACCTGTACGCGATGCCGTTCAAAGTTTCCAAGCGTTCGAAGGCTGTTCCAAGCCTCGAGTTCGATCCGACGATGGAGGATACGGGAACGGTTGATGCTCCTTTTCACGAGGATTGTTGGATCGCCCAGTTTGGCTACTGGATACAAAAGGACGTGGTTGATGCCATTGTGGCGATCAACAATGGCGCCGTCGAAGAGCTGAAGGCGCAGGGGAAAGCACGATGGGTCGGCACGATGCCGGTTAAGGAAATCATTTCGGTTCGGGTATTGCCGGAATACGTTCCTGCAGACAGTGACGACGAAATTGTTGGGGGGCCGGCGGAAGGGTTTACCGCCGCCAACCCGGCTGGCGTGCCCAGCACGGTTTTCACACGCTCGGGCCAAAGTGATTTATTCGATGTTGTTCAGTTTTCCGTAAAACTGGTCATGGACCAAAGAGACATTCCTCTTTTTGCGGAAGAATTAACGAAGAATAGCTTTCATACGTTGCTTCGAGTTGCCTATAGCCAGGTGACGCCAAACAAGAGAATGGTGGGCAAGATTTACGGTTCAGAGCCTGCTGTGATTGTTGTTTTTGATTTCGAAACCATCATGCTGGGGGAAGTATTTCGAAAATGGATGCCGATTGATGTGTGCGATCGGTTTGAGATCGATTGTCCCTCGCCCGAGGGCGAAGAGGAGACGGAAGAGGGCTAGTTCTTCGTGTGTCGATGGCGTGGCACGGTCTACGCTTGCGGCTGCCTTAAGTTGAGAGCCACTGCACTTGAGCAGTGCGAATGATGTTCCCTGGTGACGGGAATTACTACTTGAAAGCAATGGCGCGTTGTTAATTGCTGTTGACGGGCGTTTTTATGGTTTTGCGTTAGTGGAGTTTGCGAGATGGCGAAGCAGGTAGTTGGGCCGTTACAAAGGCATGTCGAGAAGATTGTGGTTGGTGTTGCGGGCTTGGCGCTCGTCGGGGTGATCGCCTTGTACGTCGTGACTTCGCCGAACAAGATCGATATCGGCGGCGGCCAATTGGTTTCTCCGCCCGAGGTGGACGCGGTGTTGGCCCAAAAAGCGGAAGATGTGCGAAATCGTATTCGGGCAGCGAGGGCCAATGTGGAAATTCCAGAACCGTTGGCTGGCGAATTCGAAAAACTTCTGGATCCGTTTGAAGCCGAGGGTCTTTCAGCCAAACTCAAAACAGCGTCCATGTTCCTTCCTGAAGTGCCGATTATTGACCCTCCTGATATCGTCATCGGCGGCACCAAATTGGTCGAAGTGATTAAGCTCCCACCGCCCTTGGTTACATCAGGCCGAACGACGTTTCTTGATCCCATCAATGATGCCGAAATTACTCGTAACTGGGCTACTGTTTCGTCCATGTTCGATCGAAAGAAGCAGGAGAAAGCTCAGATCGAGACATACGGCGCGACGCGTTCAGAGGTTTTCTTCGGCAACGTGGAACTGCAGCGTCGCGTGCAAAGGCAGGACGGTAGCTGGTCAGATGAGGATTGGGATTTTGTTGATGTTTGGCCTTCAGGAGAATTGCCGGTCCTGCCCGCCCTTGGGCTTGAAGAGGATGAAGGGCAGCAGGTCGTGCCTGTGGATGACCTCAGAAAGCGCAATAGTTTTCTTGACGTATTGTGGCTTCCTGAGATTCAATTGGAATTGATTAGGCCCCTCATGCTCGCATGGGTTCGTGGCGACAAATGGCGATTCCCGATTATTTCGACTTACGAGGAAGTGATTATTCAGGAGGATGAATACCTCTCCCCGGAGGAAGCATCGCCAGAACCTGAGGACCGGTATGGCTTGCGTGAAAAAGACAATGAAGCTCAGCAGGCCGCGGTTGCTCAGAAAACGGTCGCCGAACAGCTTAAGGAAGTAGAGCAACGAATTCGGGAAGCCGGAACTACAGATGAGGCGAACCAAGCCTACAATGTCGTATTCGATATTGCCAATGGCCAAGACGCGAGTTCCGGAGAAAAGGATCGAGCGAGGCGCCTGATGGCGGCGGCTAACCAAAAGGCAAAGGACATCGAGAGGGCTAACCGGCGCAATCGTGGTCGTCAGCAAGGGCCGAATCGAGGCGGGGACGACGAGGAGGAGAAGAAGCGTGAGACCCAGCCTCGCCAACAGCTTTGGGCCCATGATGCCGGCGAGGGTAGCGTACATGCAGGAAAAACCTACCAATACCGCCTGCGCGCCAACATTCAGAATCGCTTGGCGGGCGAACCCTCAAAATTCGACGATCCAGCCAATGCTCAAAGAGTTCTGATTGCGGGTCCATGGTCCGACCCGTCTGATCCGGTCGTTATCCCCGCAACACAACATTACTTTGTGACGGCATCGGATCAGCGAAAGCAGGTCGTGAGCATCGAGATTTTTCAGTGGTTCGAAGGCGTATGGGTCACGACGAGGCAGCGATTTGGGGTAGGCGACAAGCTCGCGCGGGAGGCCCGGGCGACGGTCCCCGATATTGACGACCCGACGGTGACCGACAGAGCGCTCGTGCCATTTGAAGCCGACGCGGCTATTCTCGATATTGATTTCGGGCGCGCTTACCGTGAGAAGAAAAGGGGTAGCGGCCGAGGCGGGTCTGCTTATCCTGCTGTTGGCAGCGTTTGCGCGGTTGTGTTGGTGGATTCGTCGGGCAAGCTACATGAGCGGTTTCTGCCAGCGGACAAGGGAAATCCGCGTAAGTCCGAACTGAAAAAACAGGTTTTCAAGTAGCATTGCCTGCTTTTGCCGGTGGGGATTGGGGTGTTTGTCGAGCGAATGTAGATGAAATGATGCACCGGACGACCGAAACGAGATGGGTATGTTTCGCTCGCAAAGACTTGCGACCGAATCAGGCTCGCCCTAGAATTCGGCTTTCCCTGTGCGGTGTTCGGTGATGCCAGTATTGGGGTTTAGGTTATTCCAGCCAAGACGACTGCTTGCAAGCTATGGGGTGGGTAGTCCTGCAAAGGCTGTTCGGTTCTGGAGATTCGCAAAATTGTCATGGCTGGCATGGCTTGAAATGCGTAACTCTCCACTTAAGGAGGACGTCTCTTGCAAAAGCTGAGTTTGTCCATTCGCGCCATGTTGTTCGGCGCACTGTTCGCTTTTGGCGCGACGTCGGCGCTAGGCGCTGGTCCTGGGGAAGACCTGAAGCATGCGATCGGTCTGTTTGAGCAAGGTGAATACCTTGCCGCCCAGGAGAGTTTGGCCGGGATTGATCGTTCGCAGATGACCAGCGAACAGCAGGCGCAGCGAGACGACTATCTCAAGCGCACGCAAGTGGCTATCACGATGTATGAAAAGGCGCTCCGCGACCTTGAAGATGCGGAGACCGCCATTGGAGATCATGACACGGCTGCTGCGCGCGATCTTCTCGATCGTGTTCTGGCAAACGATTACGCTGCGAAGCCTTTGAAAGATGCTGCGCGGTCGTATCTGCGCGATCTGGATGGCGACGCCGACACAAAAGCCCCTGCTCGTGTTGAGGCGGTTCGAGCCGGGCTGGACGATCGGAACGAGCAGGCGCAGAATGGCTCCGACGATGACGCTACGCAAAACGCGCGTGCCCTTACACGAGAGGGCGATGATCTCACCCGAACGGGCCAGTACGATCAAGCTGAGCAGCGGTATCGAGAAGCGCTGCAAAGTGTGCCTGGTTTTCCGGAAGCAGCCGAAGGTCTGAACCGCGTCGCGCAGCATCGCGCCAACGCTTCCTCCTCAAGGTCTGATTCATTAGCCGAGCAAATACGAAGGCGGGACTCGATCAATTGGCAGCGATCGGTGTCGCTTTACCGTGATGCCGAGGGCACCGTACGCGGGCATGTTGACAGCGAGCGGTATGAAGATGCCAATCAGGTTTTGGTTCGCGCTCGGCAGATTGTTGAATCCGGCAAACAGTTCGCTGATCCTTACTCCAAGTATGAAGAGCTGAGCGGCGAACTCGATGAATTGACCGAATTTGTCCGGAGCAATGAACGTGACTATCACGTTCGCAAAGTTGCTGCCACGAGAGACGAGATACTTCGCCAGCGTGAGGCCCGTATTCGTGAAATCGACGCAAAGCGTTCGATGCAGGTCGAGGTGCTGATGGAGGAGGCCAATCAGCATCGAAAAGACGGTGATCTCACCGGCGCTATCAATGTGCTCAAGCAGGTTGTTGTCATCGACCCCAAGTATTCTCCAGCTCGCTGGATGATGGACTCTCTTGAAGATGAAAGGCATTACCGTAGCGCTGGAGAAACGCGCAAGCTTTACTCAAAGAAGACGCGGGATGCGTTGCAGGATGTGGAGAGAGCCAAGATTCCGTGGCACGAGGAAGTCAATTATCCGGATAATTGGGGCGAGATCATTAATCGCAATACGCGAATCAGGCCCGGAAAGTCGCGCGTAGACCGTCGGCTCCATAGTGCGTTGGATCGCCCGATTCGTGTTGACTTCGATCGTATGCCTTTTGAAGATGTGATCGAGAGATTGGCCGAATCGCACAACATCAATGTCGTGCCAAACTGGCATGACATGGTTCAGGCACACGTTGACCGAAAAGCCGTAATCGATTTGAGCTTGCCGCAGGAGATTACGCTTCGTAAAGCGATTACTGAGATTTTGGCTCAGGCGGGGGGAAGCAGAGTCCCGCTGGAATATGAAATCGCAGACGGCGTGATCACCATCGCTACGAAAAGTTTTATTGACAAGAACACTTATCCCAAGGTCTACGACGTTCTCGACCTCTTGATGGAAGTGCCCAATTACACCGATGCGCCGTTTCCTGACTTACGCGAAGTCACTCGTCGTGCTGTGCGTGCGACGGATGTTGGTGTTAGGGAAAGCAACGCCACGCCTTGGAAATATGGCGATGACGACGACGACGAATCGGAACGTGACCCGGAGCGGGATTCCCGCGTCAGGGAGATTATTGATCTCATTCAGGGCATCGTTGCGCCGGAAAGTTGGCGGGCCAATGGGGGAACGGTCGGTACGATCAAAGAGATCAACGGCCAACTTGTGGTGACACAAAACGCAGCCTCGCATCGTCAGATTACCGGCTTGCTCGATCGTTTGCGTCAGGAGAGGGCGATTCAGGTTTCGGTGGAAGCATTGTTCATCACCGTTTCGAGCCATTATCTGGAAGAGCTGGGGATCGATCTGGACATCGTGCTTAACAGCGGCAGCGCTGGTTTGGATTTTCTGACAAACGGAGCCGGAACCGCTGTGGATCCTGTCCTTGGGAATCGATTGCTTTTGCCGCGCTCGTTCTCCAGGCTGGGCACCACGCCAGCCGTTCCGAACAATATTGGCAATCAATTGACTACCGG
>JAJDEA010000044.1 GCA_029260035.1 Phycisphaerae bacterium
GATCCCAACCCCAGTAGCGACCCCAGGATGACGCCGCCCACATGCTTCCCGTGACGATTCCCGCCAAAAGGAGGATGGAGCCGACATGGATGTACCAGTAATGAAGTGAATCGACCGTCTGAGAGAGTTTGCTTCGAGAAGAACCAAATGCCATGACAATGACTTGCACGTGAGCAAACAGAACGCCGAGCGCCAGCACCGAATAGGACACCATAATAATCGGCACATGAATCGACATCCATACCGTGTCACGCAAGACCGGCGGGATGGGCCTGACGAATTGATCCGTAGGAAGACAAGCAGCCAACACCAAAGCCAACGCGCCCATCGCCGAAGCAGTTAACGGCACGATCCGATAGCGCAAGAGAATCATCGCAACAATAGCAAATCCAACCATCCCCCAGCTTAAAAAGAGAAGCGATTCAAACATGTTCGACGCGGGAATCCTGCCAGCTATCGCCCAACGCAATGAGAGACCGTATGTCATCAAGGCGAAGCCCGCAATTAGGCAAATCACGACCATCGCATCAAACCATTTCTTCTTCACCCACAAGGCCAAAGCCGCGAGGAATGCCCCCACGACAAGCACCTTCCACGTCATGTGAAACGGTCGAAGCGAATTGTATCGTAATTCGGTATCAATTTTGGCCATCGTCGGTCGGAATGCGGCTGGAAGTGTCGCAAGATCGGCAGTCAGGACTTCCGCTGCCTGAGCGAATGTAGCCGCGTCGTCTGCTTGGAATGCGGCCCCCACTGCCTGCCATGCTTTGGACACATTTGCATTCGCAGCTCCACCAGTGTCCTGCCTTTTGCGCCCAACAGAAGCCCACGCCGCGTTCGCGTCTTGGGCATGGGGAATAAGCCTGATTGATTCGCCTTGAAAAACTCGCTGCAGCGTGCCCAACTTCGAGTTGATACTGCCGACTTTGGACTGGAGCGGGTCCGGCTTTTGCCCCTCCGGCAAATGGGAAAGCTCGTTGGTCAGATGTCGCAAGTGTTCGTGGGAAATCAATTCCATGTAGGAAAACATCGTCTTGTCCGCGGGCAGTTTGAGTTCCTTGCGGAGTTCCGCATTCTTGATCGGGATCAAGGGTTCACGCATCCATCTGTTTGCGTCGAAATTCCACGCCAGGAAAACAACGACAGGGTCTTGCCCGTCGAAGTAAATTTCTCCCGTTATCTCATTTACGATATCACGAGCCAGCGTATCAAACGGAGGCCAACGACCATCATGCTGAATCACAATGCGCCGCACCGGGGTGACGTCGATCGAACTTGGCCAATTTGTGTCGCTTGGCTTGCCTTCTGAAGCCAGGGCTACGATACACGAAGCGAGAATAATGTTTACCATCTGCTTATTCCTTACGCTGCACTAGTGATGCGTCATTCCGGGAGTCGCCTTTCTTGGCCGACTCACTTTATTCTTGACAGACCTGGTGCTATTGGACTCAGCGGTTCCATTGGAGCAATTCACCAACAGCTGCTCAGGCGTTAAGAGTTTCCCCTCACACGGAACGCCCGCGAGCATTCCCGGCAGCCCCTTTTTCCTGTTTTCAAGCATACGAATAGTCAACACGGTGCTCATTCCAACCATCAATGCAATGTACCCAACAAACACAACAATCTGCCCCGGGTCTCGCGCAACGCTTAGATAACTGATCGACCGCCCGCCATCCATTCGGTAGCTCGACTGGTACAACGTGAAGCCCCCATACGACACAGGATGATTCATACTGACGACACGATTCAGTTTGCCTCCGACAGCGGGGTCAGAAATTGTGATTACACTTTCGAACGACCGGGGTCTTTTGGTGCCGGGATAGTACCCCAGCGTGAACTGATCCAACGTCACGTCAAACCCCAAATCCACAATCTTGCTTGTATAGGCTAGGTCATACGTCCTGTCATCGACAGTGAGCGGCCAGGAGTAATGCTTGCGCAGCCAAACGCTGTTTGACTGCCCATGATTTGACACTTCCAGTTTTATGGCAGATACGCGACTTTTTTTACCCGGCTCTTTGGGTTCAACCGTGCTCGTTCTGCGCGCATGGTCGAGAGCCTTCAGAACTGTGACGGACAACCCAGGCCAGGGAGTCTCTGAAGGGTCTCCCAATGCCAATTGCTGAATCTTTGCGTTAGAGCCGGGAACGGTGAATCTGCCAACAAACTCACCAGCCGGGCCTTTCAGAATTTCGATAGCCGAATCGCTTGCGTAACTTTCCGGGGCTACAAAAACGAGCTTCAAGTCTTTTATTTCGGCGTCGCCGTGCATCGAATCAAAATCAGGGAACTTGGCAAAGGCGATCCGACCTTGTGTGCCGTCCGGACCTACAATTTCCGCCTCAATCGCAGGATTCGTCGGCTTGTCGGAGATATTGACGAGCTTATTTTCCGGCCCGACACTAGCGTGCGGAAGGTATCTCAAGACGCGTAATGCCAAACCTGTGGCGCCAATGGGTTTTGCCTCTTCCATGGATGATAAGAGATTGAACTCATAAGTCTCGCCAGCATAGGTAACCTTGACCAACCCTTCCTTCGTGTCACCCTCATTGACAGAGCCCGGCACCGCCAATCGCTTCCATGTCTCCCCATCGGGAATATGCCTAAATACAACAGGCAAGTTGCCGATTTTCGTGTGGCGACTGTCATGGAGCCACGATTCCACTGATTCATCGTGCTCCGAAAACGCCACAAACACAGCATGCCTCTCGCGAGGGTTGTCGTTGACCATACTCTCCGTAGCCACGCTGTCCGGCAGATACTCCATTACCTTTACGGAAACATCATCAAGAACAAGCGTGCCTGACGCTGGTCCCACCACCGCGTCAAATCCCTTGAACGCTTTGCTGGACAACTCAATCGAACTCTCCATGCCGGTCTGCCGATCGCGCATCGTCAATACATCGACATCGCGCAATGCAAAGCTATTCATGGTCTGCCCCTCGGTGATACCAAGCTGTCCGTCTACGCCAAATTTTGCCGTAACCAGCGAGCCGAGAAGTGTAATGATGATGGCGCTGTGAGTGATGACGAATCCGATTTGCCTCTTTGAAAACGGATAGCGAAGCAACATCGCCGCCCCCACGTTGACAACAAGGAGCGCCAGCAAGAGTTCGAACCATGAGGAACGATAAAACACAACCAGGGCGCGCTCTGCATTATGCATTGATTCGAATACGGTTGCGAAAGCCATCGCCACAAGCAGCATGACCAGGAGAATCGCGGCGAACCACAGAGAACCCACTGTCCGCAAAACCGTATGCATAGGCGTTATTCGATTGGTCATCATGGCGTGCGATCTCCGTCCAGGCGTTTCTTCCCGTAGCGTGCGGTACAAAAGACCTGACCCACCGCACGGGGTCATATCATTCTCGAAAAGGCCCAATTGCCGTCATTCAAATAGGCATATTGCGTGCCTTCCCATCAACGAAAAAAATGTTTCTCATTATCTGGATTATCGCACCCCGAATAGGTCATAACTTATTGATATATAAGGGCTTACGATCGCGTCGCAAGTGGCTCTCAACACCGCCTATCAGCTCAAACGCGAGAAGGGAAACTGATGGAGCGATGGGGCTGCGCAATCTCACGAGCGCACGAGAATAACGGCGCAGTCCTTGGTCATTATTGGCATCATTGCGACTTGGATATCCAGAAAAATTGATCTACGGCTTGTACGTCTCATCATCATGGTCTTCGCCGTGGCATGTCAGCGTGCAACTGCCGGCGAACTGCCCGTCGTCTCGAAATTCGAGCCGATTGGTTCCCGTCAAAGGCCGGACAATGGTCATATCGAAATTGATGAGGTGGGTATGGTCCGACCCGGTCGCCTGGGTCAGGCTCACGCCGTGGGGATCATGGCATGCAGAGCAAGTGATGTTTTCCCTAAGATGCTTTCGGTGTTCTCCAAAGCTCTCGTCCGCCAATATGCTGGCACGTTCATGGCACTTGTAACACAAGTCATACTCGAAAGCCGACTCGGGCGTGTTGTCCGTCGTCGTGTAGTTTTTCTCGAGTAGAAAATCGTATATAGACCCGTGCGGGCCATCTACACCGCCTCCTCCCGCGCGTGGTCCGGAATCATTGTTATGGCAGTCCGTACAGCGAAGCATGGTGCCGGATGGCAACCCCACTTTAAGACTCACCGTATCCGGCGACGGCGAGGACGAAACGACGGGATGAAAACTCGGATTTGTCGGGCTGAACTTCAAGCGCAAATTTGACGTTTCAGCCTGTCGGCTGATCTTGCCGTTGATCTGAACCGGCGAGTCGCCATGGCACCGGAAGCAGACTTCGTATTCGTTCTGCGCTTCGCTGATCTGTCCGCCTGCGGAGGTCACACCCGGCACATGTTTCAGCGTTTCTCCAATGGGTATGTACCCTGATACAACGGCTTGTGCTGATACGGCGTGGGGATTGTGACAGTCGGCGCACTCCACATGAGCCTGCACAGAAAGGCCTGATTCGGTCGGATCGTGTACGTTGAAATACAGACGTGGATCATGCGCTGATGGTTTGTCGATCTCAGTCATTATGTTGGCCGTACCGACCTGCCCACCATGGCAAGCCAAACAGTTTTCCTCTTCGTCAGCGTAGATCAACAATCGTTCTTTTCCGCCCGATGTATGAGACCGATGGCAACTCCTGCAGGCGTTTTCGGCGACAGTGGCGTAAGGCCAAGCGGCGGTAGGCGAAGCCGTAACGGCATCAGCCGAGCTTTGATGCGAACTGGTTGACCAGCCGTTCATAGCGTGGCAAGCGATGCATAACTCACCGTACCGATCCTTCAAAGCCAGGAAATTGCCATTCACATTATTGTGGGGGTTGTGGCACGACGTGCACTGCATTTCCCCGGCAGCATCCAATCGCACTTCGAGCGGAAGCGCTTGTGGCGACACAAGTTGCAGGTCTGAAGCAGCCAAGCCGCTCGTATAGTGAAAGCTTATCGGGTGGTCGTCGGAAAGGTCGGAACCCAGGTTGGTCAGCCCGGCGGGAATGAAATCGCCGCCGACCATACGGATTTGATCGCTTCGACTAAGTACATTGCCCAGCGCAATGGTCCCGTCATGACAACTTAGACACAGCTTGCTGGCGCCGGTCGGTTGCCCAGGCGTCGCGTCCAATGTTGAGGATTGATAAATCTGATAATTGCCAAGGGAGACTTGTCGATTCCATAGTGGCTTCATGCCGCCCGTGTTGTGCGGCGCGTGACAGAACACGCAGATCTGTTGCTCCGTTGAAGCGCGCATCTGTCCCGGCCCGCTTGCGGAAAGATTGTGAACAGTATTCACGATGCGATCTTGCGAGAAAACGCGATCTGGACAAACAGACACACCTGCGAACGCCAGAATAGCTCCAATAGTTATGGTAATTCGTGACATATTACTGTCCTCAGTTTGAATCCTTGCTCGGCTGCCCTTCGCCACGGCTTCCAAGCCCCTCTTCTTCCGTCGCATGTTCTTCTTTCGAGTCAGGAATTTCATCTTGGGCCGCTTCAACCGAGAGAGGTTTGAGATAGTCGAACACCTGCACCCGCCGGTTGTATGTATCGCAAATCCAAATTCGATCGGCATCGTCAACAAAGATTCCGCCCGGAAGCCAGAACTCTCCCGGCCCCGTGCCTTCTTCGCCGATGACCAGGAGAAGCGCCCCACTCTCATTAAATACCTGGATATTCTCGAATCGTCCGTCCACAACATATATGTGATTATCGCTATCAAGCGCTAACGCTTTGGGTAATGCCAGGTCGCCCGGTGCATCGCCCGCGTTGCCAAAACTCGATAACGGCTCGCCCAGGTGCGAAAGGGCTTGAACGCGCTGGTTGCCCGTGTCGGCAATCCATAATTTGTTTTTGGCAAGTCTGATGTCACACGGAAAATTCAGTTCACCCGGCGCAGCACCCCGCTTGCCGATAATCCGAACGACTTCGCCACCGCCTTTCAGCACTTTGACGTTATGCTCCGCAGCGTCAACGACATACAGCAAGTCTGTTTCCAAGTCGTAATCCATGGCGACGGGTCTAATTAAGCCTTGCGATATTCGCAGCACTTCAGCGGACTTGCCGTCTGCGTCTCGAAGCCGATAGATCGTCGCGCTCTCTGAATCACAGACATAAATAAAGCCCGATTGAGCACGGCAGATGCCAACCGGCGACAATAAAGGCAACCCCGCAACTTGATCGATCTTCCTGTAGATTCGTCGCCTCAGATCGAACAAATGCAGACATCGTCCGCCGGGGTCTGCAACCCAGAGCTTCGTTCCATCCGACGTCAGAAGCACGGCACGCGGCCCGAAAAGCGGAGCCGGCTTCCTTGCTCCCACAAAAAGGTCACCAATTTTCTTGAAGAAATTCGGCGATGGCTTGAGATCAGCCGACGTGCGCAGTTCGCCCACATATCCAACGCGAGCCTCCGATCGCTCCGGAGGCCAAGTCCTCTCCATCTTCGGGGCCTCAAATACAGGCCGCAAAGATCGACTGCATCCTCCGAGCTGGGACAATAAGCAGAGGACCACCAACCATAAACATTTGGTCGAACAGACTCGCGCTGTCATGCTCATGTTTTTCCAAACGGCATCCATATCAAAACTTTCGTCGAATCTGGACAAATAGCGCCGACGACTCGTTGTTCGTAAACGGATCGTCCACTTTTCCGTATTCGTAAGTTACGCGTATGTCCGTATTTCTAACCTTCCATTCGAGTGCCAAATCAAAGTCCACGCCTTCTTCATTACCGTTGAGTGAATCGTTCTCGTTTCGATAAAGTACCGATCCCTCGATCGCAAACGTCCTCTTGATGGGATGACGATAGCGCGCTTCAACAGTGAAAAACCTTGTATCTCTGTCGTTCGGCGGAAGTCGATTAAACTTCGACCATCGAGCCTTGAGCGATCCCCGAGCGCCCGAATCAAAGCGACGCGTGTACCCTGCATTGAGACGAATGGCGTCGAATGGGTTGATCGTAGACTCGTGATCTTCGTATTCCGCCTGAAGCGTAAGTGGCCCTTCTCGATACTCCAGTCCGGCTGTATGTGCCGTAATATCGTCCGGCGTTACACCCAGCGCTCCAGCAGGCGTAATCGTCTGATCCTGTTTCCGAAGCCTATAATATGGCGATAGACCGAAGTTGAAATCCTGCCTTAGGAAGAAACTCTGATCGATCGTTTCAAGCATAAAATCTCCGCCGACCGTAAACACATAGTCGATAAGAACTTCCTGCCCGTCTTGGATCGTACCCATTGGAAGCCGTTCTATTTCGATTGTATCCCCCACTGCGCGCACGGAATAATCGCGACCAGCTTGGAAGGACGTCACACGGTCATCTGCAGTAATTCGAATCGATCCCGTCTCAATGTTTGCACCAATCAACGTAACGAATTCGGGATCTCGAAACGTATGTCGCTCATCCAGAACTTCCACACGCTGTGCACCGCCTTGTCGATCCTCTTGTTGAAACCTCGCGCGATAGTTGGATCGCAAAACACCCCAGCGGTTGTTTTTGCGATAGTCGAAACTCGCCTGCCCTGCATAACGATCGATATTGAGACCCGTTCCAAATTCCTGCCTTTGTCCAAATACATTAAACTGCGAAACCAAACTATCATACAGCTTGTGCTCCAGGGTACCTGACAACGAATACGACGTTTCTTCGATCGGAGGAACCCCTGCCAGCGTGCCTTGTGTACGATCCAGAAACTCGAAGATGTACCATGAACGAAGTGATTCGGAATGGTTTAGCCGAAGGGCTTCCCGCCAACGAATCCGCTCAACGTCAAAGGTACCCTTTTGATTGAACAGGACAAATTCGGAATCGAAACGGTGAAAATGAGATGGGCCGAAATCCAGCCGGTGCTTGAACGTAAGCTCATTAGAATCGTAAATGAGTTCGAAAGGCTGCTCTTCAACCTCGTTGCGGACAAAAGTAAAAGACAAAATGTTATGGGTATTGAAACGATAGGCCGTTTCAAATCGCAGCATGGAATTGATCTGAAGCCCGGATTCTTCATCGTCAGATCGGGGATCCAGCGTCACTTCTGTGCGATTGAACTGGAAAGACGCGGGTGTCTTCGGGCTGACATACTGCCAGGTCAATCCGTAGTTTTCCGTAGTAACCTCCAGACTCGGTCGAAAAGGTCTCGGCTGAATCGATCGGTATCTTCGAGCCGACACGGTTCCCGGATAGTTCTTTTTCTGTAAGAATCGCCCTTGAAAATCGAACTCTCGTATCGTGCCGTCGTCTCCGCTCTTTCTAGTTCGGCCCCCAAACGTATCCTCAAAATCCTCCTGAGTTAACCCCAACAGCCCGCCAATCGCAAACTCAAGAAAGTTAGGGTGATAAACGAAGCCATCCAACGTAAGCTTCACGTTTTCTTCCATAATCGTTTCTGAGGATTTGGATCTCCCTCCGCCCGTCTTCGATTGTTGATCATATCTTCGGTCACGCGTGACAAACTCCAAATATCCGCCGACCCGTTCAATTTTCGCTGTCGGAGGCCGTTTTCCGCGCATGCCAGGCGCACGACAACCAACGAACGACAAGATGATCATTGAGACCAGCGTCAGGAGAACCCAAGCGACACCGGGTGTTCGATGGCTTCGCCTCTTGGCGTTGAACCAAACTCGTTCCATCCAAATTGGTCGGGGTGTCTTGTTCAAGGTGTACGCCGTTGCAGGAAGAATCGATCATCACCACCATGCGGATCGTGACACGCGATACATCGCTTTCCTTCAAGAAGCTCATGATGAATCCCTTCCGTCAGGTCGTCGCCATCGTGACAGTGAAAACACATGTCATTTCCGTCGGCCAGCAGAACGCTTGGAAATGGGCTTTGATGCGGGTGGTGACAAGTCAGGCAGTCGTTCACCGCAACTGGCCCATGGAGATAAGTCTTCTCCGAAGTGATTCCCTCATGGCAGGTCCTGCAAAGTCCTTCCTGCGCTGACCGCATCAAAGTTCCGGTGGTCAGATTGTGACAGGCAGTACACTTACCTTGAGCGAATGGTGAGTGCGTATAAACAACGCGAATAGGTCGCGACTCTTTGGAATCATCGAGCTCTTCGGTCGAAAGTGGCGATTGTGCGGCAGTGGAATAGCCAACAGTAGGCTCAGCACCTATGTCCGGAACACCATCGAAGAAAAAAACCAACACACGATGTTTCGTCGCTGACGAGCAGGCAACGAGCAGGTAGCCGGTAGTCGTAACAAGAAAAGCCGCGAGAATGAACCGTTTTGTTGTCAAAGCACGACACTCTCCTCTGTCCGGCGCTACGGTTTTTCACTACTGCCGACCCGATCCGCCTGCTTTTTGGTAGGCTTGGTGGGAACCTCACGCCCCTCCGCCGACCCAATCCCCTGTTCGACCGGAAGCGCGTCAATCGTACGAATGTTCGAACCACCTAAGTCATATCCTTCGGGAAATGAGCCGAACGCATACACGCTTACAAGCCTTTTACCGAATTGGCTGGCAACGAACATCAAGTAGTCCACCGTGAAGTCCTTATGCACATATTGTTTGAAGTAAGGAATCGATGTCTTGTCCAGAAAGAGCGTAGCTGGTAATCCCAGTGCTCCAGGCGCGTCACCAGGGCCGCCGAAACGCATAAGCGTATTCCCGTCCGGGTCGAACATCTGAACAAGCTCGGTCGCACCATCGACAACATAAACGGTGCCATCGGGGCCAACACGAATTCCGCGAGGCCGTCCGAATTGGCCAAGCATGTACCCGGCAGTTCCCTTCTCCCAAATTGGCGAACCATCCGGCGCCAGCTTCTGAATACGCCAATTGTGCGTATCGCTCACATAGATATTGCCCGCCCCATCCAGCGCGATGCTGTTTGGGATCTTGAATTTTCCAGGCTCTCCGCCTGGCCCCCCGATCGTTCGCTTGACCTCGCCCGACACCCTGTCAAGGACAACAATTTGACATGTATCATCATTGTCCAGAACGTACAGCTCGTCGCCGTGGACAGATACATCTACCGGATGACAAGGCTCTGGAATCTCGTGGGCCGTGGTGTATTGATCTTCGGCATTGAAAACAACGACTTGCTTACGAATGGTGTCCACGACAAACTTATACCCCAAGTCGTCAATGGCGATGTTGATCGGTTTTCGCAGCCTACCTGGCCCGCTTGTACCCAACACCGAATAGGTCTTGTTCTTGAAGTCCAGTCGACTCAGTGACAGACCCTTTGTATCGCAGACATAAACAACACCATCTCGTGCTGCGACGCCGTATGGCTTGTTCAAACGCTGTTTGACGGTAGGCTCCTCGCCAAAAACAAACTCGGCAAATCCATCCTGCTGGGGCTCGAGCTCCTCCGCGCCATTCGCCCACGTCAGGAACTGAACTCTTGGCGACGCAGGGGGAGCAGGAAAGAAAACTTGAACTTCCTCCACCTTCTGAGAGGATTGGCAACCCACACCTGAAACGATGATGGTCAGAATCGATGAAGGGACCATAAAGAGTGATACTATCTTTTTCATAATGATTCCTCGTTTTGAATGCCGAATACCGCCCATAAAAGGGTTGGCCAGCGGCTTTCAACAACAAATTATGACTGCTGGCAATCGACCTGCCAAACTTCCCTGCACACTCCATGCCGTACATCTTGTGAAAATGACCATATGGCTATGGATATTGTGCTTTTCGGGCTAGAGCAAGCTCTACTCTACTGAAGCGTTCATATGCACTTTTTACTCGCAAGATAGAGCGATTCGCCACCCATTTGACTATTTAATGCTATAAATCGATTGGCTATTCCGTTCGTACTCAATGACGACGAAGACTTGCTCAAACAAGAAAAAAACACGCCCACAGGATTGTGGGCGTGTTCGAGTACTCTTTTCTCGTCCGGAATCGAAACGATCCGGTGTCCTATCAGGCTATCACGAACTCAAGCCGTTTCGACCTTCGCGTGACACTGGCCACTATTTGATGTGGCATTGCAGGCACAGATAACTCTCCTGAACGGGCACATTCAGGAACTTTCCAAGACCGTTGTTGTGAGGCTCGTGGCACGACGTGCATTCGACGCGCTGTGCACCGCCTATGTCAACAAGTCGCACGCCCGGGCCGCCGCCGATGCCCGGCGCAAAGGTGGCTGGATCGTTGTATTCTGCAACCAGTGCCGTTGGGTAGTCAATCCCGATCGGGTGGTCATCCGACAGGTCCGTCCCAAAGGCCTTCGATCCGGTGATAACAACGCCGGTTCCACCGAGGCCACCATAGTTGTCAATAGCTGTCACGCCGTCGTGGCAGCTCAGGCACATTTTACTGGGGCCTTCAGGCTGACCAGCTGTGCTCTTGTACATGACAAAGGTCTGCGACGTATCGGCATGATTCCAAAGAACATTGCCGTCCCCGGCTTTGAGCGCATTATGGGGCGTGTGACACGGCAAACAAACCTGATTTCCCGGTATCGTAACGCCGGGATAGTTAGACAGATTGTGCGGTGAGTTCACGATGCTCACCGATGGATACGAGGTTTCATCCCCCGGCACAATTTGCCCAAAAACGACCGTCGAAAATCCCAAAACAGCAACGGCTGACATCATCATTCCTACTTGGCGCTTCATCGTAATAACCTCCAAAAGGGTCCTCTTGATTCGGCTTATGCCGACGGTTCTTGTTCAAAACCATCGCATTAATTTCATGGCCTTCGTACGCAGTTTCCGACCTCCGAGCGTCGCAGAACCATCCTCGATAGTCATTAAGCACTTGACATACCAGGGGCTTCCCGCCGACAGGTCGGTTGTGGAGATGCACCGTTCGACGTTCATAAGTTGTTTATTGACAAACACTTACAATTTCGGCGGTCCAGCCCGGGACGATTGGCGTATCCCTCATGGGGTACTTTGTTTCCCACGTTTGAGAAGAAAATAATAACGGTTCTTGAATGTGGTCAAGCCAGAAACACTGACAAATATGACGATCAGCCTGAATTCTGATCGCAATGCTGTCGGCACCAATGGCAAGATACAAATGAATGACAACGGCTTTGCTAATAGTACCGATCGACAGTCGATTCTGGTTCAGTGACTTGGCGTACTTTCCGCCTTTACTTCGGGCGATTTCGGCGATGGTTGGGGGGCCTGCTTGACCGCGATGTTCGTCACGGGCTTATCGCGATCATACCGGTAAGCCTTATGGCAGCCCGGCTGGCAGGAGCCGCCCGTCGACGTTTCTTTGTAGTTGATGGGTAGCTGCCAACTGCCGAAACGAATGGTCTGCGCGAGTAGCTTTGGCTGGTTGGACGCATGGGCGCTGTGGCACGCCCGGCATGTGCGCCCTTTCGCTCGATTGACGTGCAGGTGATGCAGGTTCTGCTTGCCATTGCGAAATTCGGTTTCCTCTTCACATTCTGCCGATTCAACCAACTCCGAATCGTGACAGCCAAAGCAAAAAGCATATTGATCCTCATCGAACGCAGCGTAGAATCGAGCCGGGTACACATCCGCCAACAATCGAGCGTTCTCGCTACCGTGTGCCTGATGACACTCAGTACAACTCCCCTGTGCAATCGGCCCATGATGATTGCGGTGCGATTTCAATTCTCCCGCAATGTCCGCGATCATAGTATCGCCTGACTTGATCTCTCGATTGTGGCAAGATAGACACAGCGCTTTGGGTTCCTGAAGGAGGATTTTTTCGAAATTTGAACCATGTGGATCATGACAAGAAACGCATTTCCGACCCGATGACACAACATCATGTCGACACGATGCGTCCTCAATGATTTCACCTATATCTTCATGGCATTCGATACAAAGTTCCATGGGAGGACTCACTGTGAACTTGTTGGTCTCTCCGCCATGTGGGTTGTGACAAACCGTACAGCCTTCGCTTACCGGGTCATGTTTTTTTGAATTGGATTGCAGAGTCTCCTGCAAATCCTGATGACAGTTCAAACAGAGGGATCTTTCCGAGCTGACAAGCAATTGCTCATGATTACTCGCGTGCGGGCTATGGCAGCTTTCGCACGCTCCCGCTGCGACAGGGCCGTGCAGAAAATCCATCTCCTCTGTCAGTTCGTCGTGACACTGCTCACAAACCTCACGAACCGTCGGCTCCACAAGCAGCGCCCTATTGGCAGATGCGTGCGGATCATGGCAAGAAGTGCAATCGCCCGATTTGACTGGCTCGTGGACAACCTTCCCCTCGAACTCTTCGTGACACTCAAAGCACAGCACAGCCCCTTCTTCCACGAACCGAAACTGATGCGCCTTACCATCCTCCGGCTCGTGGCACGCGTCACAAGAACCACCCTCCACCGGACTATGGACAAATGCGGGCTTCAAGTAGCTCCCATGACACTTCGCATCAGTGCAATTACCGGAATAATCCCGAGGC
>JAJDEA010000045.1 GCA_029260035.1 Phycisphaerae bacterium
GGCCACGCAAGCGTGGACCATGCCACCCACTACCTATCTCCAAGACTCCGCCATAAAGCACCATTCGGCACACCGAGCCAGCAACTGCGCTACCGCTTACGTTGCCCACCCTCCAACGGCGGATCGACGCGGAGATGAATCCTCTCGCCCCCAAAGGGTAACTCGATGGCCAACAACCTCAGCAACCTGCTGAATTTTTTCCATTAGTTTACGAAAGTTATCCGGCAGCACTGCTTGTGGACCATCGCACAGTGCTCGGTCAGGACAACTGTGAACTTCAACAATAGCGCCTGACGCACCCGCGGCAATTCCAGCAAGAGCGAGCGCTGGCACAAGGTCTCGCTTGCCAGCGGCATGTGAAGGATCCACAAACACCGGCAGGTGCGATCTCTCTTGAATCACCGGCACAGCTGACACGTCCAACGTGAATCGAACGTCCTCCGAAAAAGTGCGAATGCCACGCTCGCAAAGAATGACACGATGGTTGCCCTGACTCAAGACATACTCCGCCGACATGAGGAGTTCCGTGATTGAAGCCGCCAACCCCCGTTTGATAAAGATGGGCTTATTCGTCTTACCCACTTCCAACAGCAGATTGAAATTCTGCATGTTGCGAGCGCCGATCTGGAGAATATCTGCATATTCGCAAACAATGTCCACGTCCCGCGGGTCTGTAATTTCAGTGATCGTGGGCATGCCCAGCTCGTCGCCCGCTTCTTTCAAATACTCCAGCCCCTCGCGTCCCATGCCTTGAAAGGAATAGGGCGAGGACCGAGGCTTGAAAGCACCGCCTCGAAGAATCGCAGCACCCGCAGCCTTAACTTCTCGGGCGACATCGAACAAGACCTCTCGACTTTCAATCGCACAAGGGCCGGCGATAATGTTGACATGGGGACCGCCAATGCGAATGCCTTTCACGTCAAGAATGGTATCGGCTTCGTGAAACTCGCGCGACGCGAGCTTGTAGGGTTGGGTGATGGCCATCACCTCGTCAACGCCGGGCAACTGCTCGAGCTGCTCCTGCATTGGCGGCGTACGTTTTCCGATCGCTCCGACGATCGTGCGGAACTCGCCTCGCGAAGGATGCGGCGTTAGCCCCAACTCCTGCACACGATCCACCACCCTTTGAACGTCTTCCGGGGTGGCACCCGCCTTCATTACAACAATGGTGTCCATTTGGCTGAGGCCTGTGAATTTGCCGGTTTCTTCGCAGCCGCCTAACGGCCTTTACGAATGCGAACGGGATGCAACTTCTTACGGAACAAAGAGTTACGCGCAAATCGCGCGAAACGAAAAGTCTACCAGATCAATGTCAAACTGTCAATGGATCGCGGTTCTGACGGCCGAGCGTGCAGATTTCGTTTCGAGGACGACCATCAAACGCAAGTGACCGGAATTGCCGACGCGAAGACGGACAGCTATCTTCAAAACCTATGTCATCCTACCAATGCAAACAGCCAGATGGTCCGATCGACGCAAAGGTCAAGCTGCCGGGTTCCAAGAGCATCTCCAACCGCGCGCTAATCATGGCTGCACTTGCGGACGGGACGAGCATCATCAGCAATCTTCTCTTGGCGGACGACACTCAACTCATGATAGAAGCCCTTCGTTCGCTGGGCGTTGCAATCACCGTAGACGAATCAAATTGCGTCGCCGAAGTAACGGGTTGTCACGGCCAGCTGCCTATCAGTGAAGCTGAATTGTACTGTGGCAATAGCGGAACAACGATACGGTTTTGTGCAGCAGCGTGCGCAACGGCCCATGGAAAGTACCGACTTGATGGTTCTGAGAGAATGTGTCAAAGACCCATCGGAGCACTCGGGGCCGCTCTGCAAGCGCTTGGAGCAGGCGTTGAATACCCGGATGATGAGGGCTACCCGCCCATCGTCGTCCACGCAAACGGATTACTCGGCGGCCTGTTCACGTTCGACTCGCCGGAATCCAGCCAATTGATCAGCGCTTTACTCATGGCCAGCCCTTACGCTCAGAGAGACCTGTTCATCGAAGCAACCGGCGACGTGCCCAGCAAACCCTACCTTGACATGACGGTGTCGCTGATGGATCGATTCGGCGTCGCGGTCGTTCAGCAAACCGACCAGGCGAGCAAACCGGCACAAGCCCTCCGTTTTATCATACCAGCACCGCAGCGCTATACAGCGACGAATATCGTCGTCGAGCCTGACGCATCCAACGCGAGCTACTTTCTAGCTGTGCCAGCCATTGTCGGCGGACAAGTGATTGTGCCGGGCTTGGAAACAGACAGTATTCAAGGTGACGCACAGTTCCTTTTCATTCTCGAAAAAATGGGCTGCCGCGTGAGGCAAGAAGCGAACCAACTCGTCGTTAAAGGACCGCCCGCAAACGAAGCGTTGGTCGGCGTCGATGTTGACTTGAGCGACATGCCGGATACCGCTCAGACCTTGGCTGTGCTCGCGCTGTTCGCGCGGGGAAGAACACGAATTCGTAACGTCGGCAATCTCCGCGTAAAGGAGACAGACCGCTTGGCTGCGCTAACCTGTGAGCTGACGAAACTTGGAGCCAGCGTCACTGAAGGGGCTGACAGCTTGGATATCGAGCCCCCGCAAATACTCCAGCCTGCCGAAATCGACACTTACGACGACCATCGCATGGCGATGAGTTTCGCCTTAGCGGGTTTAGCCTGCCCCGGGTTGATCATTCGCGATTCTGATTGCTGCAAGAAAACATTTCCTGATTATTTCTCCGTCCTGGAAAAAATGGTCTCGGGTTGATCGCCTCGAATTGCCCTGCAATCTCCGTTTTCACTACTGAAAAGATAATCCGCATGTGACTGCCGCCTCAAGTGCAAATTCCACGGAATCCGATAAACCATTCATGCAAACGGAAAACTTATGCGCACCGGAAGGGAAAACCAACCGTGGCTGATGTACTCGATCAAAATGAAGTAGACGCCCTGCTCGCGGCGGTAGATACCGGCGATGTCGAAACCGCTTCAAAGGAAGTCGGGCGCACCGCGCAAACCGACAAAGAAGTTCATTCCTATGATTTCAAACGTCCGGAACGGGTCAGCAAAGATCAAATGCGCGCATTGGAAGGCATTCATGAGTCGTTCGCACGCAATTTTGGGGCATCGCTTTCGGGGTTTCTCAGGACCATTGTTGAAGTGCGGGTCGCAACTGCAGAGCAGTTGACCTACAGTGAATTCATTTACTCGCTGCCCAACCCAACCAACTTCAATTTGCTAACCTGTGATCCACTCGAAGGGCAAGTCTGCCTCGAGCTGAGTCCATTAATCATTTATCCGATTATCGACCGCCTTCTTGGTGGCACCAATACGGAACTCATTATTCCACAAAGGCCTTTGACGATGATCGAACAGAGGCTCGTCGCTTGCATTACGAGCAGGTGCCTTGGAGGGCTCAATGAAGCATGGCGTGATTTGGTCGAAGTTAAATTCGAGATCGCGGAGTTCGAAAGTAATCCACATCTCGTGCAAATTGTCGCCCCGAATGAAATTGTGGTCGTCCTGGGTTTCGAAATCAAAATGTCCGGCAGAGCTGGGACGATGAGCTTGTGTATTCCATTCACCGTAATCGAGCCGGTCATGGACAAACTTGTAACACAAGGATGGCTGGCATACCAGCGTCAATCTGCAGCTGAAGACAAGACCGAAGAAATTTCTCGCGCTATTGGGGCAACATACGTCGAGATTATCGCCTATCTTGCGGAAAGCACGATCACCGTTGGCGAATTACTGTCACTCCAGCCCGGCGACATCCTCCAAACAACCAAGCCCGAAGGTTCAGAAATTCTTCTTCGCGTTGAAGGTGAGAATAAGTTCGCCGGAAAACTCGGCAAGCACAAAGATCACATCGCGGTCGAAATCGCAAGACATGCGGAAGTCGAAGAATCCCTGTAGCGGTTGAATACGCAAACCCCGAAACGCACTGCAAATTCAACATGCTACAGGTTTTCATGCACTTTGCGCGTGGCTTCAGATACAGCGCGAACGGCGGCAAACGGACTGCGCAAGCCCTTTTCTACGCACGCCCGATCGACAACTCCCGTAGCAACAATCGCTGGCGAGGTCGTGACAGGTACAACTCGCCCAATTGAGAAATCGTTGCAAAGGAATGACTCAATCTGCGCCCATTCGCTAAAAGTTTCTACCGAAACATCACTTTGAGCTATAATTTCGTCGCATTGATGATCCCGATATTTCCCTGCCCGCAGTCGAACCGAAAGCCCGACTCCAGGCCCGAGCAATTCCTGCACAGGCGCAACGTCTTTATCGAGCCGATCGCCCACCATGACAAAACGAAGAGCATCTTTCTGCCATTGATTCTGACCGGCGGTTTCCAGATTTTCCAGAGCGCTGGCCGGGGCATTCGGCGCCACCCGAATCGCATGCAAACATCGCCCGTAGAACTGCGGCGTTTTGGAATTCCAATCGCTCGCGGCACAAAGAAACTGCCAAAGGAATTGGAGTTCTGCGCTAGGGGTCGGGTTCGCTTCACTCATAATAGCGTTGATCCCGTCGTCGATGCGCGCTTGCAGCTCTTCAATCCCAGGGACTCTAGCTGCAGATTCTGTGATAAGCGTTTTTGCAGCAAGATGCTCCAAGCCTATTCGTTTCAATTTGTGCAACTGTATATCACAGCGTCCCTCGGTAATCACAACAGGCAGAACACCAAGGCTTGCAAGCCTAGCCATGAGGTCTGCATGATCCGCTACGGGTTGAGCTTCTTCGATTTGACGATACGCACGCAACCAACCCTGCAAGCGATCGCTGCCGCTCGATTGTCGCAATGACGTCACAGTTCGACGAGCCGCACCGCCTCGCTGCAAGTATCGTCGTAGCGAAATCTCAGTCGCCAATTTTTGCGCAGGGCTGCCTGTACGGGATTGAGTAACAAGTGCGGAGACAGTCGAAAAAAACCGACGCGCTTCATCGGGATCAATATCGGCTACCACTATGTCTCGGCGAAGAGCGAGATTGCGACAATACAGCAAAGACAGCAGCGCGAGGGCATCTGGGTGCGCACGGTCGTGAATGGGATTTCCCAATCCCAGCCTTTCGAACGCGTTGCCGTAACTTCGAACATCCTCATAGCTAGCGATGAATTCGTCGCGAGTCAGCCCAAGATCGACATGGCCCGCAAACTCTGCGAGCGTCGCAGCGTAGGCACACCCATCCGGGTCGAGCAGGGTGTTATCAAGATCGAAGGCAATCACCACGCCGTTCAATCGACCATCCGCGGATGGATGAGCCGACTCCGAATATGCCGGCTGATTGGCAACGTGTTGTTGCATGGTCGAATCGCTCCATGTGACGCGCGTCGGTCAAGCCGGACAAAACCATGGCCACGCAATCGTGGACCATGCCACCCGTCAGGTTGGCTGCTGACCAAGCCTTAAACGTCTGCGCCGATCAATCGGCGGATGTCCTGAACGATCTCTACTGTCGTCTTGCGCAGTACCGCCTTCTTATCAAGAAGCTCGTCGCGCGACGGGTGACCGCCGAACAACTGAACATGAAACCGCAGCGCATTGGACGTTCCAGAAGGCCTGATGGTCAAATGCGACTTCTTCGCGTCATCAAAATAGAACCGATATCCTTCATCGGGAAAACCATCCCAATTGACTACGTCGTATTTTCCCGTTCGGTAGACCGTAGCACTTTGCACCGCTAGCCCGCCCAGCTCGAACGGCTTGCTCGTCACGTCGGCGAATAGGGCTTCCGCTTTGTTGAGAATCCCACGTTTCTTCGTATATCCCGCCAAGCCTTCATATTCACCGTCAAGCGGGTCCGGCTCGTAATGCGTCGCATAAAGACCAATGGCTGGATCGAGATAGAGGTGCTCATCGAGCATGTCCAACAGGTTGGTGCCCCGATCCTTCGCGTATGCTGCGAGTTCCGCCACGAGCACTGCCGCGAACGTGCCATCTTTGTCGCGAACGTGGCCGTCCTCGCCAAGCGAGCGATCATCTTTCGCAGGCTTACCGAGAATGGAAAAACCATTGCTCTGTTCAAGAGCCGCAATGTTGTAACATCGCGTCGAATCGTCCATCGCAAGCCAGGAGTGGATCGACCGATTAGCGCGGGGGCTTGCCGGGTCCGTTCGACCTTCGTCATACGCGGGAAGCTTTCCATTCTCCGTCAGCCCCGGCGTGTCTTTACCTTGATTAAGGTCCCATGCCGCTCTGCAACCGGCTGCCAGCTGGGCAAAGCCGACCCACGTCTTCAAGACGCCGACGTCATATTTTCGCGCGATGCACGTTAGCAGGTCCGTCGTCGTATGGGACAGCGCGATGAACTTCGTCTCCGCATCGCGAACGCTCCCGAATTTTTCGACCTCCTTGCTGAACCGATACCACAATATCAGCGACCAGACTTCGTCCGCGGAAAGTAAGCAATAATCTCTAAGCTCGCCCGTACCTGGATGCGAATAAGCTTTTCGTTGGTGCTCTGGCACTTTAACAATCACGCCACAACGATCCGCATCGGGGTCCGTGCCGATGATTAAGTCAACATCATCCCATGCTTGGCCGTATTCTTCCTTGAAGGCATCGACGGCAATGTCACCCGCTCGCCAATCACCCGGATCGGGCTGTTGTTCTTTGCCCGGGTCGCTGCAAAAAGCGGGGAACATGCCATCCAACGCGTCAAGCTTCATGATGCGCTTAACGTCGTTGAATCCGACCTCGCTTAACAAACGGGGCACTGCCTTTCGACCTGAGCCATTGAACGCGGAATAGCCAATAGATAAAGGCTTGCTCGTTTTTGTAATCAACTCCGGCTGTACAAGAAATCCCTTAACGTGCTCAACGTGCATGGTATGAATATCAATAATTCGGCTTTCACGGCCTGCATAGAGATCGCCTGCATCGGGCAGCGGGTCAGCTAGCGGTAAACCGGCGTGCGCGCCTTCTGTAATAGTGCGAGGACTTTGACACTTCTCTCCTCCCAGAAACCAGAGTTTGTCTTTTGGGGCATCGGCAATAGCAAGTTTTTTGATATCGCCGAATTTAACATTCTTGATGTACTCGTTGTAGAGCATGTCACGCTCGGAGGGATCAAACTGTGAACCATTTTGGCACGAGAGCTTATACCCGTTGTATCGAAAGTCATTATGGCTCGCGGAAATAAACACGCCGACATCCGCCCGCAGCGTTGGCACTGCATACGTCACGCTCGGGTACAGGCACGCTTCGTCAAACAGATATACGGTATAGCCATAGCCAAGAAAAAGCTCGGCAATTAACTGCGCAAAATCCTGCCCTCGAACCCGACTGTCGAAACCAATGACCACTTTTGACAGTGGCGGTTTTCGCTCGACACCAAATTTAGCCGTGCCAGCGGCGGTCAGCAGATAAATGACATCGTTGATCGTGTTGGGGCCTTTGATAATCGGAGCGTGAATCCCCTCTTCCTTCAGCCTTAAAACGAGCGACCGCTCAGACCCCATTTTCTCCCGAATCCCGCCCGTTCCGAAACTCACGTCGCGCGAATAGGCATTGGTGAGCGCTTCCCACTGCTCGGAGCAAATCGCTTCACGAAGCCCGTTCCGCAAGCCGGGAGAAATGCCGTCCAGCTCCTCAGCCAATAACCACTTGCGAAGATTGGGCATCGTCTTGGCGACTGCGTCATCGTAATAATTACCCGCAATACGCCCCGCATCACGCTCTGCATCAAGAAACGCCTGGATACCCTTTTCTGCACGATCAAGAAGCTCTGGGTCTTTCATATTCGTCAATTCCCCGATTTTTTCTGTCAGCATTTTGTCACCATTGGTCCTGTTATGGAAAACTTGTCTTTCCGCCATCCCGTCAAAGCCATGCAACCCTAGCTATCGCGCACCAGAGCGTCAACTTAGCGAATTCACATGAACCGTCCTTTTCAACTCATCGGAAGAGCTCCGCCGAGCAACATGAACTCTAGCCCGGAAAACCCGAAGGACGCCAAAATCGACCCCAAATCCAAGGTGATCGATTCACTATATTCTATCGGCTGGAAAAGGCTGTATTTCAACTTTGCGTCAGTCGGCATGCCCACACAGCTGGTTTCCAGTACTCGACGCCACGTTTGATCGCCCGTGGTTCTATGTCGTCGTAACAATTTTCATTGCGCAGCCATGTCGAAAACGCTATAGCTTGGCAGAGAAATCAGCGGTAACGTACCAACAACTTACAACAAGAAGATTGTCATCCAGCAAGACGACCATGCAAGACGAAACCAATCCAGCACCATCATCCAGAGCCATCATCGGCAACGCCGGCGAAAGCTCACCGACCGCTCTTCAGGGTGGAAGCGAATCCAGCCCGTCAATGAAGGAACGATTGTTCCTGCTGGCAGCTGGATTCCTATTGATGTTGTCCGTGTACGGCGGGGCCGTTTCCAAGAATCAAAGCGATCCGGGTGTTCCAGGTCACGATTCATTCTATCACACGAAGATGGCAGCGCTACTACCAGAGATAGGCCTGATCGATCAATTTCCGTGGTTGAAATTTTGCTATTTCACAGAAACCGGCGACACGTTCATCAGCCACCACTATGGCTTTCACATGCTGCTCGTTCCTTTCGTGACTCTTTCCAATTGGCTTACCAGCGACTATCTACCCGGCGCTCGTTGGGCCATGGCATTTTTTCTAGCCATCAATCTTGTACTGTTCAATGAAATACTTGCCGTCAAGAGAGTCCGGTGGCGCTGGGTTTGGCTTTTCGTCTTTCTCCTGATGCCTTCTCAGTTTTTTACACGCCATGCTTACGTTCGTGCCATTGGCCCGTCTCTCGTTCTTATGCAGATGCTCATCCTCTTTCTCTTTCAAAGCCGATACATACTTTGCGGTTTGATCGTTGCGCTCTATACCCACCTTTACCTGGGCGGCGTTATCTATGCGCCACTGCTGGTCATCCTGTTCGCGATTGCTTTAGCCCTGGGTTCGCGCGAAGATCGAAGTACCTTGCCCCGAGTCATAGGCTGGACACTGCTGGGTTGGATCATGGGAATCATCACGCATCCATACTCAGGCGGGATGTGGGAATTCCTCATGCTTCAAGTCTTCGGCTCAGGCCTATCGCCCGATATTTCTGTCGGAAGAGAATGGAAATCCTACGAAGGCGTATGGTGGTTCGCTCAGTTTGTCGGGCCGTTGGCACTAATTCTTGCCGCCGCCACAATTACACGACTCCGGTTCGGCCCGCCGATCAAGACACACACCTTATTCCTGCTGTTAGCGAATCTTGCATTCTTAACTCTGACGATGAAGGCCCGCCGTTTCGTCGAGTATTGGCCTTTCTTCTGCCTGCTTTGCTCGGCGATGCTGGCAAAACCGATGATCGATACTCTGGCACTCAGAACCAGTCACGCGATTGGTCGTTCAATGCCATCCAAGCGGCGCTTGGCACACATCATAGGCTTCGTCGTGTTCCTGACGACGAGCATATTGGTAGTCTGGCAATCGCCACATTGGATCAGCATACGAAAAGGCGTCCGGTGCAAATATGACCTGCCAGCCGTTGCAAGTGCGATGCAATTTCTGCAGGAGAATTCCGAACCCGGCGACGTGGTCTTTACTGACGATTGGGACGTTTTTCCAGTGTATTTCTATTACAACTCGCACAACCACTACATCGTAGGCTTGGACCCCAAGTTCACACAGGCGCGAAAGCCGGAGCTTTGGGAGCGATACGTCAAGGTCTCTCGAGGCCAGGTCCCCGGTACGGCAACCTATACACGACGGCACGAAGACGGCTCGAAGACCAGTGAGAAGATAGATGTAAAACTGCAAGACATCCGCGAACATTTCGGCGCAAAGTTCGTCATCACCGACCGCGACCACAAGTCACTCGCCGGCAAACTCAATAAAGCCAAAGATTTCGCCGAGTTGATTTACCCCTCTTCCTCTTACACGAAATCTCGTAATAAGCCTTATTTGATTTTTCGCATTCAGGGTAATGGCGTAAAGTAACTGATTAGTGCCCGGCGCACGTCACTTTTTCTTTTTCGATTGTTGTTTCGCCAGTTTGGCCCATGTGTCCTTTAGCGTCACCGTGCGGTTGAAGACGGGCGTTTCAGCCGTTGATTCTGAATCAACACAAAAATACCCAAGCCTCTCAAACTGATATCTGCTGCCAGGCTTCGCACCAATAACCGAAGGCTCTATGAAACAGTTTTCCAGCGTTTCCAACGACTTCGGATTAAGGTTCGCTCGGTAATCCTCGCCCTCCGGCGTGTCGTCAGGGTCTTCTTTCGCGAAGAGATGGTCGTATAGCCGAACCGTTGCCCGAGCCGCGTGCTCCGCCGAAACCCAATGCAACGTCGCCTTTACCTTTCTCCCATCTGGTGAATCACCGCCTCGCGTTGCGGGGTCATAAGTGCATCGCAGCTCAACGACTTCGCCCGCGTCGTTCTTAATTACGTCCGTGCAGGTGATAAAATAAGCATATCGAAGTCGAACCTCTCTGCCCGGCGATAGCCGAAAGAATTTGCGAGGCGGGTCTTCCATGAAGTCGTCCTGCTCAACGTACAGAACGCGGGAAAACGGAACCTTGCGCGTCCCGGCATTTGGATCTTCCGGATTATTCACCGCATCCAACTCTTCCGCCTGTCCCTCCGGATAGTTTTCAATCACAACCTTTAATGGCTTGAGAACACCCATCACGCGCACGGAAGTCTTATTCAGATCGTCACGCACGCAATGATCGAACATGGCCATGTCGATGACACTTTTGAACTTCGCAACGCCGATACGATCGCAAAAATCGCGAATGGCTTTCGACGTGATCCCTCGGCGGCGCATCCCGGAAATGGTCGACATGCGCGGATCGTCCCAACCGGTCACATGCCCCTCCTCGACAAGTTCCAACAGCTTTCGTTTGCTCATAATCGTGTACGAAAGCTCTAGCCTTGCAAACTCAATTTGCTGCGGATGGTAAATGCCCAGCTCGTCGAGAAACCAGTCGTAGAGTGGGCGATGGTCTTCGAATTCAAGCGTGCAAATTGAATGTGTAATCTTCTCGATGGAATCTTCCAACCCGTGCGCCCAGTCATACATGGGATAGATGCACCACTTATCGCCCGTACGGTGATGAGTTGCATGTAGGATTCGATACATCACCGGATCGCGCAGGTTCATATTCGAGCTGGCCATGTCGATCTTGGCGCGAAGCGTCCGCGAACCGTCAGTAAACTCGCCGTCGCGCATTCGCTCGAACAGATCGAGGTTTTCATCGACGGTACGATCTCGAAAAGGGCTGTCCTTGCCAGGCTTGGTGAGCGTTCCGCGGTGCTCTCTTGTCTGCTCGGCATCAAGATCGCAGACGTAGGCTTTGCCCTTCTTGATGAGATCGACAGCCCATTCGTACATCTTGTCGAAATAGTCCGATGCAAAGAGTAGGCGGTCTTCCCAATCGAACCCTAACCATCGCACGTCCGCGATAATGGAATTGACGTACGCTTTTTCCTCTTTCGTGGGATTCGTGTCATCGAACCGCAGGTTGCACAAGCCACCGTACTTTTCTGCGATGCCAAAGTTTAGGCAGATGCTCTTTGCGTGGCCGATATGCAGGTACCCATTCGGCTCGGGCGGAAACCGCGTGTGGATTCTCCCCTCCCACTTGCCAGTTTTCGCGTCTTCTTCGACGATCTGCTGAATAAAGCTCAGCGACGGCGCCGTTGTCTCGTTGTTCATAGTAAGAAATCCTCACCCTCGACGAAGGCATCCGTCGAAGTTCTCGTGCTTATCAAAATCGAATCAATACTTATCCTGATGATGGTACTCGACGATCGAGGATTTGGCACGTTGGTGTTTAGCCCTTGCAGCCAGGTGCCGAAGGTCTATGCTCTTATGTAGAGCGTGGTTACGGTATTTGTGGCGCCAAATCGGTTTGTTCGTAGCTACGACTTGGATAGAGCGCCGTAGGTGAGGGCCTGTTGCCGTGATGCCATTCTACTTGCTAGCTTGTATCGTCGCATTGGGCGCTGGAAACAACCTGACAGATGAAGACCATCAATCAAGCCGGGATATACAATACAAACAGGTCGCACCATCAACGGTCGTGTATATTGAGAACGTCGGACCCTATTGGTCACTAGGCCCAAGGTTCGCGGAGTTACGCGACTATCTCGACGAATTGGGGAAATCCAGCCCCATGTTCGTGCGACACCTGAGCGACCCACGCACCGTCCCCGCAAGCCAACTCCGCACCGAAGTGGGCTTTTGGGTGGCCCTTGGTTTTCAAGCAAAGCCCCCCTACCTCGTAGCCAATCGACCGGGCGGAACAGTCGCATTTATCGAAGTAAAACAACCTTTTGCATTGGTATCCCGCTACTACGAAAAAATGCAGAATCAATCGCGCAAGGATGGCTACGAATCGGCAGGCTTACTGACAGAGGTTTATCATTTCTCGTCGGCCAATCGTCCTGTCAAGAATCAGAAGATCGAGCTACGCATGCCTGTACACACCGCGACGGGACAGGAACAAGTTCTGCAGACAACGCCCAAGTCAACCGAAATCGCGTCATCCATTCCAGTCGAAACGATATCCAACGCTGAGGTCAACCCGCCTGCTGCGAATCCCAAGTCGCCGGATGAATCTCGCAAGCTGGGCACAGCCGAGGAAAAGCCGATAGTCCACGAAGAACTAAGTTATAAACATGGCGATGAAAAGCACGTTCACAACACGTTAAGCCCCACAACAACATCAACGTCCGAAGCATCACCCGCTCCCGAGCACCAGGCTGGTAACAGCCCATCGGTTTCAACGATGACGCTCGATGAGGAAACACCAGAGCTTGCAATTGAAGTCAAACCGGAGACACCAACAGAAAAACTTGGCGCAACTGAAGACATTCAAATAACTGATGATGCCGTGTCTACCGATCCTGAAACACCCGACGACACCGAGGTCAAGGGTGATACTGACTTCATCGCGCTCGCCGAGCGAATGCTCCCGATCGAATCCAGCATTCCTCAGGAGATGCGCGTTTGGGTTGGGCATATTGTTCTTCGTATTGGGGCCGCTGGCAGAGGCGTGGCGAAAACTCAGCCGGGTAAGTCTCAGGAGGTTCAGGCCCTGGCCTCAGCCATCGAAGCGCGCTATCAAACCATCACCTCGGGCAGCAGCAACACCCAGTTGCTCGCCGACGCGACCATCAGGAATCCGAAATCGGTTACGCCAACATCAACAAGAATGCGTAAAATCACGCGTCAGCTTGATACGCTTTTGGCCGAAATCGCATCATCAAGACGAGACTCGGCCGAGATTCTGCTGGAACTTCGAAATATAGCCGAATCGACTGGCGAGCTGCTGCAGGGCCCGACTAAGCCAACCAGTGCCGAAAAATAAATTTTCATTTTCTTTTTTGCATTACCAAGTTAATTCAAGGGTTAATACCATCGGTGATGGATCAACCGGCAATCGTCCGATTGTGTATAAGCGTTGGAATGGCTCTTGTCGCCAGCGACTTGTGAGGTATGTTGTTATCTGGTTCGGCGGGGTCGATATTGGCCGTGGCGCGGTCGTTTGTTTGGCAAATCGCTGAATAAGCGTTTATCATCATAACTAACGGTAAATCGAGTCTATACATATGAGCAACCAGTCGATGGTCGCTGAAAACGGTGTAGCAGCAGCCCTTTCGCCCAGTTACCTGGATTTTGAAAAGCCTCTGCAGCGCATCGAGCATGACATAACAGAACTCCAACAGGAGCAGCAGTTCCGCAATGGTGATCTCTTATCAGAGATTGGCCAGCAGCACGCGCGGTTCAAGGCAACGATGCGACGACTCTATTCAAATCTCACTCCCTGGGAAACCGTGCTTGTCGCGAGGCACCCGAACCGTCCCCTCTCGACGGACTACATCAAAACCATTTTCCGAGATTTCTGCGAGCTTCACGGCGACCGTTGCTTCGGTGACGACAAGGCTATCGTGACCGGTTTTGCTCGTATCGGCGCCCATAAGGTAATGGTCATCGGCCATAACAAGGGCAAGGACGTGAAAGAGCGCATCGAGTGCAACTTCGGATGCGCTCATCCGGAAGGATATCGAAAGTCGCTACACAAAATGCGGTTGGCAGAAAAATATGGCTTGCCCATCGTCTGCTTGATCGACACACAAGGTGCCTATCCCGGCATCGGTGCTGAGGAGCGAGGCATCTCCCAAGCGATTGCCGTCAACCTGATGGAAATGGTCAGGCTTCGCACGCCCATCGTTTGTGTCGTCATTGGCGAAGGCGGAAGCGGCGGCGCATTAGGGTTGGGCGTGGGCGATCGCATCGCAATGTTTCAGCATTCATTTTACTCGGTGATTTCACCGGAAGGTTGCGCTGCAATCCTCTGGAAGACAGCGGAAAAACGGCAACACGCAGCTGAGGCGCTCAAACTGACCGCCAAAGAGCTGCGAAAGCTGAACATCATTGAGGATATCATTCCGGAACCTCTGGGCGGCAACCACAGAGACCCCGCCAAGGCAGCAACCTATTTGGAAAAATGGATCACCGGGTCGCTCAACGATCTCAAACGGCTTACAGTCGATTCGATGCTCGCCAAGAGGCAGGAGCGCGTGCGAAATCTCGGCCGGTTCTACGAGTCGTCGTCGGAACCGCCGCCGCAAAAGGTGACCAAAGTCGCGACGGCACGGAAGCTATCCACAAGGTCCAATCGGCTTACTTCCGGATTTACTCAGACAAATAAAGTTCCTGCTTGATACGACCTGCTTGATATGCAAACGTGATACAGCGTTCCTGAATACGGGATGACTGTATCGCGCCTTTGATGTCGGCTGGAACATGCCGCTCGATCGCCATCAACCGTAGACTACGCGCCGAGTGATTCGCCACAGATGACCACCGCAAACCAAAGATCGCATAATGGTGCCATCACGCCGACCCTTCTCGGACGTTCAACAGAAGGTCGAGCGATCGAGGGAATTGTAAATGCCTCCCAAAAGGATCACCCAACGTTGTTTCTCGGCGGGGTCCATGGCGACGAGCCAAAAAGCGTCTATGTGGTTCAAAAACTTGTCGAATTTCTCGTCGCTGACGGCTGTCTTGCCAGGTCCAGGTGGATCGCCGTGCCGATTGTCAATCCCGATGGCTTATCGCGCAAGAAACGACGAAACGCCAAGCTTGTTGACATTAACCGAAATTTCCCCACGAAGAACTGGACTGAATTGCCAAAAAGAAGCCGGATGTATGGCGGGCCGAGACCCGCCAGCGAACCGGAAACTCGCGCCCTCGTTAAGTTGATTGAATCGTACCGCCCTCGATGCATCGTCACGATCCACTCAATTAGTGGCCATCGGTTTTGCAATAATTACGATGGACCTGCCAGAAAGCTGGCACAAAAAATGAGCCGTCTGAATGGATATCCCGTAAGCGCCTCGATCGGCTACGCGACGCCGGGAAGTTTTGGAACCTGGGCGGGCATCGAAAAGAAAATCCCAACGATTACGCTTGAACTCCCCTCCCACCATTCATCGAAACGCTGCTGGGTGGAAAACCAAGCCGCCCTGCAGGCCGCCTTAATCGCATAGCGCGCGTCACCAGCTGCGGGCAGTAGCAAGATCATATTGTGTGCCACTGCTCTTGAGCAGTGCGAATGGCATTGTTGGCGACTTGAGACCACTGTTCGATAGCACTGGCACACCCGCCGCACCGCGATCCAATGTAAGAAAATGTTAGGATATTTGTTTTTCTGACATGTAGGAAATTATTTGATGCAATGCAAATCCCGTATGTGGGAAAAGAGCCGTTTTTTCTTGAGTCGGGCGGGCTGATTCGCTACGATGAATACTTGAGATTCGATCGTTGAGGAAAACCAGCAAGCCGTATGCTGGAAAACCGCTGAGCGTTCATCGACAACAGTGATTTCGAATACGCGGCAACACCTCATTTCATGAGTGATTCCAAATAGCTCAGTACTTCTTTCTCCTTCCAGATGACTCGGCATCCGTACGCCTTGTCATAATCCAATGGCTTAGAAGACAACAAATGGCCCAAGTTCTTTTCTGTAAAGAACGCATTGCAATATCCGAGTGCTGCATGTGCATGCAAGTTGTCCCATAGGTCGCCCAATTTGTATGGCTGTCGGCGGTGTCTCACCGCCGCATGGATTCCAGAACCAATGTGCAGCGCTGGAAACTGCGTCGTCCATTTTCCCAGTCGGTATGCATGGTAAATCAGATTCCTTGTCAGTCGCGTGGCTTCCACGGCTTCTGGTGAGTCCGGTGAAGGAGCTGGCTGCTTGGTCGCGGTGCAGAATTGGTGTGCGAGAAAACTGGTTATTTCCGGACGGATACCGTCCAGGAATCCGGCGACTTCGCCCTGAAAGGCCATCTCGAATGTAGCAGCTTCTTGTCGGTATTGCGTAGCGCCAGCATTCAATTTTTCGTAAAACTCGACGTTATCGTTATGGGGTGGCATTCCCTCATCTGCCATCGCTTCAATAATGGTGGAGAACCGGGCGGCGGAAATCTGATCGAACATGCACTTTTGGATCGCGTCATTGACGGCAGCAGTAAATATAGGTGAATAATAGACTATCTCGCCGACAACCCATCCTGTGTATGTCCAAGCCAAACGACGTAAAGGATAGACAGTGTCGATACCCTTTAGGTTCGACTCGATTAGGTGGTATAATTCGATTCGAATGAGTTCGGGAAACGGTTGGATGGCGACGCCCCGGCTCAATGTATCAATGACCGTTGCTATAATTCTTCGCTTTTCCAGGTCTCCTTGCTTAAATGTTTCAGCGTAGATGGGATATGCTACCGGGCACACTGCTCGGTCGCTTTCGACAAGAACCTTGAGAGTGTTCCAAATGTCCGTATGAATCGGTTTTTGAGGGCAACCGATCATCGCGTCGCGACAGTAGATCCAGTATTTCTGATCCATGTATATGCATGTTTTGCCCAACATCTCGGCCCCAAGTGCAAGTCGGCGGGAACGTGAGTATTGGGCAGCCGAAACGTGCTCCTCCGCGAAGTGCCGCTCCTCGCGTTCCCGTATGTCGGGACCACCCTGCCAAATAGCCTGCAACCAAGCTGGCTTCGGGTTATCGTCGTCTATGCAATTTATTCGGGATTTCGTCGTCATCTGGCCGCTCGGCTACATGTCACGAAGAGGCTATCCTTGGCGCACCGTTAGCACTCGGCAGTTTGGCGATGCTGCGTCGCAGGCGCAAATCATAACACGCCGAGGTTGTTCATGACCATGATCTTGATTTCGGTCATGTCTTCCATAGCAAAGCGGATGCCCTCTCTGCCTAAGCCGGAATCGCGGATGCCGCCGTAGGGCATGTTATCGACGCGGAAACTCGGCACATCGTTAATAACCACGCCGCCCACTTCCAACTCTCTGAACGCATACATGGCCTTGTTGATGTCATTCGTAAACACGCCGGTCTGCAAGCCATATACGCTGTCGTTGGCAATCTCCACCGCCTGTTTGAAATTTGAAAAAGGTTGCAAAGTCGCGACCGGGCCGAAGGCTTCGACGCAATTGATCTTCATCGCGGGCTCGACATTCTCAAGAATCGTTGCGTCATAGAAGACGCCGTCTCGCTTACCGCCGCAGATAATTCTCGCGCCGCCATCGACCGCCTCCGCGACCCATTGCTCCATTCGCTTGGCATCGTTTTCGGTAATCATCGGCCCCAAAAACGTTTCTTCATCGAGCGGGTCACCCGCAATAAGCGTCGACGCTCTATCCGCGAGCATCTGCTTTAGGCTGTCGTAGACGCTCTCGTGTGCGATGATTCGCTGTACGCCAATACAGCTTTGACCCGATTGGTAGAACGCACCGATGATGATCCGATCCGCTGCATATTCCAGGTCGGTATGCTCATCCACAATACACGCCGCATTGCCTCCCAGTTCGAGGATGACTTTTTTCTTACCCGCCCGCGCCTTGAGTGCCCACCCTACGTCAGGTGACCCCGTAAAGCTCAACAGCTTGAAGCGTTCATCGGTGGTAAACAGGTCCGCTCCATCGCGCGAACAGGGGAGAATACTGAACGCACCCTTGGGGAGATCGGTCTCTGCCAGGATTTCACCGAGAATTAGAGCGCCGATAGGCGTTTTGCTGGCGGGCTTGAGAACGAATGGACAGCCTACTGCGATAGCCGGGGCCACTTTGTGGGCGACGAGATTGAGCGGAAAGTTAAAGGGCGAAATAAAACTGCAAGGCCCGATGGGGAATCGCCGCCACAGACCCTCATAACCTTTGGCTCGCTCGCTGATGTCCAACGGAAGATACTCGCCTGTCATGCGAACGCATTCCTCAGACGCCACGCGAAACGTATCGATCAGTCTGGTGACTTCGCCTCGTGCGTCGCGAATGGGTTTACCCGCCTCGATACACAGCGCCTTGGACAATTCCTCATGGCGCTCGGCTACACGCTCCACGACATGCTTGAGGACGGCTTGTTTCTCATAGCCAGCCATTTTTCGCGTGTCACGAAAAGCCGAAACGGCTGCCTCGATGGCCTGGTGGATAACAGGCGTGTCGGCCAGTGCCACCTTGCAGGCAGTTTCGCCCGTATACTTGTTTGTCACGCTCAGGTTCGTATTCGCGTGGACGGGTTCATTTGCGAGATAAAAGGCGTACGATTCGCGAAGCATGACCTTCTTCCATTTTGAAAACCAACTGAAGCTCTCTCAATTCGATCTTCATTACCGTATCGCACGCATCAAGCTATGACAATATCTGCGCAGTCGCTGCTTCGGTCTGGCAATAAGAAAACCCCCGAAGCAATTAGCTTCGGGGGCATCAAGACTTCTTATAGCCAAGCTGTTGTCTTACTCAACCAGAAACACACGAAGCGGTCCATCGAGTTGCGTGTCCGCACCTTGAATCGTTCGATCCGGGTTGATCTCACCATTGCGCGTCGCAATGCCATCGTAGGCATATACTGCGTCGGCACCAACGTCTACGATGTAGCCGGTGCCATTGGCATCTGTGACCATAGCTGTTATCTGGTTCGTGCCAGGCACCGTCAGGGTAAAATCAGGGTCGACGTTTCCGTTTAGCGACGATGCGTTGTTAAACGTGAAAATGAAACCATTCGCATCGACAACGAACATCGTATCATTTTCGTCGATGAAGACGTCAAACAGATTATTGAACGACGCGCTTTCGATAATTCTCGTTGCATTGACCGTACCATTGAGCGTGCTCGCGTTTGCAAACACAACGACATTGTCACTTCCCCCACTTCCGTTGGCCACATAGAGGTTATCCGAATCATCAAAATTGATTCCAAGCGGCTGATCAATATCTGCGCTAACGATGATGCGCGTCGGAGCAAGATTACCGTTGAATCCTGAGGTTGACGCATCCGTATAGACATTGATTTCAGTCGACGTCGCATTCGCTACAAATAACAAATCCTCTGAAGGCCGGACGGCCAAGGTGACGGGATTGTCGAGATTCGTAGCCGTCCCCTGTACGTTTCCATCCGGAGCCAGGTTTCCATTGGTATTAGCTGCATCGTCGTATGAAGTGATCGCGTCGGAATTAAAATTGCTCGCAATCAATGTCCCATCACCCGTCACGGCTATGTCCGCTGGACTGTCAAGCTGCGTCTGGGCACCCGCCAAGTTCGTATCCGGCGGAATGTTTCCATTTACCGTCGAGGGATTCAAATAGCTGGTCACATTATTGCCATCAAAACCGGCAATGAAAAGCTGAGGCGTGGTTTGGGATTGTACCGAAACATTGACAGAATCCGTATCGCTTCCACCATTGCCATCATCGACCGTAAGATCGAATGTCAGCGTCGTGTCTTCATTGGGCGCGGTGAAACTCGGGCTGTCGGTATCATCGCCGGAAAGCGTGACCGAAGTACCCGCCGATTGTGTCCAACTGAATGACAACGAATCGCCATCGGGATCGCTGCTGCCGGATCCATCGAGCGTGACTGAGTCACTGCCAGCTACGGTTTGGTTGTTTCCTGCGTTCGCAGCCGGATCACCACCGCCAGCTGCCGCCTGCACGGTCACGTTGACCGTGTCTGAACTCCTGAGGCCGCCTGTGTTGGTGACGGTCACTTCAAACGTGAGCGTCTCGTCGGCATCCGCTGCAGTAAACGTTGGATTCGCCGTAGCTGAACCGTTCAGTGCAACAGCAGTCCCAGCAGACTGCGTCCAGGAAAATGTCAACGTTCCGCCACCAGGGTCAGTACTCGAAGAACCGTCCAAAGTCACGGCGCTCCCACCCTCGACAGCCTGGTCAGCGCCAGCGCTTGCAGTCGGTGGAGTTTGCATCATCCCCATCCCCGGACAACCGGCGACCTGAGTTAAGGAGAACGCCGCACAGCACGCAACGGCGAACATAGAAAATCGTTTTGCTTGCATATACTTCCCTTTCAATCCGTATCTGAATCAACGTGATCGTTAAACGGCCTGGTTGGCCAATTGACGCTACCCGCCGAATGGCGAATGCATCTCCGTACCCGAACGCGGGAAGGTAGCAAGATTCTCTCTCGCGTCAATGTAGGCTGTTAGAACATTTGTCACAGCCCGCCAGCCCGACCTCCCAAACTGCCGGAAATGATGCTGCGGTTCTTTCAAAAAATAGGCGAGATGGGGGCGATAGGCGCATCGTATTCGAAACAAGCGAACTGCATCGCGGGCGAAATAAGAAACTGACCACACCCACTAAACTCCATCTAGGGGGAGAGTGGTAGACTCTGGCTTGGATCAATGATTCAAAGGAGGTCAGTTAGATGGAAGTAAGTGGTTTGCAACGGAGCAGATGTTTTTACCGGCGGCGGAAGACGTACGGCAGCATGAATTACTACCACATTGCAGGAAAAATCAAACTCCAGGTCATTAAATAAGATCCTTAGCCCGTTAACATCCTCCGCCACTCGGCGGCCTTGCCGTCGTAGCCCTTATCTGGTTCGGCGGCGAGCAACATGCACATCTGCCCATCGGTCGTAGGGTGCGCAGCCTGCGATCATCAACGAAGCGATCCACCATACGGGACCGATGGTGGCTGCAAGAGCCGGTCCCCAGAGCCAGAGTGGAATCGCCTCTTGGCTCGAAAACGCCAACTGTTGAGCCATCGTATGACCAAACTCCCACGGTGCGAATTTGATGGCGTTGCGTAGCAGGCTGCGTGCGAGCGAAAGGGAATTGCCTGATGGGCGAAACACAACAAGCCCCACCAGGCGTTTACCGACTGTGGCGTGCCAGGACGATCGCTCTAGCAGGGCGAAGTACAGAACAACGGGTAGCGTCAAGGCGCAGAAGCCAAGGGCTTGCGCCTGCCACGGTCCTGCCGGCCGCTGCGGGTCCCCGTCTGTTGCCAGCATCACCGAACCAAAGAGCACGCCCATCCATAGTGCTATTATCAGCCAGTCAATGGCGAACGCTGCGAGTCGACGGATGGCACCTGATTTCGCTTCGTCCATCGATGTTGCTCCTAAAGTGCCGGCCGCTTATCACTTCTCGTCATCCGCTTCATTCTTCCCGATTTCATTCAACTTCCCTCGCCGAGTGTTTCGAGGAGTTTGTAGTTATTGATCTGGGGGAGCGTCTTCGAGGGTTTCGGCGCAGAGGTTTCCGTCAGTGTCGGATCATACGACGGCGTTGTGTCATCCTGATTGGTCACTAGTCAGTTCCTCGCTCGGCCCGGCTAATGGAGATGTGATACGAAGAGATTCTACACGATCACGTTGAAGTGACCAATCAATGCTTATCTGGAAGAAACCCGCCTCCGTCACCATGGGGGAGGTAACGAAGACGGGTCGCTGATCAAGTATTTGCCTGACAAGACCTGTCAGGCCGAACAGTAATCGTTACTCGTTCGGTGTAACAACATCTGAGTCAGTATCGCTTCCCCAATCTCCCTTGGCAGGCTTAAGGATATCCGGATCAATACCACCAACCACATCTTCCAGTTTCTCAGCTTTGATTTCGTTTTTCTGATCCTTTGGGATCCATGGCTCTCTCCTTGTTATCGAAGTTTCTAATGATCGGGCGGCTCCAATGGCGGCCTTTCACGTCATTTACGGAGTTCAGACTGGAATCTGACACTTGGAATTATTGGGAATTGCCTTTATTTTACTCGGGCCGACCAGATGCTCATGACTAGGCCACTAAATGGTGTTTCAAGCCAGATATTCTTGTGCGACGCCATGCTAGCTTGATATAATAAATTCTTGGGCCGGGCGCAGATTTTCCATTTCTATGCGTATGGACCTACGGAGGACATCATGAAGAAGAATCATACACTACTACCGTGCTGTTCTTGTCGCATCTTTGGCGTTTGCTCGTTAGCGATCATTGTACTGGCGGCCTTGGCCAATCTTGAGTCCAAGGTTTTTGCCCAAACCTGCCCTGCCATTTCGGCTCCTGCGTCACTCAATACGAATGCGGGAAGTGACTGCTGCGCCGATCGGTTTCCCCAATTGGCCTCAGATGGCGCTGGACATTGGGTTGCCGTGTGGGAGTCTGGTAACGATATCGGTGGTATTGGGTTGGACCCAGACATTCTATTTGCGCTGAGCAACGACAATGGCACAAATTGGACCACTCCCGCAGCGCTCGATACGCTCGCATTCGGTCAAAATGGCACCGCTCCGCAGATCGCCACCAGCGGCGGCACATGGGTAGCGGTATGGTACACGTTTACGGGTGGATCTCCTTTTGCAGATGGGGATAACCTCTCCGCGCGCAGTATCGACAACGGCGCGACCTGGGGCGACGTTACAGCTCTCAACACAGATGCGTTTGGTGATTCCGGTGACGACCGAGAGCCTCAACTGGCTGCGGGTGGCGCTGGTGTTTGGGGCGCCGTTTGGCATGGTCTTGACATAGAATCAGATGTCTTCTTTACGCGCAGCATCGATGATGGCGTCAGTTGGTCGGCACCTGTGGATATTTTCCCAGCGAGCACGAACACTAACTGGCGTTCCCATATCGCGGCGGACGGCGCAGGGACATGGCTAGCAGTCTGGGTATCCGACGAGCCGGTTGGCGAAGTTGCAATCGATTTCGACATTCTCTGTGCACGAAGCGTTGATAACGGTGTCAGTTGGAGCGCGCCGGGGCATGTTGTAGCTGGTGGTGGTGGAAACAGTGATAGCAGTACCCCAAAAATCGCTACCGACGGCGCGGGCACATGGGTGACCGTTTGGGTTTCCGAAGGACCTATATTTTTCGACTCAAATGACGATGTACTCGCGGCCCGCAGCACAGACAACGGCGCAACGTGGAGCACACCGGTAACGCTTACCACGCCGCCGATAAATCTGGATCAAGAGAACAACCTACAAATTACCACCGACGCAGCTGGCAACTGGCTGGTGGTATGGGATTCAAATGATGGCGCCAATTCAGCCAGTGAAGATGGTGATGTGTTCTATGTGCGCAGCACAGACGGCGGTATTAGCTGGACGGCTCCGGCTTTCCTGAACACAAACGCTACGGCCGATTCGGGCAACGACACGGCCCCCGCCATTGCAACAGATGGTTCCGGCAACTGGCTTGCGGCGTGGCAGTCGGACGAGAACCCAGGCGGTGTCTTTGGGCCTGAGCTGGACATCCTAACCGCAAGCTTCGTCTTGACGACCGACGATTGCAACAACAACGGCATTCCTGATGAATGCGATATTGCCGATGCCACGAGTCCGGATTGCAACAGCAACGGCAAACCCGATGAATGCGAGATCGACGTCAACAGCCCCACACCGGGCGGGCCTTTCTTCTGCGGCGCGGGGTGTGATTCGGACTGCAACGATAATGGCATTCCCGATGAATGCGACATCGCAAGTTGCGCAGGCGATCCGGCTTGCAGCGACTGCAATAGTAATGGCATCCCCGATGGCTGCGACCTCGTTGGAAATCTCGTCGGAACCAACAGCGAGTTCTTTTTGGAACTCAATAGTGCCACTGGCTCAGCATCGGCGATTTCGGACGTGGGGCTGAAAGGGTTCGAATCAGTAGGAGCAATGGCCTTCGATCCCAATACAAACACACTGTTTGGAGCGGATGTAACGAAGGATCAGTTGTTGAGGATTGCCCCCTTGACTGGCGCAGTTACTGCTGTGGGGCCAATGGGCTTTGGCGGCATTTTGGGTTTGGCATTTGATCCGAATACCAACACGCTGTATGGAACAGACGGCGCTGTACATGAGTTGATCACGATCAACACATCGACGGGAGCGGGCACAACGGTCGGCCCCTTAGGATTCATTGGAATGGAAGGTCTTGCCTTCGACCCGAACACGAACACGCTGTATGGCGCCAACGGCGCGACAGGACAGTTGATAACCATCAACACCTCAACGGGTGCGGGTACGGCAGTGGGGGCATTGGGGTTTGCTGATGTGCGCGGTTTGGCCTTTGATCCTAATACCAATACGCTTTTCGGGACGGATCAACCTACTGATGAACTGATTACCATCAACACTACAACGGGCGCCGGCACGACCGTAGGCGTTGTGGGGTCAGGGCTCCCTGGAGGCCTTGCGTTCGATCCCAACAATAACAAGCTGTTTGGCTCGCAGACAGGTAATGCGAGGCAATTAATCACGATCAACCAATCAACGGGGGCTGGTACAACTGTAGGGCCGCTAGGGATTAGTACTGTGCCGGGTCTTGCCTTTGATCCCAACTCTAACACTTTGTACGGAACGCATTCGTTTAACGATCAATTGATCACTATCGACACCGTAACGGGAACAGGTAGAGTTGTTGGGCCGCTTGGCTTGGGCGTGAGCGAACTGGCCTTCGATCCTAACACCAACACGCTGTATGGTTTGGCTGGCACGTTGTTGATGACTATCAACACGTTGTCGGGTGCTGCCACGATTGTTGGGCCTCTTGGCATTGGTGGTGTGTCAGGCCTCGCCTTCGACGCTAACACGAACACATTATTCGGTTCGGATTTTTTGGCGGACCAGCTAATCACGATCAACACAACGACAGGGGCTGGCACGCCTGTTGGATCGTTGGGTTTTGCAAATGTGCAGGGTCTTGCGTTCGACGCCAACACAAACACCTTGTTTGGATCAGATTTAGCAACGAAACAACTGATCACGATCAACTCGTCAACGGGCGTGGGAACAACTGTGGGGCCGTTGGGGTTCACCAACGTGAGTGGTCTTGCCTTCGATCCCAATACAAATACACTGTTTGGATCGGAAGCAACACATCAGTTGCTGAGGATTGACCCTATTTCGGCTATTCGAACCGTCGTTGGCGCATTGGGGCCTCCCTCATTGCAGGGCCTTGCGTATGATCCGAATACAGGCACGGTGTTTGCAACGGATACCACGAGAGACCATCTGTATACGATCAATCCGTTGACAGGGTCAGCCACGACTGTGGGGCCTTTGGGATTTGCCAACGTAAGTGATCTTGCTTTTGATCCCAATTCAAACACGTTGTACGGTAAGGACACAAATACAAATCAGTTAATAACGATCAACACGTTGACTGGCGCAGGAACGGCGGTAGCAACAATAGGGTCTTGTTGTGTCAACGGTCTGGCTTTTGACCAAAGCACAAACACATTATTCGGTTTGGAAGAATTCCCCGGAGGGTTGGTCGCAATAAATACAACGACGGGCGCGATTACGCCGATTGGAGCTGCGGTATCTGGTCAAGTACGAGGTCTTGCCTTTGATGCAGCAACCAATACGTTATTTGGTACGAACGTTCTTTTCGAACAGTTGATTACGATTAACACGACAACGGGCGCCAGCACGTTTGTAGGGCCGACGAAGCATAGAGACATCACAGGGCTAGCTGTGATCCTGTTTTCCAATGATTGCAACGGTAACCAGATTCCCGACGAATGTGACATCGCAAATTGCGCCGGCGATCCCGCGTGCAATGACTGCAACAGCAACACGATCCCGGACGAATGCGATCTGGTCGCGATGACCAGTCCGGATTGTGATTTTAACGGCGTACCCGACGAATGCGATCTTTCCGAATGCAGCGGCCAACCTGCATGTGGCGACTGCAACAACAACGGCTTCCCGGACGTTTGTGACATCACCTTGGGATCGTCACTTGATGTGAACCTTAACGGCATCCCTGACGAATGCGACATCTGGGATGACGGAGCGCCCAGCGATAACAACTGGAGTACGAGTACCAACTGGCTTGATGACACGACGCCGGTTCCCGGTGACAAGGTGTTGATCGACGGCGGTCAGGCGCCGCAGGCCATCGTCGACCTGGACGTCCCGGCGACGGTCGATCTGCTCTTTATTCAAAACGTCGCCACGCTGAACGTGACCGGATCGAGCGGGGAAGATCTGACCATCGCTGGTAGCGGCGGATTGATCTTGTCGGGCGATGAAGCCGCTTCTCCGTTCGGGCTACCGAAGGCGAATCTACTTGTGGCAAACGATCGATCGATCAACGTTCCAAACGGACCTGTTCTTCTTAAAGCAACCGGCCTGTACCGGGCGTCATCAGCCAAAGCTGCCGTAGATGCATCGATCAATACCGCCATGCTGGAAATCCGCGAGGGTTTTCCGCCTGGCGAAGTCACGCTTACCGATACCATGTCGTTGACCACAACGGGTGACGTGGTGATGCGGTATGCTCCCGAGGGACATTTGTTTCCGCCTGCTCCGTGTGGAACGGCGGGCGCGGCACTTCGTGGTGGCGCGATCGACCGACCGAGGCTCAAGGCCGACGATTTTTCCAGCGTTGCTATTGGCGCAAGCTTGCGCATCCAAGGTGGCGCGAACATCTTCATCGGCCCCGACGCTTCATTTGTAGTGAACGGTAGTATCATCAACGAAGCGACCGTTTGTCCTGAGGAAATCGATCTCAGCAGAGCCACCGTGACGATCGGTAGCGGAGCGTTGCGGTCGCAACTGGCGGGTCTATCCACGTTTGAAGTTGCAGGCGAGAACCGGGGCGCAAACGCAACGGGCTTTACCGACAACTTCGCAGTCGGCTCACTCATCGCAGCTTCAGGGGCTGATGTGAGCTTTGTAGACCTGATCGACAACAACGCAAATGGCGCAACGGATGCGCTCTACGTCGGCAACCTCGAATTCGGTGCGGGGTCGATCATTACGATCGACAACAGCAAGATTTATTACAACAATCTCACAGACAATTCTTTGTCACTAACGATCCTTGGTAGCGGGCAACTCACCGCGCTAACAAATCAAATCGCCGAGCCGCTCGCTGCCTCCGGCTATCCACATGGATCGCCGAAGAATCGTTACCTGAGCTTCGCACCGAATGCAGCGACGATCGGCATACCGCATGGCTACGAAGTAACGCATGTGGATTCGGGAGTTGCGTGGTACATTAGTACGCCCCGCACGACGCCGATTGCTGTCGTCGGCGAAGCCTTGACCTTCCTTGTCAGTGATGGCTTGCCCCCTCAGTTTGACTTCGGCACACTACCGGCCGTTCACGTTGGTGGTTGCTTGATTGCCACGGGTGAGACTTACGAGGTTCGTGCCGTGGATAGTACGGGGACCATTTTCTCTGCGCCACTTGTCGCCACCTCGGCCGGCGTGCCAATCAATGGCCGCTTTTGGTCGGACATTGTGGGCGCCTTCAGTGTTTCCGGAAATGCCAGCACATCGCCACCGACGCCGGCAAACAGATGGGAACCACCGAATGGTTCCATGAATGGCTTTGATGTGACCGCAGTCTTGCGAGGGACGGACTCCGGAGATTCAACCAGGCCCCACATCACCTGGACTGACATTGATGGAGGCCCCTCAAGCATTACGAACCGGGCGACGAACGGCAATGATGTGCTTCGCGCTGTCAACGCATTCGCGACAGGCACTGGTCGTGAATTCTATGCAACCGATCATCCAGATGTGGGTGGCGATGGCTGTCCAATTTGTGATGTTGCTACGTCAGGGCCTTGCGCAACCCCGCCGTTGGAGTCGGCGTTGCTGCCGTAGGCGTGAGGACCTGAATCCTGCGAGATGCGGCGGGCATTGTGCGAACTACGGATTCGTGCCATGTACAGGGTGCGGTGCGCGATCGGATTCACTGTGGGCTTCGATGCCGGACGCTTGTCCTTTTCTACTCGCTGCTGGCCTCCGCATATTCCATTAGGAGAATACACTCTGCCAACTCTTGCTTAGGGGGGTGTTGGGAAGATTCTTCTGGCATCTGCTGCCTCTGCCAACGCTTTAGTTAGGTGGGGCCAACATGGCGCCCAGCCGAAGTTTGGTTGGCGAGGAACAGAGTGTCAAGTTCAGGCAGTTGAGTCATGGACAATGCGCGCCGCGGCCTTCGTAAACCCAGGCCGACACAGGTTTCAGTCACCGCGACATTCCGATAGGATCCAGAGCGAGATACGAAAAATAGCTTTCGATATGCCTCGTAGGGCAATGGAGAGACAGACCATGAATCGCAAGAACCGTGACGTTCGCTCCCCGAAAACAGCCTCCCCCGTGATACCTATGGCCGGATGCATGAAGAATTTCAGTTACGTCATTGCAGTTTTGGCAGGGCTGCAAATTGTTGGTTGTGCCTCAATGGCGAGGCAATCATCGCCTCGCGACCTGGCCCACTATCCGTTTCCAAACGCTCAAGCGGAACTCCGAAGTGTACTCAAGGAGATAGTCAACGACGTTACTAACGCGAACGTTGAAGGTCTCCGCGATAGCCACCTCAAGTCTGAGAAATTTACGAAATTCGCAGGTGGTAAAGTATATGAACGAATGAACTACGATCAATGCATCGCCACTGAGACCGCCGCCATTACGTCAGTACAAGACTACAAGGTCGAGGTTAGAAACCTTAAAATCGACGTGTTCGGAGATGTAGCCATTATGACCTACTATCCACATAAGACAAAAAAGAAGAACCATGAAGTCATTCGGTCGTCAGCTCGACAGACGCTTGTATTTCTCAAAACTGCTGACGGATGGAAGATCATTCACGAACATCAGTCGAAACAGAAGTTCGAAAAGTAGGTATCTTTCTCACGAGGGCACGCGTTCTCGGTCTCCTGAGAAGTGAAATCCTGGTGCGTCTTTCTAGAACATCCTCGAAGGTTTTAATTGCCCTCGTTCTTCCCGCATCGCTTACATTTCTTGAGCCAATGCCTATCGCTCAACCCGGAGACTTGGGGATATCGTCGGTCGAGATTGGGCGGTCTTGAGACTACGTTGACTCGCCTGTCGCGAGCGGTGAAATTACTGTGGCAGTGAATCGTGTAATCCCGGAAGCCGAAACCAAATGACTCGATAGAAAAGCATGAAGGCATTGGATAAAGATGCAGCGCGCCCTCGACCAAGTGCCCCATCCGATACCCTTAACTGCTGACAACGCTGAGGACATACGCCAGAAATGGACTGAGAACGCTCTAGAAACGGACGGGACTCACCGATCCGGGCAGTTTCCAACGCTCCCAGGCAGCGAGAATCGTTGACCCACCGTCGGCGATCGCAACGCTGTTCCAAGACGTTACCGAGGTGACCATATCTGTTGCTAATAACGAGGCAGAGAGTCGGTGTTCCTCACTTGATCCCAGCAAGTCTTCGATCGCAACCGCTGGCGAAGCGCCCTTCAACAGGGCACGGTCTGCTGCACAAAGATTCACTCCGACCCCGGTGATGAGGGACCGAATCAACGCCCCCTCGACCATGGACTCAACCAGAATCCCGCCAAGCTTCCCGGAACCGATGTAGAGGTCGTTGATTGGCTTGAGCTTCACTTCAACGTCGAAATGTGCGTGGAGCACTTCGGCACAGGCAATACCGGCTGCGAGCGTGAAGCTCTGAATTGACAGTGCCGTGGGGTCAAGACCTTCGTCGAATCGCTGAACGATCGAGAGATAGAGACCCGCATCGCGCGGCGACGCCCATTTTCGCCCGTGACTTCCTTTCCCGGCGGTCTGTTCGCGCGCCAGCACATAGGCAACACCCTTAATCTCTCCGCGCGCGAGCAACCTCTTCGCTTCCTGGTTTGTGGAGTCTACCGAATCGAGATGGAACGCCTGCATGCTCGCGTTTCCGGGAAGTTAATCGCCGTCAGTCGCACTGTTCGCGTGCAGACGTCGCCACTGCGCGCTGAGTAAAGGCCGGCCCAGTGCAGTCGCAATGACAGATGCCGCCGCAACGACTTTCGTAAGATCGACGCCGGTTTGAATGCCCTCTTGATCCAGAAGATGCACAAGGTCTTCTGTCGCTAGGTTCCCGGCGGCACCAGGTGCAAAAGGACACCCGCCGAGGCCACCCGCGGCTGAGTCGAACGTCGTGATCCCAAGTTCCAAACCAGCGACGACGTTCGCGAGCGCCTTGCCGTATGTATCGTGAAAATGAAGCGCGATCTTGTCGACGGAAACATTTTTCAGGATGAAACCAACCGTTTTGTGAACATCGATCGGAGTAGCTGCTCCAAGGGTGTCACTAACCGCAACCTCATCGACGCCAATCTCAAGAAGTCGCGTAGTAACTTCCCGCGCGCGCTCTTTTTCGATTTGACCCTCGTACGGGCAAACGAAACACGTCGAAACGTATCCCCGCACACTCATACCCGCTTCGTTCGCGCGCTTGGCGATTGGCGCAAACGCCGCGATCGACTCGTCGATGGACATGCCAATGTTCTTCTGCGTGAACGACTCGGAGGCGGCAGTAAAAACAGCAACACGTTTAATCCCCGACTCGATTGCCCGGCCCAGTCCCCTCTCGTTGGGAACCAGCGCGGAGAATGTAACATCGGGGGCGTTGGGGAGTTTTGCTATAAGCTCGGACGCGTCGGCGAGTTGCGGAACTCGTTTGGGATTCACAAACGACGTCACCTCGATCTGCGATAGACCGGCTACGACAAGCTTTTGGATGAAACGCGCTTTGACGTCGGTCGTGATCGGCTCGCTCTCGTTTTGCAGGCCGTCACGCGGACCGACCTCGACGACCGTTACGCGATCAGGAAGCACTTTCCGCCTCCACTGCATCCAGCATAACAAGCACCTCACCCATTGGAACGAGTTCGCCGACGTTGCAGCGAACCTCCTTGACCGTTCCGGAGTGCGGCACAGAAAGCGTCATTTCCATCTTCATGGACTCAAGAATAACCAAAGCCTGATGTGCCTCAAACTTGTCACCTGGTGCGACGTTGATTTTCAAAACCGTTCCGGGCATTGGCGCAGCAACTTGATCGACCAGAGCGGCATCCGCTGCCCCTCGCCGCCGTTGCGTGCGATCAATGACATCGACCGTGTGTCGCCGCCCGTCAACCCATACTTCGACTACACCGTCATGCACAGATGTATAAAACTTATGTACCCTCCCGCGGAGATGCAGCCACCCTGCACCCGGCCCAGTACGCTCTATTTCGACGGCGGTCACATCGTCGCCAGCGCGAAATATATACGAATCGGCATCTGCCTCGTTGCCGCGTTCCAGCGAAACATCGACCGGTTCACATGCGTCGGCAAGTTGAAGTCGCAACTTTTTCACCTACGCCCCCCTCCATCCGCCGTCCGCGTGCCACGGAGCATCATTCGCAGTCATCTGGCGGCGGGAACCATCACCTCGATCGGACGTGCGACCGTTTTCGCGGAGCGCCAAAGCTGCGGCGATCAGAACTTCTTCCTCGGTCGAGCAATGTGAATCACTCGCATCTCGCGAGGGTGCAACAGAGTGCTCTTCCAAAAACCCGGTATGCGTGTCACCGGCGATAAACGCAGGATGCGCGATCAGGTTGCCAAGAAATTCAATGTTGGTTGTCACGCCCAGTACAACGAATCGATCGAGCGCACAAGCGAGTCGCGAGAGCGACTCATCGCGCGTTTGTCCGAAACAAATGAGCTTCGCAAGCATCGGGTCGTAGTAAACCGAAACATCGCTTCCCTCCGTCACACCCGAATCGACACGGATGTTCATTCCCGTCGGGGCAACGTAACGGGTGATCGTTCCTATGGACGGAAGAAATCCATTGGCGGCGTCCTCCGCATAAACGCGAACCTCGACGGCGTGCCCATCGGCAACCAACTCTTCCTGCTTAAATGGAAGCTCTTCGCCCAACGCCACCAGGACTTGCGCTCGAACCAGATCGTGCCGTAGCGTCATCTCCGTCACCGGATGTTCGACTTGCAGTCGCGTATTGATTTCCAGGAAGTAAAAGTTGCCGGATTCGTCGAGGAGAAACTCAACCGTTCCGGCATTCGTATAGTTCACCGCTTTCGCAGCCGCGACAGCTGCCGCACCCATGCGTTTTCGCAAGTCAGGCGTGAGTGCCTGCGAAGGCGTTTCTTCGACAATCTTCTGATGGCGACGCTGAACCGAGCATTCGCGTTCGAACAGATGCACGACATTGCCTTGGGAATCGCCAAAAATCTGAAACTCGATGTGGCGAGGACGCTCGATGAATTTTTCGAGAAACACCGTCGCGTCGCCAAAAGACGATTTAGCTTCACGACGGGCAGCCTCCAGCGAACTCACCAGATCCTTCTCACTTGCAACGACACGCATCCCCTTACCGCCACCACCGGAAGCCGCCTTGATCAACACAGGGTAGCCGATCGTTTTCGCTTCTTCGGCTATCGTCTTTGAGTCAGGAACGAGATTGGCGTCGCCCGACCAGCCGGGCACGACCGGGACACCCGCTTTTTCGAGCGTTCTCTTGGCGACAATCTTGTTGCCCATCGCACGCATTGCGTCTGGGCTTGGACCGATGAACGTAATCCCCGCCTTCGCGCAGGCCTCTGCGAATTCAGGATTCTCCGACAGAAACCCGTATCCAGGGTGAATCGCATCGACGCCATGCGACTTGGCGATTTCGATAATCGCGCCGCCGCGCAAGTAGGTATCTGCAGCAGTCTCGCCGTCGAGTGGATAGGCCTCATCTGCACAGCCAACGTGTACGGCTGCCCGATCCGGGCGCGAGTAAATCGCAACGACAGTAATCCCCATTTCGCGCAGCGTCTGCGAAACGCGAACAGCGATCTCACCTCGGTTTGCGATTAGAACCTTACGAAACATTGACAGCTATTCGCTCCGCGATACCCAGCTTGGCTTTCGCTTTTCTAGAAACGCCTTAAGCCCTTCCTGACCCTCGGGCGAGACGCGAACGCGAGAAATTCGCTCTGCTGTCTTTCTCTGAAGATCGTTCCACATCATCGCGCCGAC
>JAJDEA010000046.1 GCA_029260035.1 Phycisphaerae bacterium
TGTCACGCTTGCTGGCGCAGCTGCACTGATTACCTGGTGGTGGCAAAGTCCACGATGGACGAATCCAATAGGCGCTGCTTCGGATCAGCCTGAAGCAGTCGCTCCGCTTCATTTCGCACCGTGGATTTGGGAAAAAGTGGAAGCGATACCCGTCAAATGGGGGCTATCTGAGGCGTGGTGGGACGCGCTGCCAATGGTCCCCTTCTTATTCCTCGTTCTTTGGCTTTGGTGGTGCGCTAAGAAACGGCCGCCCATCGAGATGCCGCCAACCGGGTCAAGCCCGGCCAGTCCGCCAACACGACCTGTCTCTGATGAGCCCCGCTCGCCTTCGGCGGATGGAGGTCTCGACGACCAACCATTGTCACCTATAGGCCATCCAACACAATCGTCGTCGCCGGCAAGCAGCACAGTAGCGCCCCCTCAGTCGCCGCGATACGCCGCTCAGCCGTCACCAGGGAGCGAGCCAACACGATCTTCGATCGGGAATGTTGTTCCTTCGCCATTGACCACGACTCCCTCCGAAAAGTTCGGCCCTCCCGAACCCGTCGTGCCGCCTGTTTCTAACGGCGACGGATCGGAGGTGGGCGAAATAGCTGAACCACCGCCGTCTGATTCAGGCCAACAGAATTCGGAAGAAGAAGATGAGCACGAGAGAACGATTCGCCGATTGGGGCCGCCGCGAGACGCTCCTTTTCCCACTCCGGAGGAAGATTCCACGTCAGATGATTCTGACAGCGAACCGTCACCTTGGGATAGGCCTGGAAGCAACTGAATAAGGCAAGGTGTTGTTCAGTCGGAAGCTTCGCGATGCCCTTGATCGAGGTATCCCTGCAGGATCAATTGTGCGGCTACACGATCGATTCGCTTTCGCTTCTTCTTTCGGGTCAGCTCTGCGGGAGCCAGCAACTCATCCGCTCCGATCGAGGTAAGTCTTTCGTCGAAGTATTCGACCGGCAGATCCAACCTGGCGGACAGACTCGCACCGAATTCACGCGTCAGTTTTGCTTGCGGACCTTCTGAACCATCCATGTTCAATGGCAAGCCAATGACAATCACATCGATTTGGTAGTCGTTCGCAAGTTCAGCAATCGCATGTATGACGCTATCTGCGCTACCGGTAACATCAACCGTCGTCACCGGCGCAGCGAGGCGGAATTCGTCATCCCCCACCGCCACACCAACGCGTTTGGTGCCATGGTCGATCCCAAGAAACTTAGTCATACAATCCTAAGATATCTGAACTAGAGGAACTGATCTCCGAATTGCTCCTCCACATTATCGACAAGCTCTCGGATACTTTGTGCGTCGCGCTTGGTGCAAATGAGTGTCGCATCGGGAGAGTGGACAATAACCAGGTCATCCACGCCGATCGTCGCAATCAAGTGCTTATCTTCGGAAACCACAATATTCCCGCGCGAAGCGAGGTGGATCACATGCTGACAGGCGGCGACGTTGTGGTCGTTATCCGCTTGAACCACGGTCTCAACTGCAGGCCAGGAACCAACGTCAACCCAGTGACAGTCCATCTCAACGAGCATGACGTGATCAGCCTGCTCCATCACAGCGAAGTCCACGCTAATCTTCATCAAGCTGGGGTAGACCGTCTGAAGTTTTTGTTGCCTTTCTTCTGTCTGCCATGCCCGGGCTACTTCGCGAAGGGCGTCGTGAGACTGCGGCAGATATTTTTCGAGTTGCCCAAGAACGGTGTCCGCCCGCCAGGCAAACATGCCGCTATTCCAATAGTATTCACCGCTGGATATGTACTGCAACGCTTTGGCCAGGTTGGGCTTTTCAGTAAATTTTTCGACTTCGTAAATACCTTCCGCGATCCGCTTCCCACGGCGAACGTATCCGTAATTCGTGTCAGGCCTTGCGGGTCTGATCCCCATCGTGACGAGCGCATCAGCATGATCCTCTGCCGCTTGATACGCCTTTCCGACCGCATCGCAGAACCGGTCCATCGGCGTAATGATGTGGTCCGCCGTGAACATCCCGATCGTCGCATCCGGATCGCGTTCGTAAATGACAGCAGCCGCCAAGCCAACTGCATTGGCCGTATCACGACCAACCGGCTCGCCAATCAGGTTTCCCGCAGGGACTTCCGGAACCGCCTCGGCCACGACCGGCATGTGGTCCTGCCTGGTAATGATATGGATTTGTTCCCGCGAAAACATCGTCGATACACGCTCATACGACTGGCGAAGCAAGCTCGTACCACCGAATATACGCAAGAGTTGCTTGGGGCGACTTTTCCTGCTGAGGGGCCATAATCGAACACCCGCCCCACCGGCCATAATCACAGCATGTCGCATCACATACTCCTATCGTTCAGACGATGAAAATGAGTCACCGGGCGTCTCCAACCTCATCAAAATCAACGCGTTCCAGATCCGCGAATTCCAACACCCAGGACCGACGCGAACCGTTCTTGAATTGAACGTCAACGTGGGTCCGCCTTGCACCCTTGGTAATTTCCATGACCTGACCCAGGCCATGAATAGGATGGCGAACGAGCGAACCCATATGCCATTCTTCAATATCGTGCGGCAATTCGCCTGAAGGAATCTGCCGCTTGTTAGCCCTTGTCGGCGCTTTCGTCGGCCATTCTACCTCATTGTACGGTAGTTCGTCGAGAAACGGGCTTCTCACAGACCTCTCGGTAATTCCCCGCATCATTCTGTATCGCACATAAGACAACGTGAGACGCTTCCTCGCACGCGTCATTCCCACAAATGCAAGCCTACGCTCTTCTTCAACATCCGAAGACTCGATCTGATCCCGGCGACGGAATGGCAACAGCCCTTCTTCCCAGCCAATGACGTAAACCACGTCAAATTCCAGCCCCTTCGCAGCATGCAACGTCATGAGCGTCACGGCTGCACGACCATCCTCCACGGCATCAACATCGCTCACCAGCGCAGTGTGTTCCAGCCAGTCTATCAGGGTGGCTTCGGGGAAATCCTCCTGATACACCGACGCAGCGCTCAAGAGCTCGTCGAGATTACCAGCCGGAGCGTCATCCAAATCGATATTTTGTGCATACATCGCGCGCAGCCCGGACTCGCGCAGAATCGTGTCCAGCGCTTTCGCAGGGGGTAATTCAAAGAGCGGCGCCAGCCGTTGCATAAGCTCCGCGAAGGTCTTGAGCTTCTTCGCCGACCGACCAAGATCTTCAGCCGAACGCGTATTCACTACTTCGAGAATCGACTGTTGGGTCCCCTTTGCAAAATCCTTCAATCGATTGACCGTCGTATTGCCGATCCCTCGCGTGGGCGTATTAATAATCCGAAGAAGCGCCACGTCGTCTGCAGGGTTCACCACGACGCGCATGTAAGCGAGCACATCTCTGATCTCTTTGCGATTGTAGAACTCAACGCCGCGCGCGATCTGATAAGGCAGCCCTTCGCGCAAGAACGCCTCCTCCAGACTGCGACTCAGCGAATTCACTCGATAAAAAACCGCAACACTCGATGCATCCTGCCCCTCCCTAATACGCTGCGCAAGGTCTCGAACGACAAGCGCCGCCTCTTCGTCCCCGTTTTCGTACTCGACGACCCGGATCCGAGCACCATCAGCGTTTTCCGTCCAGAGGCTTTTTTCCTTTCGTTGCGAGTTCCCAGCTATCAAAGCGCTCGCAGCAGACAGAACGCGCTTCGTCGATCGATAGTTTTGTTCCAGACGAACAACTTTCGCGTTTGGATAATCCTTCTCAAAGGCGAGGATGTTCTCAATATTTGCACCGCGCCAGCCATAAATCGACTGGTCCGGATCGCCGGTCGCACAGAGATTCTTTCGCTGTTGGGTCAGTTGTTTCGCGATCAAGTACTGTGCGTCATTCGTATCCTGGTATTCGTCGATCAGGACATATGAAAAACGATCTTCCAGATCCATACACAATTGCGAATCGCGCGAAAGCACGACCGCCATACGCATCAGCAGATCGTCGAAGTCCAACCCACCCATCTTGGTCAAGATCGCCTCGTATTGGGTATAGACGCGGGCAATGGTACGTTCCCGCCAATCGCTGGCTTGTTCGGCGAACTCAGCCGCACTGACCATATGGTTTTTGGCATCACCGATAGCCGACTCTATTGCGGAGGGCTGCCAATTGGTCGTGGATAGGTCCGAGTCCGCAATCGCCTGCTTGATGATTTTCCGCCGGTCATCCCGATCGAAGATCGTGAAATTCGCTGGAACCCCGACACGATCGTGGTGAATACGAAGGAGTTTTGCGCAAAGAGCATGAAATGTACACACCGTCATCCCCGGCGCTACGCCGAGCGAATCGATTCGCTCGCGCATTTCGGTCGCAGCTTTATTCGTAAAAGTAATCGCCAGGATTTTGTAGGCTCTGGTCACCGTCGCAGCGAGGTGGGCGGCTCTTCGCGTAACCACGCGCGTCTTACCGCTGCCGGGGCCCGCAAGTATCAACAGCGGACCATCGGTATGGGCGACCGCCTCACGTTGAGGCTCATTCAGTTCTTGCAGCAGGTGCTCCATGTTGCCTCCATGCACAGGGATTCATTCAGGCCAAGTCGCTCTAATCTATAGTCGCTTGTTCACCGTTCGTCTAGCGCTCATCGCAAAGCTCTTTCGTATTCACCCCGATCTTCTTGTCGTAGAAGACTTTTTGCACTTCATCGCGAGACATCGTACGCTATCGTTCATGTCCATCGTGGGTCATGGAATTGATTTGGTCGAGTGCTCGCGCATTGCCAAGGTAATGCAGAATCACCCCGATCGGTTCGTCGAGCGCATTCTAACACCAGCAGAGCAAGTCCGGTCGAAAGAATTTAGTGATCCGATTCCGTATATTGCAGGCCGATGGGCTGCCAAGGAAGCCATCCTCAAGACAATCGGAACGGGCTGGCGAGGTCAAATTGCCTGGACGGACATGGAAATCCTGCCCGACACATTAGGCCAACCTATTGTCACTCTAACTGGAGAAACTGCGCGTATCGCCAAGGAGAAAGGTATCCGGAAAATCCTGCTTTCCATCACCCACACCGATGCTCAAGCTGCGGCGTCGGCAATCGGATTAGCCTGATAACAGCGGCGGAATCGCCGCAAACAATTGACTTCCGCCCGCACAGCCTACTCACGAACTTTCTAAGCTTATCTATCGTACCAAATGAAACCGTTTGTCTTCGCCAATAGTCAATAGCCCTACCCGAGGATACGCTATACGCATGATCGTCGTTGTCTTGACTGCTGTTTTCGGAGCCTTCATTACATCGCTTGTTGCAACGCGATGCGTACGCGCTTGGGCCGTTCGACGCGAGTTCGTTGATACACCCGCAGGGCACAAGAAACATGCCGAAGTTGTGGCACTTGGCGGCGGAATCGCAATAGTGATTACCATTTGCGCACCGCTCCTTGTCGGCACGGTCATTTGTCAGCAATTAGGCGCCAGCCCCCTGCCGGATTGGCTTCCCGATTTCGTCATCGCCCACCAGGATGGCATCGCGTCGAAACTACCAACCGTGATCGCTATTGTCATTTGTGCGATGGTGCTGCATACAATCGGATTGATCGACGACCGCAAGGCGATGGGGCCTTGGCCGAAATTCGCCGTACAGTTTGCCGTCGCGGGGTTCATCGCCGGGCCAATGGGCATCCGGGCGGTGGAGGCGCTACCCGCCCCACTGTCGATTGGAGTCACCGTACTTTGGATCGTCCTGATTACAAACGCCTTCAATTTCCTCGACAACATGGACGGCCTGAGTGCCGGCGTCGCGGCTATCGCTGCGATGATTTTTGCGATCGCGGCGACAACCGCAGGTCAAGTGTTCGTACCGGTCATGGCGTGGGTCATGGTCGGGGCACTCCTGGGGTTTCTATATTTCAACTTCTCCCCAGCGTCTATTTTCATGGGCGATGCGGGTAGTTTGCCCCTGGGTTTCTTGATGAGCGTGCTAACCATTTTGACGACATTTTATGACGCAGACCAAGGCAGCCAACCGTTTGGTGTACTTGTGCCAATTGTCGTGCTCGCAGTTCCTCTGTACGATGTCATAAGCGTGGTGGTCCACCGAATCAGGCTTGGGCAAAATCCACTGCAAGGCGATCGGCGCCATTTTTCCCATCGCCTCGTTCGAAAAGGCATGACTCAGCGCGGTGCGGTTCTCACCATTTATCTTGCAACCGCAGCGACGGGAATACCAGCCATCGTCTTACCCCATGTCAATTGGGTCATGGCTGTTCTCTTGCTCGCTCAGTGCCTTTGCGTTGTCTTGCTGGTTGCTATCCTTGAACATGCACAAAGCGCAAATCAGTCCTCCTAGCCGTGAAGCGACTTTTTGTGCTCGCTGTGCATCAAAGTGGCGACTCCAACTCGTTGCGCTATCGCCGGCTTTTAGTCCGTGTTACAGACCCAGGTTCAGCGCCATGATCCGGCGTTGATCGCGCAGATAGAGCTTGGTGCCAACGAGGGTCGGTGCAGTCCAGGCAAACCTTTCAAGCATCTTGACTTTGGAGTGAATGACAAGGTCGTCGGGGGTAGCGGTTGCGAGAGCCAACTCGCCATTCGCGTCGAGAATGATGAGCTTTCGATCAGCGTAAAGAACATTCGCCCTAACAAGACCCCGGCGTCGCCACTTTACTTTTCCGGTTTTGGTATCAAGAGCTGCAAGAAAATGAGGGGGATTTGCGGAACTTGACGTATAGATATGGTCATCGACCAACACAACGCTGCCATGATAGACTCTGACCTTGCGAGTCGACCATAATTCCGAAACCTCAAATTTGCCATTTACACGATTTACTTTGACACATCGCGTGCCGACATGGCGAGCGGTAATCAGAATGGTATCTTCGGCGACCAGAATCGGCATGGGGGCGTTTTCTTCAACTTTTGTAACGGCTGCAAATTGCCATTTCAGTTCGCCACTATTCGGATCAACACCAATCAAATGGGTGCCCATAAGCGCTACGATGTGATCCTCGCCGTGAATTCTCATGACAACAGGTGTCGAGTAACTATTCGCGAAGCTCAAGCTCTTCCAAACAACTTTTCCGCTTGTTTTGTCGAACGCAATGATGCTTTGTTTCGACCCACCAGACAAAACGATGATCTTGCCTTCATGCTCGATCGGACTCGATGCATATCCGCCTTCCAATATTGTAGCGGCGAATTCACTGCTAAGGTCGTGCGACCATTTTGGCTTTCCCGTTTTCGCATCCAGGCAATGCATCATCCCAGCCACGCCGATCGAATAGACTAATCCATCCACGAGAAGTGGCGTCGCTCTTGGTCCTCGCCCAAATTCGTCCCAATGGCCCTTGAGCGGCGATGAGTCGTACGCGTATTCCCAAATGGTATCCCCGGTTTCCGCACTCAAACAAACAACGACTTCCATCTCTTTCGCGCGATACATCGTATACAGTCGACCGGCATCAACGAGGATCGTTGAAAACCCGTCCCCAAGTTCCCGACTCCAAAGTTTTGACGGGCCTTGTGTTGGCCAGGAATTCGCAAGCGCAGGCGTGTCTGCTTTGAATGCATGATTTGGGCCGCCAAACTGTGTCCACTGCGCGTGCGATTGTGGCACTGTGCTCAAGCCCAGCAAGGAAATCATCAGGCAAGAAACCGGGAAACCCAACCTGACATCGTTATGTCGGCAATACAAAATCTTCATCGTGAGTCTCCTTTTTTTTCGCGCGTTCAGAAAAATCGTCATGCACAATTAGTGTGCCAACAGTAATGCACTGATGACCAGCGTCAAGACATGGACCGTTTCACACGCGTAACGAGCGACGCTGATTTCACTTCATCACTTTAAGGGGGGAAGGTGCTTCCTCTTCCTGGTCAATCACCGGTTCAAGAAGATTCTCTGGCACATCTGAAGGGCCGTTACGCGATGGAGACAAAATGCTCTGTCAATCACCGAATGATGCTAGTTCGGCACTAAGCCATGCACGAACTCGACGCCAGTCCTTCTCGATCGTACGGGTCGATAGGTCGAGTAGTTTGGCAATCTCCACTGTGGTGAGGCCACCGAAAAATCGCAACTCAACAATTCGCGCTTGCCTCTTGTCCAGTGAAGCCAGCTTGCCGAGAACCTCATCCAGAGCAATGATGTCCAACATATGATCGCCGCTGGGTGTAGCTATGTCAGCTAAGGTGACCTGGTGATTGTCGCCCCCGCGCTTGAGCGCCTTACGCCGGCGAGCGTGGTCGTGCAATATTTGCCGCATGGCCGTAGCCGCGACAGCCAGAAAATGCTCTCGGTTTTTCCAACGATGGTCAGCGGGTGCAACAAGTTTGAGGTACGCTTCATGGACAAGTGCGGTTGGCTGAAGCGTGTGGTCGGCTCGTTGAGCACGAAAGAAGCTGCCCGCAAGCGCACGGAGGTGCTCATATACCAACGGCAGCAGTTCTCTTTCGGCTGCAGAATCGCCGTCGACCATTCGCTCGAGTATGACGGTTACATCGCTCATTGAAATCCAACTCTGCTTTGTGTCGCTCAAATGCATACCAACCATAACATTATAATGGCGATTCCGCACCGAATGAATTCGGAAAAGGGAAAGCAACGATTAGGCTTGCGTGGAGCGCGTCGTCGTGTAAACGGACAATCCCACGATTTGCAGGTTTGGCAAGTCGAAGCGGAATCGGAAAATTGCTTCGACTATTGTGAATTCGGGAGAAAATCATAAAGTCGAATCCTGCCGATTCCAACATCGCCCAAAATCTATAATGGTGGCGTACCGAATACGGAGATAAATAGATAAAGTGATCCTCTTGGGGTAGAATGAAGTTTCTTGCCGGGTGGCGCGGTTGTCGCGAAATGCATGTAGTAAATGGATAGTGGAGAAGGGTTATGGCTGTCGATGAACTAAAGCTAGACGGTGTTGCGGATGGAATGAGAGCTGCATTGCGAGATTATTGCGATCTCTTGCACGACTTAGGCGGATCGAACATACGTTCGCTTGCATTATTTGGCTCCATTTCGACTGCTGCCTTTGACTCGACACAGCATGTAGCCAGGAGCGTCCTTATTCAAGAGCATGTCGATCTTGATTTCCTGCAAAGGTTGGCGCCTCATGGCCCGGGACTTGGGAAGCAAAGCATAGCCGCACCACTGGTTATGACCCCGCAATACATCGAAGCATCATTGGATACGTTTCCGTTGGAGTTCATTGAGATTCAACAGCAGCACCTAACGGTCGTGGGCGAAGATTACTTCAGCGACCTACCCCTCAACGAGGGACACGTTCGACTTCAATGCGAGAGGGAACTCAAGACTGTGCTCATCGGCATGCGCCAGGGGCTTTTGGCCTCTGCAGGCAGCGATAAGTTTCTCGAAGCCTTGGAAAGAGATGTCGGCGAAGGGTTTATACGAACCCTTCGAGGGCTGATTTGGCTCAAGGGTCAGAGGGACGCGAAATCGCCAGACGAGATTGTTGCTGAGGTAGAAAGGATAGCTGGCCGAGAAATGCCAGGCGTTCGCCGAGCGCGCGACCCGAACGCCGCGCACGGGTGGAACGAATTTGAGCTACTGTACGAAGACGTACAGAAACTAGGAGCCATGGTCAATGACTGGTAGAACATTCGTCATCTTCAGCATTTCGATTGTTCTGATCCCGATTTCCTTGCCGGTGCAAGCCGAAGTCACAGTTCCAGATACCGGGCAATTTGTGAACGACAGGGCAGACGTAATCGACCAGCGAACCGAGCAGCAGCTTGAGCTTTGGCTTCGTGATCTCGAACAAAAGACAACTGCTCAGGTCAAAGTGCTCACAGTTGAGACCACAGACGGCGAGGATTTCTTTGGCTTCGTTCAGCGTCATGCGGAACTTTGGAAACTCGGGCAGAAGGGAAAAGACAACGGCGTGCTTATTGCGATCGCGACGAAAGATCGTACCGATCGCATTCAAATCGGATATGGCTTGGAGGGACTCCTCCCCGATTCATGGTGCGGGTCGCTTCGACGAAAAATGATGGTCCCCTATTACAAAAAAGGGCGATTAGGCGAGGGACTGTTTCGCGGCGCCGTCGCAATTGCAAATAAGATCGCCGATGATGCGAATGTTGTACTGACTGGCGCTCCGAAGATTCGCTATAACTCGCGTCGTGGGAAAGGCAAGCCAGCCGGGATGGCGTGCGGCGGCATCATTCCCCTGGTCATCATGTTGGCTATTTTTTCCGGTCGAGGCCGGGGAGGTGGCGGTCGCGGCAGATGGGGAGGCGGCGGATTTTGGCAGGCGATGATGATTGGCAGCTTACTCAACGGAATGATGGGCGGTCGCCGATCAAGCTGGGGCGGGGGCGGATTTAGCAGCGGCTTTGGAGGAGGGTTCGGCGGATCGTTCGGTGGTGGTGGCGGATTCGGGGGAGGAGGCGCCGGTGGCAGCTGGTAATAAGTGTCCAAGTTGTGGCACCTCAATTAGGCGACAGGCGACATTTTGCCCGTCATGCGGAAACAAGTTTGACACGAAACGAGATAATCCTATGAACTTTGGAAAAATACTACTCATCCTGCTCGTCGCTATGGGCGGCGGATTGCTGATTGTCGGCGGTTGTTTTTACAGCGGCTACAACAAAGCGGTATCCCTCGACGAAGACGTCAAGACGGCATGGGCTGATGTGGAAAACCAATTGCAGCGACGTTTTGATTTGATTCCCAACCTTGTCGAAACTGTCAAGGGCGTGGCAGATCACGAAAAGGAAGTATTCACAAGCCTGGCCAATGCGCGCAAGTCTTATTTTCAGGCTAAGTCCACCGGCGAGAAAGCCAAAGCTGCGGGAATGTTTCAGTCCGCACTAAGCAGACTGCTCGTGCTCAAGGAAACTTATCCCGTGCTCAAAGCAAACGAGTCGTTTCTGAAGTTGCAGGATTCTGTAGAGGGCACGGAAAACAGGCTGGCTGTCGAACGAAAGCGATACAACGGCGCTGTCAAACGACTGAACACCTTTGCAAGAAAACTGTTGGGCAAAATCTACGCGGGCATGGCCGACGTCGAAAAGGCAGAGTATTTCGACGTACCTGATGAAGCCAAGGAAACACCGAAAATCGATTTCTCCGGAGGATAGAAAAGACCCTCAACGGGTAGAACTGCGCGGCAGCTTCTGGAGTAGGCTCGACGTACCAGAATTCCAACTCGGGAACGGGACCGAAATCGGGGGAACAGGTCAATAGTGCTCAAGAAATTCCGAATGACGCAATCGTTGCCCACCTGACTCCACTGACGCACGTTTACGTTGCTTGACAGCCTCCGTGTGAAAGCTAATGTGCAGTCCTGCGATCGACACAAAATCGGAAACGGCTGTCTTCTTGCCGTTTTGCTGAGCGGATGTGGCGGAATTGGCAGACGCGCTGGCTTCAGGTGCCAGTGGGGGCAACCCCGTGGAGGTTCGAGTCCTCTCATCCGCAATCGTAAAGCATTGCAGCAACTCAACTTACACAATCCAGTTCTTATCCGAGCTTGTGCCATGCTGTGGCCGCCAGACCGTTTCAAAAGATGCGCGTTCACTGGCCAGTAACGCCGACTCCAGTAGCGTAGGAGGGTCCCTGACGCACCTTTCGTCATCCGCCAAGTGGCTTGGTACATCGCGGTCGGAAGACCTGCGGAGTATTCAGAATCAACCGCTTCGATTCCAAACACATTTTACCCAGCGATACGTTTCACGGGTTTCTTGTTGTTATCGTGCATATGGATCCGCTATACTAGGCTCCTCGGGCCAAGACGACATCACTGTCGGACATTAAGTAAACCGAAGGAGAATTCGTGGACAATAAACATTTCTTGCCAAGGTGTCCTTGTCGCTGGTTTCAAGCATGCGTTCCCGCGCTCGTTGCGATTGCAGTATTCGTTTTGCCAGCAAACTTTGCATTGGCAGTCGACGATTGCAACAGAAATGGGATCCCCGACGCAACTGACATCATCAACGTGACAAGCCTCGACTGCAATAGCAATGACAAACCCGATGAGTGCGAAATTGATGCGAAAAGTCCTGCGCCGGGCGGGCCGTTCTTCTGCGCTCTGACGTGCGATTCCGACTGCAATGACAATGGCATTCCCGATGAGTGCGATATTGCAAGCTGTGCGGGCGATCCTGCTTGCAGCGACTGCAATGGCAATGGCTTTCCCGACGGCTGTGACCTTATCGGAAACATTGTTGGCACCAATGACAGGACCTATTTCGAATTTAATGCCATAAGCGGCTCTGCGACTGCGATTTCGAGCCACGGGTTAGGTGGCTTTACTGGTGTGGTTGGGCTCGCTTTCGACCCAAACACCAACACGCTATATGGGACGGATGTGGAAACTGACCAGTTAATCAGAATTGACATGTCAACCGGAGCCCCTGCGGCGATAGGTCCATCGGGATTTGATCGGGTTGATGGTCTCGCTTTCGACCAGAATACCAACACCCTATTCGGAATTGATACTATTACGGATCAATTAATCACCATCAATACGTCAACGGGCGCGGGCACGGTAGTAGGATCAATTGGATTTGGTGATGTGGTTGAGCTCGCTTTCGACCCAAACACCAACCCCATGCGCTACGCCGCCGTTGGAATCAGCGCTACAGCCTTAAGGCATATATGGCCGATCACGCGTGATGCAAGACTTCGCATGCCCGGCGCGAAGCGGAATTCTCAGGATTGGGTGCAGATTGCATTCTTGGCTCTAATGAACAAGATCGGCTGGTGTCGTGGGCTTGCCATTCCGAAGAGGCGGCGTTTGGCGAGCGGCGTGGTCGATGCCGAGAAGCAGTCTCAATCCAGTAGGGTGCGTCCCTGACGCACCTTCTTACTATTCACCCGCGCGGCTTTCCACGTCGCCAAAGTCGGGCGGTTTGGCGAGGCGCCCGGCACAGCAGCACATCCAATCGGAGTCATACACCCCACGGCGCACCCACTTTGCGAAGCTCGAATGCGGCCAAGCGTGTGGGCAGCCCACAAAGCCGTGCTTTGCCGGGTTGTAATGGATGTAATCCTTGTGCCGCCGGTAGTCGTCCTCGTCGCGAATCATATGGTCCCAGAACCGGCGTTGTGTCAGCGGGCGTGCAAAACCGGCCAGTAAGGGGCGGGTGAAAACCGGCCATTTTGAGGAGACGTGGTTTCGCCACGAAGCTCTTCCTCCAAAAGGAGGAAGCTATGGCGAATCAACTCAAGATGGCCAAGGTACACACAATTCTGACGT
>JAJDEA010000047.1 GCA_029260035.1 Phycisphaerae bacterium
GTCGGTTAGCAGGTCGATGTAAACGTCGTCGCTCTTGAGCAGGAAAGTATTGAATCCCGCCTCCGAGATGGCAGCCTCTCGCTGCTCGCGTGTGGTGACCTTGAGCGGCTCGACCACCTTGATGCGATACGGCTCTGCCCAGCTACGCCTAACACGTTTCGTGTTTTTCGATTCAGCCATTTGTTCCAACTCCGATTTCTGTTCTTAAACCCCTTTTACCCGACCCCGCAGACCATGATTCGGTAGCAATCTGCGTGCCCAAGTGCGAAAGTCCGCATTTCAGCCCGCTGGCCACCCGCAGTGCCATCGGGCAATCCGCCCCCGGAGTTGTTTTGAGACTCGATACGCTGATAATGAGGAGTGTCTGACGTAGACAGAATGAGTCACAATTCGTTTCAAAGCTCCCGGAACACGAGTCGGAGCGGCTAGACGAATCCGAGAACAGGACCAACAGGGAGACTCAAATTATGTCCAAGATTCCAGCAATCCAATTTACGATGGTAGTCACCATGCTATTGGTTTGGTTGAACGGCTGTTGCGCAAGTCAGTCACAAACAGTTTGGAGCGTAGATCCGGACCGTTCCCGTTTGATGGAAACCTGCAATGTCACAATAAAAATAGGAGTAGGCCATGGGTGTGAGGCCATGCTATCTGGAATACACGAACGCTTGGAGCCAAACATCGGAGTACAAAGCCATACAAGAGAAATCATCATCGGGGCGGGAACCAACATCAACTACACTTTAACTAGAGTTCATCTGATCGATCTCGAATGCTCACCCGTCAAGGGTTCACTCTCGCGAAGCTGCTGCGAATACGAAATTGTTGATGTCGATTGCGAAATCAGATAGATTCCTTTATTCGTGCTGACGGCAAACCTCATCGAATAACTCAGTTCGAGGCTCTACAAGTGCCCTGATAACAGCACTATCCAGTTCCACCAGACGTAACCAAGCTATTGATTTCGCGAAAAAATGGCGGCTCATAGGTCCAGCCTTTGCGCAGCCGACGCTCCTCGCGACCCACCATGTATCGCAAGTATCGACCTACAACAGGGCCGGCTAATCGCGACTTGAGGCCAAACTCACGGTAGAGGTCCTTGAGCGTTTTCGACATCTTCTTCGACAACGCCGGATTGGTGCGGAACCAATTCTTGGCGGCCCACAACGCGCCAGCATATGTCACAGCGAGGTCACGAGCTTCCCAGGCGAAACGGTTCCGAACTCTCAGGTCCACGTGTTTCTTGTATCGCTTCCATCCTTTGAGCATGGTCCGGACGATGCGTATGATGCTGGGGCCGTTCATCTCGAAATCACGTTGGAAAGCCCGCACGATGAATTCGGTTTCCTCGCCGTTTCGGATGTTGGGGTGTCGGTAGTTGAACCGCAACTGTCCGTGTGAATCCGCTTCAGAACATTCGGCATGATCGAGAAGCAAACCCCTGGCTTTGTGATCGGCGTGTAAAGGCGTACCGGGAATGGGAGTGTACAGCATGAACTGGTGAAACTCCGTGTCATGCTCGACGGCATGATTGATGACCGAATCGATGTTGTCAGGCGTATGCTCTTCCAATCCGATGATCGACGATCCGAGCACGCGAACCCCGTGATCCTGAAGTGTGCTGACGAGCTTGCGCGTGTCGGTGCCGCCGAGCTTGGAATAATTAGCACCCTCACCCTCCAGGCCCATCCACACCCACGAAATTCCTAAGCCTACAAGTTGTTCGATAGAATAGGATTTCATGACCTTCGCCGAGCTGAATACATACATTGCCCAAGATTTGTCATGCTCGATCATTAACTCGAGCAGCCGAAGCGCCCGCTTACGATGAAGAAGAAAATTCTCATCCATGACGAAGAAAGATCGCACCTTCATGTCCCGCTCGAGCTGGCACATGACGTCAAACAACTCGTCGCCGGTTTCATAAAAATGAATACAGCTACCCTTGCCGCCGAACATGGTAGACGTAGAACAAAAGTTGCACCCAATGGGACAGCCGACAGACGGGATGAGTGTCGCCGCTACGTCGCCCGGTTTTTCTCGAAGATTGACGCCCATGGTCCGAGCGCCGATGCCCGAGTATACCTGCGGATGACGAATCGGAGCGCCTGCATCTTCGCCAAGGAACTGGCGCATCCAGCGCACCCCGTCACCACGAATGATGTGGTCAGCATCGATCCTTTGGTCCAAATGGGGAAGCCCTGCGACGTGCCCGCCAATGACGATGGTAGCGTCAGGCTGATGCGTGCGGATCAACTCGCACATCTTCCGCACTTTCCCAACATTCGGCATGATAGCCCCAATGCCAACGATGTCGTATTGGTTCGTCTCAAGCTCCTCAACAAACTGTTCGAGCGTGGGAAAGTCGATGAGCGTGCAAGGCGCGCTGATGTTGGATTGAATCAGCATAAGCCCCCACGAGCGGTGGAACATGCGCAACGAAAACGCCCGCTGCACGCGCGTCACCTGATTGTGATATAGCTCCATGGGATTGATGGTCCGACTGCCGAAAGCATCGTCGACGGCAAACGGGCCGAACGCGCTGCTGAGCAGCACTTTAGCCTGAGAACCCAGCGGGTGTACCAGCTGTGTAGACACATTGATCCGCGAGTCAGTAGCAAGCATTGTCATTTCGTGGTTACCTCTCTTTGTCTTACAAGGGCACGGTGAGCCTGTTACTCCATTCGAATGCCGAGCTTGGTCTCTTGTCTTAGTGGAGTCTGTGGGCAGCCAAGACTCCAGGGTACTTCTCCGCCCGCGCCAGCGGCGAACCATAATCTATATGATGATCGAAAAATAGCCCAAATGCCACATAATGATATTCTACAACCTGTAATAAAAAAAGGTATGGGTAGCCTTGGAGTTTGCGCTAGCACGACGCATGCCAACTCGCAATTACGCTATCAACCGGCGCAAAGGGGAGTTGCACCGTTTCATAGTCGCCAACATTCAAATGTAGAGATGAGTTGAAAAAAATCGAAAAAAACGCTTCCGAGGGCTACGGTTGAGTAGACCCCAGCCTGTTAGTTTCCGAGTATCCACAGCTTTTACACCAGGGATACGAAACAATGCTCTCCGAAACGGCTCTACCAGCGTCGCCGTCTAAACCACAGCATGGAAAATGCGAGGGCGAACATGGGCAGAATCCCCATTGCACCACAAGGTGTTGCCGTTCCGCCGGGCCCTTGTGCGCCAGTACCGTCGAGTGGCGGGACGTCTGTATCGTCCGTCAAACCGGTTCCGGGGAAAATCGTAATCGTCCGTGACGTATTGGTCGTAAGGGTCGTGCCTCCAGTGGTAAGCGTGGTGATCGTCGCGGTGATCGGCAGTCTCAAATCCGCGTTTGTCTCGTTCACATAAGTATGGGTTACGAACAAACTGCTCGAAGTCGTTCCATCGCCGAGGTCCCACCGAACCGACTGTAACGCGCCGACCAACCCCGATGTGTCCAACTCAAGCCGAACCGAAAATGGCGACACGCCGGAATCCACGTCGGATCCAATTGTTGTTGGAATACCAATGATAATACGAACGCCGTTGTTTCCTTGGCTGCCAGCATCATCGGTACCCGGCCCATCAACCCGAATGGATACCTGAGCAAAACCGGCATTGCCATCCGTGTCGAACATGGTCAGCCGAGCTATAAATGTTTGGCTCTGTCCAGCGGGAACGTCATAGGTATGCGTCGCGCTGCGCGATGTAGCATCTACAATGATGCTATCGTTAATGTCGAAGTCCCACGCGGTACGCGAATCGTCGATGGGGATATCACTGGATGCGTTACCGGCAAAACGAACAGCGAGCGGAGCTGTGCCCTCTCTAGGCGACACGTCAATCGAAACCTTTGGACCCGCAACCGGCGCGGAACCATCGCCGCCTCCGACAATCAAACCACCACCGGAATCCAAAATCTCACCCGGATCCAATATGTTGCCATTGGTGTCAGCTTTCACGCCCCAGGAATATCGGCCAAGAGTGTTGCGGGCAAAAATGCCGAAGTGCTTCGTGGTTGTTGGAGCCAGGAAGTCGATGCATTGTTCGGAGCCAGCGTCACAATCATCCACGGCGCTCGCAACGAGAGGACAGCCACAGCCTACCGATTGAATTTCGACGCCGGCAGGAAGAGGCACCAACGCCGAGGCCTGCGAATCACCACAACCGAGCTGCGATCTGCTATAGCATTCGCCGTCGATCGGGAAGACTTCCGGATCAAACGTAAATGGGCTGTCACTTGATACAACAAGGTATTCGTTGGTCGTTGTTACCGGTTTCGCCGGAATGTCATCATCGGTATCCAGATCAATCTCTGCAAAACGAAATTCCAATTGATTGCCATTTTGTCGCCAACTCAGTCTCGTTTCTGCCACCAGAACGTCACCTACTCTACCTGGCCAGGTACGTCCTGTGTTTATTGAATCCAAAGCAGCTTGTGCTGCCACGGTGGCATCGATCCGCCCATAACCATAACGCAAACTGCGCTTCGTGATCGGGTCATATTGAGCGTCCGTAGGACTCACCCGCTCGGAAGCGTGCTCCATAACCAGGCGGACATCGGTAGCAGACAGATCTGAATTCGCAGAAAGGATCAAGCCTGCCACGCCCGCAGCGATGGGACAGGCTGCTGACGTCCCGGAAAACTCACCCGTATACAGACCCACAGGGTCTACATCCGGATCGCCGAATGGACCAATCCCGCCAAAATTTAGGCCGGGATCCACATACCCAGCCTGATCGTCGTTATCCGTCGAAAGAATCAAAGCCTCGCCTGGTGCAATAAGGTCAACCTGTTTTCCAAAATTGCTAAAGAATGCCAGCCCGTCAGATCGGTCGGATGCGCCGACCCCAATCACCGTTGGGAGAGTGGAAAAATCGTCGTTCTCAAAAAGCTGAACCCCACTGTTGCCGGACGCAAACACAACGACCATCCCTCTGGGCAACTCGACGCCATCGGCTCCATCCAAGTCTCGCCCCTCCTGAAATGCCGTCTCGATCGCATCAGCCAGGACCTGGGGCGTCGGGATTCCAGGCAATCCCCAACTGTTAATATGTACATCAACATCCTGCTGACGAGCGAAGGTATACGCTCCGGCAATATCTTCGTCGGTTAGCGCCGCACTAAGGCCTCTCGATGCGGTAAACCTTGCGAGCGGAGCAACGCCACGACCGCCCAACGAGTTAGACTGGGCGACAGCCAGCCCCATCACAGGCGTTCCGTGGAAATTATTAAAATCCTTCGGGCGCGGATCTCTAAACTCAGAGGATGTGGACGGGAAGGAAGGGTCATGCCCCACGCCGATATATCCGCCGCGCAAATCTTCGTGCGTCACGTCGCAAGAGTCATCAAACATACCGAAAAGGACATCCTGCCCCTGAGCAATCTCCCACGCATCCAATACGTTGATATCCGAACCTGCAACCCCACCAACTTGCCCCGTGTTGTTCAAATGCCATTGCAGGGAAAAGAGTGGATCGCTCGGCGTAACCTGTCGAAAGTCGACCGGCAAACGGAAGTTCGGCTCAGCCCAAACAACTCTCGAATCAACCGCTAAAGCCTGCGCACGCAACACTTCGTCATCGTCGGCATCGAGCAACGACACGACGTACACATCAGACAGCCCTTCTATAGCCCGTCCGGCTGCAACGCGATAATCGCGCCAGAGATTGTTACGAGCAGCATCATCCAACGATTTTTTTAGGCGAAGATTGATCGTGCCCGTCGAAATCAACGGAGCGTCGGAGTCACCAATATGGTAAATCGCATGGATTTCCTTGACTTGCGCGTTATCGCGGATTGCCTGAATGGCTTCTCTTGTCGTATGTGCGACACGAACGCGTTTGATCGAGGAATCTGGCGCGAATTGAAGATCCTCGACAACACCGTGCCCTTTTGATGCAAGCCTGGTCGCAGCCGACTTGATGGAATCAACATCCGAAAACGTGACCGCGATTTCATCTTCACATCGCGTCAGCGCAATCTTTCGGCCGTCTTTCTTAATGATGAAATGCGAACTCGCCTGCACTCCCGATACGGCGGCTACACAAACCGCAACGAACAGGGTGAAGGCTGGAAACACTCGGGTTCGGATACACCGACGACCACTGAGGAACATCATATTGGCGATACCTTTCAACTTTCGAAACGTCGTCTCAACAGGTGTCATCCTGCTGAAGCGCCATGCAACTTAACTTGGCGCAGGCCTCCTGGCGGGCCTTTGTGGAATATCGATCTGCCATTAACTGACACACCAACAATGGTAATGGCCCCCGTGAACTCGGAGCTGCCATTGCAGCCAACCGGGAAGGATTCACCCCTTTCGGGCACATAACCAACGAGGCTATTGTTCGGGCATGTAATTAGCCTGTCAAGGCTGACTATTGATGCGAAAATTAGGGTAGGTTGTCATTCAGATAAACACCATTAACCAAGGCGGCACCGGGGAATGCCCGTTTCATTCGATCAACCAATCACGCGCGAACCCACGCACGACGGCGTCTTGTATAGCAATAGGCTCTCAAAACTCGACTTATCGGGCGAGCTGCCTACAATGTTTTGTCTCAGGGGCCATTCATTCTAAAATGCTACTCCGATCCGCCATCCGACAGTATGCGGCGTGGTTTGTGATTCATACATTGGGCACATAGAGGGGGAAAGTGTGAAAAGGGTGTTCGAGATCAAAGCAACAGCGATGCTCCTCGGCGCTTTACTTGCGGCTTGGCCCGGCAAGTCGGCCACAGGAGAAGTCGTGGATTATGAGATTACCTTCGACGCAGCCTGGATTGTCGTGACGCATCCCCAGGACTTTCCGACCAACCCACACTTCTCAGGGCTAATCGGAGCCACGCACAATGCAACGGTCACGTTTTGGCAATCAGGCTCGATTGCGTCAGCAGGCATCGAGAGCATGGCAGAAACCGGCAGCAAGACGCTGTTGACCGGAGAAATCAATAGCGAAATGACCGCAGGCGATGCATTTTCGCTTGTTTCCGGCGGCGGCATATTTCCTTCTCCGGGGTCGGTAGCCACAAATTTTCAAGCCAGCAGCACACACCCGCTTGTGACGGTTGTTTCGATGATTGCACCAAGCCCTGATTGGTTCGTGGGCGTTTCGGGCCTGAACCTTCGCGACAATCTAGGTCGGTGGCGTGACAATGTGGTTGTCAACCTCGACCCCTACGATGCCGGCACCGACGACGGCGTCACGTTTCGATCAACGAACGCCGATACCCAGCCCCCGATACCAATATCCAATCTCAGCAACACGTTCCCATTCGTAGGCACGCCACCAATGGGAACATTCACCTTTCGGCTTCTTACGCCCGCCCCACTTCCAGGCGACTTGGACGGTAATAGCGTGGTGGACCTTCAAGACAGTTTTCACCTTGCAAATTGTTTAGCTGGTCCCAATACCAGCGTAGCTGGCTATTGCGACGGAGCGGATGTAGATGGCGATGGAGACGTAGATATCGCGGATGGGCAAGAGTTTCAATTGCTGTTCGGAGATTTGGGGATTACCTGTGCAGGAGGGTCGGACCTTCGCCTGCAAATCAGTGGCGCTCCGGAATCCGCTTCCTTGGGCGAACTTATTGACTGGACTGTGGAAGTTCGAAACGTAGGCGACGCCACTTCAGAGAGTCTCTGCCTTCGTACCGGTGTCAATTGTCTGCCGGGCCTCAACGACTGGACCTGCAATCTTGGCCTGGAAGACTTCAACACGCCAATGATCGCACCGGGCGGCATATGGTCATTTACAGTCACCAACTATCCGATTCCAATCGGCGCTCTTCAGCAGGAGCAATTCATCAAGGTGAATATCGAAGCCCAGCAGAATTGCCCGAGGGACATGTGCTCGATCGGAGATTTCGTACAACTCCCGATTTCGATTCAATGACAAACCCGAGAGATTCGAACAAGCTCCATTCTCGTTGCGGTCATGCCTTAACTTTCTCGATGAATTAACGTCGCGTGCGTGACGCACAATATATGGCGGTAAACGTAATGAAGACTCCGCCATAGTTCAATTCGTCATAGCGATTGGCCTACCGCCCGTTAAACAAGCGACGAAACCTCACGCTTTCAACTCATCATATGGGACGAATCAACCAATAATTTCTCTCTGCATTTCGCTTAGCCCCACGCACCCGATAAGCAACCTATAGTAACGAACGGTCATCGTATAGCGGCGAATCGCTCTATTATACGCGACTAAAAAGTGAGTCCGAACGCCGCTGTAAATAGAGGTTGCTCTAGTTGCTTCGCGATTACATAGCTGTCGATGATAGAAGACGAGTTTGTAGTGTCCTATTGGGAAAAGAAACGGCAGCGACGCCGTTCGGTAGAACCCAGCGATCCCGATTTGATAGAAAGTTTTCTACGATGGCGAAAATACAAGACTGGTATGTCAAAATGCGGGCACAATCTTCGAAGCAGGCCACCAAGCTGCGCGCGGTGAATCAACTGTGTGCCAGGCCGAATCCGGCTCTAATGCCGGAACTGCGAAGATTGCTGGATGATCCCGATGCCGAGGTCAGACGCGGCGCGGTCCAAGCGCTTTCGCAGATGCAAAGCAATGTAGCCATCAAGGTGCTCGTAAAACGTCTGTCGCAAGAAACCGATGCTGGCATTATTGAAGAACTTATCCAGGGCTTGGGCAGCATGACCATTGAGAGTGTCCTGCCAATGCTGCTTTCGCTACTTGGGGCGGAGGATTTGACTGTGCGCCAGCGCGCAGCCAGCGCACTATCGCGAATAGCCTGGACCTCATTGGCTGATGACCAAAAAGCTCGCATCGCCGTGTTGCTTGGAAACTGGGAGCAGGTACCGGCGCTTGGTGCGAAGGCCATTCCAGCAATAACCACCGCAATCCTCGATGGCACACAACACACGGCGCGATTGGCCGCGGAATCGCTTGCGAAGATTGGCACGCCAGACGCCGTGTGCTCATTGACGAATATTCTCCTTGAGAACTCTGTCGAAATGCCGTATCGAAAAATCGCCGCTTGGGCTTTACAGAAACACCATTGGGACAGTCTTCCCGAGCAAACGCTTGGTTACATTGTCGTGATTAATTCGGATTGGGATCGGGCTGCGAGAATAGGATCAGCAGCCATTCCAGCTTTGCAGGTAGTTCTTCATGCCAGCGACGGCATCGACGACAGCGAAAAGGCCAAAGCAGCGAAGGCGCTCAGCCAGATAGACCAAGTCGAAGCCAGGCGGGTTTTGTGTGAGTTTGTCTTGGAATGCTCACCGGATTTCGTCCTGCGCGAACTTGTTTTCAGGCTTATCCCCTGGAATGAAGACCCCCATTTACACGACTACCTCGTCAAGCTCCTTGGCGACTCCACATGGCGCATCAGACAAATTGCTGCCCTGGAAATCAGCGAATCATCGCAAGGCAGTTTGAGTGCCGAAAATCAAGCTCGACATGCAATCGCGCGCGAAGATTGGGACGCTGTGAGTCAATTCGGGGCTACCGCGGTCGAGCCGCTGATGGAATGCCTTCGCTTCCATTCTTGTGCCAACAACGTAGCCAAAACTTTGTGTAACCTCGGCGAGCAAGGCGTTGAGGCCTTGGCCGAAACCCTACGAAACCCCGGCACCGATGCCGCGTCTCGGGAAGTTGCAGTGATGGCACTTGCGAATGCGGGTGACACCCGAGCGATTGACCCGCTGGTTGAACTGTTGCGAGACGACGACATGATCATTCGTCAGACGGCAGCGTGGGCCCTTGAACGAATTGGATGGCAACCCAACGACGCATGGTCAAAGGCTGTCATCACAGTAATGAACCACGATTGGGCGGAGGTCGAAAAGGCAGGAATGGCAAGCATGGAGCCGCTCTTGACTCTCGCACAGCAAGAATTGGATTGCGACGAAGCCCGAGGCTGTTTGAAGGGTCTCCTGGAACGCAGCGCGCCGCGTGCATCGCTCACACAACTAAAGGCCCTGGCGGCACTGCCGGACCTCGCTGCCTATTCGCAGATGGCAGGTATTACAACTTACGGGGAACCACCCCCTGCAGGCGACAAGAATACTGAGAACATAAGAACTCTCGCCAAACGCGAATTGTATCGACGCGGGATTCTCTGCTAGCCTAGCACGGCTTTTCGGCAACTATAACCCCGGTCTTTGATTCGATAACCGCTGTGCGACACCGGCCACGGCTTGTCCGAGCCATACAGCCCTTCATTGCGCCGAAGCCCATACAGAATGACCTCGGCATAAAAAAATTGTCCTGACTTTAAGCCCTGAGAACTTCGACGAAGAAATAGCCGCTTCTGCGTTTAGATTCTGAATAAACTTGTGCAACTGGACACAAAATTCGAATATCTGCCGCCGGGCCAACCAGAATGATATAGAATATCGAACTGTTTCCACGACGCACACAAAATGGTTAGAAACTGGGACTGGACATGCGACATCCATTTCGGCTTGCAGGGTTGGCAATAGCCGCTTGTTTTCTAATGACAAGCGATGCCTTCGCCTGGGGGCCTGCCACACACATTGGTTTGGGCAGTGAGGTTTTGGCACAGCTTGCACTCTTGCCCGCATCCATCGCGGCAATCCTTGCCAAAAACAGGCTGGCCTACCTTCATGGCAATATTGCGGCTGACGTGGTCTTTGCGAAACGGCTGAGCCGAGTCAAACAGTCCTGCCACCATTGGTCAACGGCATTTCGTCTCCTCAATACTGCTTCCAACAACCGATCGAGAGCGTTTGCCTACGGCTATCTTTCACATTTAGCCGCAGATACGGTAGCACATGGTAAATTTGTGCCTAGGCAGATTCTAATGAGTGGCGCGCGAGTTAACTCAGGACATCTTTATTGGGAGCTGCGGGCAGATGCATCTGCAAATGCGGACTCCTGGAAGACTCTTAACTACCTCCTGCAGCAGGATCACCATTCACACCATGTCGATCTGGCTGACCAACTCCACGGCACGTTCTTTTCTTACGAACTGAATCGACTCATGTTTGATCGAATAAACGCATTTGCGGTTCGGAAGAGCTTTCGGCGAACCATAGGCGTGGTGGATAGATGCTCTCGTTGGTACCTGTCTCCTTCCGTCATGGCGGGTCATCAAAAGGATTGCGTCGACCGGATTCACTCGATCCTGACTCAAGGATCGCAGTCTCCGCTCTTGCGGGAGGATCCAAACGGCACATCCGCCCTCATGCGTGTCCATGTAAGGCGCAAGGAATTGCGTCGTTTGAAACGACGAGGCTTTTCTTTGATGCAGCGAAGACTGGAAACTTCTGTCGCCCTATAACATACCCATTTCCGGGTGGCAGCAGTTCCGCATCATCGGCCATGAACCGTGACGCGTATCGGCGCACCTCCCGCCTCTCATTCCCTATGTTAATGGCGAGTTGCAACACGAAAGCGCTGTGAAAACCTTGACTGCAAGGCACACTTTTGCGATTATCGCAGTTTTGATGTTTTGCAGGTACACAACACGGAGTTATTCGAAATGCTGAAAGCAGTCGACTTACGCAAAGGCAAGACTATCGTTCACGACGACGAATTGAACGTTGTGCATGAAATATCGCATGTCGCAAAGGGCAACAAGCGGAGTTATATGCAGGCTAAGCTCAAAAGTATTAAGAATGGAGCCATTAAAGAGGTTCGATTCAGCGTGGATGATCGCGTCGAAGTTCCATTCGTTGAGTCCAAGGAATTTGAATACTTGTATCGTGATGGTGATAGTTTTGTTGTGATGGACTCAGAATCGTACGAGCAGCTTCCTGTACCAGCCGAAACGGTCGGCGATGCATCGAAATGGCTCAAGCCCAATGAAAAAGTTTCCTGCCAGCTTTATGACGGCAAAATGATTTCTTTTGAATTGCCCAACGTCGTTGATCTAGCCATTACGGAAACAACACCCGTCGTGAAAGGTGCAACAGCCACCAATCAACTGAAAGACGCAATTGTTGAGACGGGCACCAAGGTTCGCGTTCCCCCGTTCATCGAAGAAGGAACGGTCATCCGAGTCGATACGCGCACAGGTGAGTACCTTGAACGTGCAAAATGATTTCAACTTGATCACACCGAAATACTCTCTCGCTTCCTCCTCGTGATACGGTTTCGTACTTGCAGATTCGCGATTCTCCGTGCTCTGCAAAATTTGCAGGTGCGCAATCTATTCACACCCCTGACGTTTGGAAAGCAACTGAGTATATTTCACATCAACGATCGGCTTGTCGTATCCTTGCGCTTTTTCAGATCGACTATACCTACTGGTCGCAGTTCTGTTTCTTGGCTACCGCCTGGAACGACCAAAAATCGATTCAATTGCAAACATACACGGAGTAAGAAGTTCTTCCTGGCGATTCAGTTAACGTAAATAGAAATGGCTCGTTTCTGTTGTTCAGGAACATGCACGATACGTCATTTCGCGCAAACATTGCTTTCAAAGAGCGAATCGACGCAGTTATTGCGCTTGTCCATGATGCATTTCGGGGCGCATCCGACCAATACATAGTTACGAAGGTAATGACTTCACGCACTCTCATTGGCAAAAGTGTCCACCCATTATGAATCGTATTCTTACGACTTGTGAACGTCATTAAACACGTTGCGACTGTTTCACTGTGTCGGCGCGCGTTCACAAAATTCTTCAAATCGCTTCAAATGAGGCGCTTGCCGATTGCATTGCAAGGAAAAAATAAAAAAAATTCGATTTTTTTTTGTTGGCTATCGACCTCATGAATGAAGGTGAATCAACCATTGAGTTCGATCTGCAAGAACTCTTTGTTCAAACATCTTGTAATGATCTTGGAAACCAATGATTCCGGTTTTGAAAAAACTCAGTCATCATGTTGACATTTCAAGACCGAGCCACCGATATGCCCCAATGCAGCCATTAAGGACCTGTGAACCAATCTGGTGAGTCAGCGTTCCAGGTTACAATTCCGACCAGATCGGTTGTGTTTTTTCGCTTTCCCCCCTGTTTTACGCATTTTTTCATTCCCTGGGCTGCGCGCCAATGATCCACCCGCTAGGAGGTTCGAAGTGAACCCACGGCGTCACATGCATGAGGACGTCAACACTCAAATCTACTCAGGAAGAGTTGCACTTTACAGTTGAACTCACTTGGGTGTATTCGGAAAGCCACATCGATGGCATTCTTTCTTGCCCGAGTTGAACGGAAAAATCACAACGCAAAGTGTAGTGTGCGTGTAATCAGCGAGCTGAACTCGCAAGCCAAAACAGCTCTTGTAAGCAAAAAATATTTTGACAGATCGAAGTCTTGGTGTACGATTTTGTTCAGAAAGGTGGTGATAACCATGGCGAAAAAACGCCGAACAGTAAAAAAGAAAGCGGTAAAGAAGAAAGCTGTAAAGAAAAAGGCTGTGAAAAAGAAGGCCACGAAAAAGAAAAAAGCAGTAAAGAAGAAGGCTACTAAGAAGAAGGCAGTAAAGAAGAAGAAGGCTACTAAGAAGAAGGCCACGAAAAAGAAGAAGGCTACCAAAAAGAAAGCCACAAAGAAAAAGAAGGCTACTAAGAAGAAAAAGAAGAAAGCTGCAAAGAAAAGACGGTAACGTTTCTTAGTGGATGATTCTGCAACGTTTTTCTTGTATTCGCTCGGACGTAGCTCTCGCCACGGTGGCTAGGTCGGATGCGGTCAAAGATGTCGGACGTTGTTGGATTTAACTGAGACCCAAAGATGGAGAGTGCTCAACGCCACGGCAGCACTCTCCATCTTTTTTTTCGCAACATATCTCTTAGCGAACCACAGCAAGAAGTGTCCAAAATCGGGCGCTGCTCGTTTCCGACAACATGCGTGAATTGCCCCATTGATAGGAGACGTCATTCAGTCTGGCATTCGGCCGGAAAGTCTTGGATTACCACGTTGGTTGTTCGAGGCACTCACTCGTACTCCCGATTGGGCGGCGTCTTCAGGAACGACGATCATATCTTGCCTCAGTCCTGTTCTCGTCGTGTGCCCTCGTATAACTCATACTTGAGTAGTCGGCAGTCGATCTTCGCGTTGAAAAACTCCATGCGACGGCTCACTCGAAGTCTAACCTTCTTCGCAAGATCGAAGTTCCCCGTAAAGATGTAACCTGTCCATCCCTGACACTTTTTCTTGAAGAAATCCCCCATGCGTTTGTAGGTAGTCTCAAGTTCCGCGAATACACCAAGTCGTTCGCCGTATTCAGGGTTGATGATGACAATGCCTTTTTCGGGTGGGATTGGTGTCTCCTCGAAGTCGCACACGTCGAACTGGATCATATGGTGCACGCCAGCAGTCTCCGCATTCTTTCTGGCTGCGTGAATCGCACCTTCATCGACGTCGGTAGCAATAATGGGAGCAATGACGCCTTTGTTGCGGATTTTCTTGGCGCTGCGGCGCATTGACTGCCAGGTTTCGGAATCGAAATCCTTCGTGTGCATAAAGCCGAAGTTTGCTCGAAGTAACCCAGGCGGACGCCCCGACGCGATTAGTGCCGCTTCTATCGCCAGCGTGCCACTCCCGCACATCGGATTGACCAATGGTACCGCCCCATCATATTCTGTCGCCAGGATGACGCTTGCCGCCAACGTTTCCTGCATCGGCGCTTTGTACGGCATCTTGCGGTAATTACGATCCGCAAGTTTTCGCCCGGAGGTGTTGAGAAAAAGCTGCGCGTTGTCTCCATTCCAATAGAGTTGAACAACGAGGTTCTCCCGCTCTGGCCCGGAGTTCGGCCTTGAACCGACGGCCGCCGACACGCGGTCCACGATGGCGTCTTTCACCTTAAGGCTTGCGAATCGCCAGTCGTTAATGGAGGGCGTGTTCACACTCGATACCACGCTGAGGTACTCGTCCGGCGAGATTATCTCTTCCCACGGCAGCGCCCGCACACGCTTGTACAACTCGTCCGGATTGGCGCATTTGAATTTGTCGATCAGGACGAGCACGTTGAACGCGGTGCGCAGGAAGAGGTTCAGTCGCATAGCGTCATGCATGCTGGCTTTGATCTCAATGCCTGTCGGCCGAGAGGAACTAACCGTGTAACCAAGCCCTTCCACCTCGCAACGAAGATAATTGACCAGGCCGGGAGCACAGGTAATGCGGATTGTTTGCGGTTTTTGAGAGTCTATCATAGGCAGCTGAGGGTATTCGTTTGTAGGCGCCACGCAAAGCTTATCCCCGTTTTTTTGCTACCAACATCGCCGCAACCAGCCGTTTTCAGCCCCACATTGGATTCTCATCGAGGTACGCCACCCGATGCCGCCTCGCAGCCCCGGACAAAGCCCACAAGCTACATCTTGACGCGACGGGCTGATTCTGCCAAACTGCGAGGCTTGATTCAGAGCCGCAGCCCCGCATGGAGCCGGGAATCGCTGTGGGACAGGCAGCACCCGAAGGTTGGAGTAAAAACCGTGTACGCAATCATCGATGACGGCGGGCATCAATACAAGATCGAAGAAGGTCAGACGTTCGAGGTTCAGCGCAAAGATCTTCCCGAAGATACCAAGTCCATTGATTTTGACCGGGTGCTTATGATTGGCGATATCGATGATGGACCGAAAGTCGGCCAGCCAACTGTGGATGGAGCGAAAGTATCCGCCAGCGTTCTCGGCGAGATCAAGGGCGACAAGCTGATTATTCTGAAGTATCGCCGCCGAAAAAATTCCTCGACCAAGACGGGACACCGTCAGAAGTACCTTCAGGTCAAAGTCGAGAAGATTTCCTTTTAACGCCCTGCCGCGTTTTCTTTCAGCTCAATAATTGGTTAATCAGCATCGACGGGGATGTTATGCGCTGCCCTAAGCGATGAGGTCGACGAGCGACCCAGCGGGGTCCGCGGAATTAATCGACGGAATTGCGGAAAATGGCTGAGAGGCATTCGCAGCAATCTGCCGTCTGTCACTCTCCTCACCAATCGGATTTACGGAAGATGATACTGTTTCCACGCCTTCCGTCGTATCCCCCTCCGAACCGCCTGTTGGATTCGTTTTTCGCTGCTCTGCCAGCTCCGTCCGTGCTTTTTGCTCCGCAGCCGACGCCTGCGCCGCAACGGCTCGATCCTGGCCTGACGGATTCGCCGGTGCCAGAGCCGCGCGACGAATCTGCTGCATTTTCGCGATCGTCGCCCGCGGGTTACCGCTGACTTCAGACGTATCGATACTCACCTCACCGCCCACGGCATACCTTCGCCCATCAGGTCCCGTCTCGAACTCGAAGCTGGCTCCACCCTTGGCGAAACCCCCAGCGGCCGACTTGTGCGCCTGCTCATGCCTGCGAACTTCCTGATCACGCTGCTTGAGTTTCTCAACGGCTTTTTGCTCTTCCTCAGTCAGCTGCGAAGCGTCCGGTCCAAGCTGGCCCCCTCCGGACTTCTCGGAAGAATGAGTGCTGTGATCCGTGCTAGAGCCACTTCGCTCCGGTCGATCGACGTTGGCACGCTGCTTATCATGCGCGTGCGACTCCGATAGCTCGACGGAGTCAACAGGCTGTGGATACGCATCAGTCTCGCCATGCGACTCAAAGCCATCAGCCCTCTGCGCAGAACCGTATTCGGTGCCTTGAGGCCTACCGATTACGTTGTTGCCAAACACGCTCGCCAAAATGGCGTTATGGCTGATGCCCTCAATCATGAAGCCTACACGTCCCAGGGAGATTGGTATTCGACCGTCTTACACAACACGGCTCGACTAACGTACTATCGAATAGGTTCAGTGACGAAGTAAGTTCCGAATAATCAACTCGGCACAGTGGGCGCCAAAGTCCTATAACAATGGCGTTAAACGAAAGTCATATTGTTCTCGTGAATTGAGTCTTACGATCGTTCGCTTATGGGGGCGTGCAGGTCAATTCCCGAGCGGGAATACGTTGGGTGGGTGGCACTCAATACGCGCCGCACGGGCGCTCAATGCGGGACACACCATGGCACTCTGAGCCCATCGCGATGTTAATCAGGATCGACCGTGGGTTTGGCTCAAACTACTAGCCAAGGTGCGCTTCGATTGCTGGTTACAATCCTACAGTCACTGCACCTGTAGTTCCAGAAAAACGGTGAGTCTAAGCTTGACATTTCCTCTTCGCAAAGAGGGCACGTCGTCGCCGTTGTTGAGGTGCGTAACGGAATATAGAGCCAAGTGTCGATGCCAGTGTCCGACTGAGTACTCTTGACTATTGAAAGCCCAAGAGTGTTTATTCGGCTCAATGGGTCGTGCCGCTCTCCGTTGGCCCATGCTTCAAGCACTCCGCTTGCGGACCAACACGCCTCAACACAGAACGACTCTACACAGAAACTCCAAATGTTCGATGCTGTCTTCTGGCTAACTGGTACCCGAAACCGTGCAACCAGCCCGCCACACTCACAGCAGATTACCGGCGTGATTCCCATGGGCCAATCCGCTTCCGCGCAGAGGACTAAGCCGCTCCATTTGCTGTGGTTGCAATAATGCAAGTCTTGCGTTTGAGATAAGTCGAACACTTGCACGTCGACGTCATCGGCCAGCCGCATGACATCTTCTCGTTTTTGAATGAGTCGCCTGCAAGTCTCCTTGCTCTCTCCTACTAGCCCGGTATCCGAGGGCGGAAAGTCTCCTTGTGCAAGTACGCCACCAGCCGAAATGCGCCCTGTTTCCAAAGACTCGATGCGCATGTCATCTCTGCGACCCAGGAGCCCTTTTGACACCATGAACGCCTGGTAATCGTGAATCGACTCGCGCAGCGTATCCATATGGTTGGACGACGCGCTGAAGTTTTCAATAATGTACTTCAACATGGATGAAACCCAAATGGCTGATTCACCGCAAACGTTCGTACTACAGTATGTACGCTAGAGAATGAAATAGATTGGAACATCGTTCTTGTTCGCGACATCGCAAAGTGACATCACCTCACGCAGGAATCTAGACCGGACGGAGTTCTCTTTCTCCTTTCTTGCGAATAAGATCAAGACTTCCTTGAGTGCCGGCACAAGTTGCGGGGCGATTGGGTCTTCTTCGTAATCATCCAGGCAAGAACCGATACGTTGATTGACTGAATCGAAGAGTCCACTGCCCCAAAGATCTTCAAATTCCTGTTGGCTGGCGATTTCAATCGCCTCTACTCGTGTCGTCTTTTCGACATCATTACGCGATAGCCGATCAACTGCATCGCGGTCCAGCGGCACAACGACCCCTCGTCGATAGAGCATCGAATTCTGCATTGGTCTTCCCGATTAGCCATTCGTTTCCGAATTCAATCTTGCCAGATACTCAATGAACTCAGCAAATGATTTACCGCAGGGCCACAGATCATCCAGGCTCATACTCACAAACGGAACACTTACAATTGGCATGCCGTCCTGCCGAGTATCAAAAGCAAACCCTTCGCCTCCTCCGTCTGATCCGAAGAGAAGAAGTCCCGGCGCGAAATCGCCCACTTTATAATCTTGATTTCGTTCGACAATATCCTGTACCGGCCACAACATGACGTAACCACCGTCGCCTACAAAACCCTCTGCACCGTTCGATACTTGCATGAAATCCAAGTATTCATTAGGCACGCTCAACCCCAAAGCTCGAAGAAAATCGGCAATCGCCTCCTTCGACGCTCCTGGGTTTTTACGCAGCGATTCTGTCAGGATGTTGGTCCTACTGCTCATTGTTAGCCTTGTAGATCATCGCCAGCCCGACCCGGGAACATCTACGAATACAGTTCCCCGCCGGCTGTCTTCCATCAAGGCTCGACGGGCGTGCGATCCTGCTCTCCCAGCTTCTTCAGAATCTCGCGTAGATTCCATCGGACAGGCCCCCTGATTCGGCAGAGCTCCATTGAGCCATCCCGCCTGGGGACATCGGCGAAAGATATAGCTCGCAGTTTGAAAACCAACTTTCCGTTCTGAGAAAAGTCAACGAAGCCTTTCGAGTGCCACTTTCGTCTGGCCTCCCTCTGATTCGATAATGTCCTGAAGTTGCCATCCATACTTTGCATGATCGAATCGTATGTAGGTGTCCCGGGCTTGATTTCCAAATCGGTAGTTTCTGGATCGCGCCACGACAGAATCACCGGCTGTGTTTGATCGAACAGAGCGAGCAGCGAATAATCCTTATCTCGATACTCGGCATTTCGATAGGCGAAGTAATCGTAGCAACGCAGATATACGAATATCAAGACTATCCCGATGAGAATCGAGTACAGATACCAAGGAGAAATCTTCGTCGATTTTATCTCCATGATGAAAAACCCCTCACAAATGGCGCCAGACCGACTACGAATAAAGTTCCCCGCCGGATTTTGCGAATTCCTTCGCCTTTTCAGCCATGCCCAGCTGAACAGCCTTTGTTTCATCGACCGCGAGTTTCGCCGCGTAGTCGCGGACGTCCTGCGTGATTTTCATCGAGCAGAAATTCGGGCCACACATCGAGCAGAAGTGAGCCGTCTTCGCACCCTCCTGTGGAAGCGTTTCGTCGTGGTAGGCTAGTGCTTTCTCCGGGTCAAGCGAAAGGTTGAACTGATCCTCCCAGCGAAACTCGAAGCGAGCCTTCGACAATGCATCATCGCGGTATTGAGCGCCCGGATGCCCCTTCGCCAGGTCCGCCGCGTGAGCCGCGATCTTGTATGTAATCACGCCCTGCCGAACGTCTTCACGATCAGGCAAGCCAAGGTGCTCTTTGGGTGTCACATAGCAGAGCATCGCGCACCCATACCAGCCTATCATCGCAGCGCCGATGCCGCTCGTGATATGGTCATAGCCCGGTGCGATGTCGGTGGTCAATGGGCCGAGCGTGTAAAACGGGGCTTCGTCACAAACGGCTAACTGCCTGTCCATGTTCTCCTTGATGAGCTGCATCGGCACATGGCCTGGTCCTTCAATCATAACCTGCACGTCATGTTGCCAGGCGATTTTCGTCAACTCACCCAACGTATCCAGCTCTGCAAATTGCGCCTCATCATTTGCATCCGCGATCGAGCCGGGGCGAAGACCGTCGCCGAGCGAAAACGAGATGTCGTACTGTTTCATGATCTCGCAAATGTCTTCAAAGTGCGTGTACAGGAAGTTCTCCTTGTGATGGGCCAGACACCATTTTGCAAGAATCGCTCCGCCTCGAGAGACAATACCCGTCACACGTTTGGCAGTAAGCGGAACATATCGCAGCAGCACGCCTGCGTGAATCGTGAAATAGTCAACGCCCTGCTCAGCTTGCTCGATCAGCGTATCTCGAAAGATCTCCCATGTAAGGGCTTCCGCTTTGCCGTCTACTTTTTCCAAAGCCTGGTAAATCGGAACCGTCCCAATCGGAACGGGCGAATTGCGAAGAATCCATTCACGGGTTTCATGGATATTCTTGCCGGTGGACAAGTCCATGACCGTATCCGTTCCCCAGTGCGTAGCCCACACCATCTTCTGAACTTCCTCTTCGATCGAAGAAGTAACGGCTGAGTTGCCGATGTTCGCGTTGATCTTCACGAGGAAATTTCGCCCGATGATCATAGGCTCGATTTCAGGGTGATTCACATTGGCGGGTATGATCGCCCTGCCCCGTGCAATCTCGTCCCGTACGAACTCCGGCGTAATGACCTTCGGAATCGCGGCACCGAAGTGCTCGCCCTTGTGCTCAGTCGCTGGCACTCCAGATAGAGCTTCGTTTCGCTGGTTTTCGCGTATGGCAACGAATTCCATTTCCGGTGTGATCACACCCTGCCGAGCGTAATGAAGCTGTGTCACATTTCGACCGGCCTTCGCGCGGACAGGTTTCCGACGCGAAGTCGCAGGAAACATCTCGATTTCTCGGGCGCCTTCTGTTGTGACGTAACCGTTGTCCTCCGGCTTGGTCACTCGGCCTGCATATTGCTCGACATCGCCTCTGCCTGCGATCCAATCTGCACGAATTGCGGACAGCCCCTTGCGCACGTCGATCTTCGCGTCAGGGTCCGAGTATGGCCCGGATGTGTCGTAGACCGTGACCGCCGGATTCGGCGTGCTTCGACCAACCTGGCCCTCGTCTGACGGATGAATCGTGTCCGTTTGAGCAATCTCGCGCACAGGCACGCGAATATCCGCATGAATCGTGCCATTCACATAGCATTTTCGAGAGGCGGGATGGTTGTTGATCAGAACGGCATGATCGGATTTGCCAAACAGGTCAGCGTTTTCTAGCCCAACCCCCTTCGACGATGAGCCATCCTGTGAATGAACTTGGTCACTGGCGCCCGGTTTCGGCTCGATCCCGACTTGGGCCATGGGGTTATTATTCATTACCAAACTCCTTAAGTTAGTTCTTGGGCCAAGACCTGGAATCGAAGTAGGAAGCGCTCGCCACAAAATGTGCAGACAATGTCACGCACTGGCGTTCAGGCGGCTTCCCTCCGAAGGTTTTTGCCGAAGCTCGCATTCTCTCGATACGCAAAGTCCCGATCATGTTCAAACACCGTGTTTGCCGCTCGGTTACCCGGACGCAACTGGAGCAAGCTCTTTCTAACGGTTACGTCCGAAAACGTGCTTCTTTCATGAATACCCGCGATTTGCCGCAGCGATTCGTCGTTCCAGCCTACCACAGCGTTTCCGCGTTTGTATCTATGCACGCCGTCTGCGTCAATGGTTATTGGCCGTTCCCCGGCCGCCCGATTCCAGAACACCCTTTTTGAGAAAATCTGAAAAATGAAAAGAACAAGCAAGAGCGGCATGTCTCCACTTATTCCGGGCGAAATGGTAACCGATGAACAATGACGTGCGCGGTTCACGGCTAGCTCAGCCCAAGCCGTGCAATGGATGATATGAACTGTTCGCAGTCGCTCAGATCTGTAAGGCACAAGTTTTTTTGTAGCGTTCGACTTGGGACTACCCCACCGATCGTATCGAAGCAGCGATACATCAAGGACGCGATAGGAGATGACCGGTTATGAATTCAACCGTCCTGGAAGCGATCAAGAAATCCGCAGCAGTGCCTTCGGTCCCACAAGTGGTGACGAGGTTTCTCGAAGTCATGCAGGACCCGAACTTCGCCTATGAAAACCTCGTGAAAGCGCTTTCAGCAGACGCCGGAACGGTGAGTGAAATCCTTCGACTGGTCAATTCCGCCCTCTTTGGCGTGCGAAACAAGATCGTTTCGTTGCGCCAAGCGCTAACACTGCTTGGGCCGAAACGAACACGGTCTTTGTTGCTCGGTCGTTTTCTTGTGGACCGCATGTCCAGCAAGCAGGTCGACTCCATCGACATGAGTTACTTTTGGCGGAGGTCGCTTGCGTCGTCTGTTATTGCCTCTCGGTTCGCGGAGAAGGTGCTACCGAAATACCGGGATGAAACATTCATAAGTGCCCTGCTCGCTGATATTGGCCTGCCGATTCTCGCTGACGCCTTGCCGAACGCGTACGGCAAGATTTGTAAACGCTATTGCCCGCAAGGCAAGCCGTTTACAGCAGAGGAAGAAATCGAAGTTGCCGAAGTCGCGCACGGCCAGGTATCCGCCATGATTCTGAAGTATTGGTCGCTGCCGGAAATAGTCGCCAACGCGGTCAATCTTCACCAATCAATGAACCCCGGCACGGGGGATGCAGAATCGGTCGCCAGAATCCTCAACGCTTCGGACTCGATCGCGCGCATGCTCTGCGAGGTTCCGGACCAGGAAGAACTCATCCGGGTATGCACGGATGCGACCGCATTTGCCGGTCTCAACATCGACACCCTTGTAGATCTCCTTCCCTCGATTGAAAGCGATATCGAGGAATTGGCAGAGGTTCTCAGAATCGACGTCGTGCCAAGCAGTGTCTACGCAATCATAGCAAAAACCATCCAGGAGAAGCTAACCGTCGGAGCCGAGTCGGCTTAGATGGAATGCGCTTATTGATCGCGGGCCTTCTCAAGTCTCTCGCGAGAGGCGTGCTCCGGAAAGGCCAGAACTTCTCTCTATTGCCCTTCTCGGATCGGCTGAGCGGAATTGCTATTCGCCTCAATGGGCTGAAATTGGTATCGGCCTTCCCCCGTGCAGCAAGAATAGACACCGGTCAGATGGCACATAGCCGCCCTCCCTGCTCTCCCCCATTCTTCTCAATGCCAACTTGCTGATTGATCGCAGCTACTGCCCCTTTGATACAGTTGATCGTACATACGGACGATCCCAACACTCGGAATACGGCTTTCGGCGTAATCGCCGACGTTCGCTCGCCAGATTTGGGCGTTTTTTTTTTACGAGACCATGTCGGAAAGCTCGAATCCTGGTGTCCAATAAGATCACCAGCAACTCGTTCTCGCAGACGGTTCCGTCAATTATCGGAATGTAGTACCAGGAGCGGTCTACACGCCAAATGAACGACACATTCATCGTAACATCAAATGTACTAAAGGCCGTTTATCGGCAAGTCGATGGTTGGGGAGCATCGCGACTTATAAGGGGTGGTTGGCGCAGTGTTTCACCCGCTTAGTGAATAGCGAAAGAGTAAGCTTGAACTAAGCAGCCTCTATTGGGTGCGAACAATAGGATATGCCGGGAAAGCCGTTATCCTGGCATTTTGGCTAGAAAAGAAGATTTGGACCACGAAACGAGCCCGTTGCCGACTTACTCTCGGCAACACAGTTCTGCGAGGCCATTCGCGGGGTAGCCTGAAAGGGCTATTCCAATCAGTAGCGAAACCCCGTAGCACTTTTGGAGGCACGGACCACGATGACTCGGATCAACACTAACGTACAGTCTCTCATCGCTCGGCGAGCCTTGGCCATCAACAACAACTCGCTTGGCGAATCTCTCGTCAGGCTGAGCACCGGCCTTCGCATTAACAGCGGACGAGACGACCCCGCAGGTCTCATCGCATCGGAGACACTCCGATCAAGCATTCGAGCCATCTCGACGGCAGTCGATAACGCAACCCGCGCCGATACGATTGTCGCAGTTGCAGAAGGCGGGCTCCAGGAAGTCAGTTCTCTATTGCTCGATTTGGAAGGCCTGATCGACCAATCGGCGAACCAGGCAGGTGTAACTGACGAAGAGGTGGCAGCCAACCAGTTGCAAATCGATTCGATTCTCGCTTCGATCAACAGACTCTCTGAGCAGACCGCATTCGGCGACAAGAAACTGCTGAACGGAAGCTTGGATTTCACAACCTCCGGCGTAAACATCAACGAACCTACCGGGGCAGCGCAGAATCATTTGTCATCCGTTCAGATTAACGGTGCGAAAATTGCCTCAGGCGCATTCAGGCAAGTCACCGTGACGCGCGTCACAGCTTCTCAACGTGCACTGGTCAGCGCCGTTCTTGGTGGTACGACAGCAACATCCACTACCGTCCGAGATGGTACACTTGGCAGCACAACAACAATCCAGATTCGCGGGCGATACGGCAGCGAAATCCTGAGTTTTGCATCGGGAACATCTGCAGCCAACATCGCGACCGCCGTCAACGACCGATCGTCGCTGACAGGAGTACAAGCTTCGGCCTATCTTGGTACAACCGGTGGAGGAACTCCATCGCTCAGCCTATCCAGCACGGACTTTGGATCGGATGGTTTTGTCACAGTCACTGTGCTGCAAAACGAAGGAAAGACAGCTGGCGACGCAATCGGTACCGACGTAGTCCGCAAGGATGGCACCAACGGGACATTCACCATTAACGGCACCAACGGAATCATCAAAGGGCTTGATGCCTCCGTTAGGGCGGGCGACCTGTCTCTCGACCTTTCTTTCTCACAGGCGTTTGGCGATGGCACCAGTACCGCTTCGTCAACAAGTTTTGAGATTACCGGTGGTGGAGCTGTATTCGCAATCGCACCAACGGTGGGCTTGTCTGGCCAGGAATCCATCGGCCTTGCCGAAGTTTCGACTGCCAAGCTGGGCACCTCGACGTCACAAGTCTTGGCGACACTTGGCTCCGGACTTACGAACGATCTTTCAAGCAAGAACTTTACCACGGCCCAACGAATTGTTCGCGGTGCGATCAACCGTATCGCAACCTTGCGAGGGCGACTTGGCGGATTCCAAAAGGATACACTGCAAACGACAATCAACTCGTTGCAGGTAGCCAAAGAGAATATCACCGCAGCTGAAAGCGCCATTCGTGACGCTGACTTTGCTCAGGAAACATCGGCGCTCACAAGAGCACAGATTCTCGTCAACTCATCGACTTCCGTTCTGCAATTGGCCAACGCGGCTCCGCAAAATGCCTTAGCACTGCTCGGATAACCTTTGGGCCTCAGCAGTAGAAAAAATCTTACCTCGACCGGCGACGGGATTCGAAATCCTTCGCCGGTCGTTCTTTTTGCGCATATCTTGGGAGCAAGCCACAAGCGCTCTCAAGATTAGCGTCTTGGCTGGCCTGGAAAAGCGCTCCGCATCCTTGATGCTTGTGCCGGTTGATTTCGACCCTGCGAGACAATGGGGCTTCTCTGAGCAGCAGATGCGTCGACTATTCAAAGTGATGAGTTGGTACCAGGAGATCGGTTCTTACCTGGAGTATCGATTTTTGATGAAACCGAAAGCGCGCGGGGTTAGCGAAGAGCGGATCCTGCGGTGGACCATCCTGATCAAGGCCCACCAGCCAACTCATAAGCAAACTGCGTCCCCCGATGCGACGTCTTGATTGCAGCACTTGCGACCGACCATAGAAACCCTACTCGCTCACGGAGCTGGTTCGGGCTTTTTTGATTCAGGATAAGTAATCGTAGCTGCTTTCTTGAGTTCTACCACATGACTTTGCTTTAACTCACCGATCTTCGTTGCCTTAAGCTGCTCCCGAATTGCATCCGAAGTATCCTCAAGCGGAACAACAACAGCTTCTTTCTTGTCAGTCACCTTGATAATGTGATACCCAAACCGGGTCTCCACGACGTCACTAATCTCAGACGTCTTGAGAGCAAAGGCGGCGGCGGCGAAAGGCTCCACCATTGCGCCTTTGCGCGGAAAGAACCCGAGATCGCCACCCTTCGACCGCGAAGGACAAGTTGAATGTTCAGCGGCCAACGCGGCAAAATCCGCGTCTGGTTTTCTGGCTTCGACTAGAATCGTCTCCAAGTTCTTTCGAGCGGCGTCCTTTTCTTCCTGTGGCGTTTTTTCGTCCGCGCGAATCAATATGTGACTTGCCTGAACCGTTGCGGGTTTTGAGTATTCACGTTCCAGACGTTCCTCATAGTGTGCTTTGACAGCCTCAACTGTGACAGCCGTTTCCTTTGGGTATCTTTTCTCCAGCAGCTTCGTATGAATGACTGATTGCTTGAGGTTCGGATCTGCCGCCCGCGTTGCCAAGAACTCCTCAAGCGATTTCCCTAATTGGCCCTTGAGTTGAACTTCAAATTCCTCGCGCGTGGAGCCGGTGCGCGACAGATGAGACTGGAGCATTTTTTCGACCTCTCCTACCAAGTCAGCATCTGTCACTTTGATCTGCGCCTTCGTGGCGTCTTCATCGAGCAACCAAAGGCCAACCAACGACTCCAGCACTTGCGGTGCAAGTCGAGTACGCATCTGTGCAAGTTGCTCAGGTGGCACCGGTCGCCCCCGAGCCTGCTGATTCACGATAACATCACACTTTTTGTCGACCTCGCTCTTCATAATCTTGTGGCCGTTGACGGTAACTTCAATGCTGTCCGCTGGCGCTGCCTTCTCTTGCTCGGCAGGTTGAGGCGTGGGTGGCGATGACTGACCCTGCGTCGCGGTTGTCCAAAGTGCAACCATGGTCACGCCGGTTATCATCATTCTACAAAACGTCATTGTTAGCTTGTCCTTTCATCTGCGCCATAAGCTATTTGTATTGGCAGACCTTGAATTCCCCTCGGCCCATCCGCAGGCTTTTCACTTATTCTTAAGATACCCCAATGACTCCGCGCGTGCCAGCCGAGACGCATGCAGCACCGCCTGCCGCAATCGAGGGTCTCACGAACTCACAGAGTTTTCCACATCAGGGCAGGATTGAACCAGCCGTACCCTTCGCTTATCAGTTTGCAGCTCCGTTGTTCCCAGACACTCGATCCGCTTTAATCAGGCGTGCATGGCCCCCTGCTTGAAAATCCCGTCAAAACCTCTGATCGTCTGCGGCTGGCGGAGACGATAGAGATGGTCACGGTACTCACCGAATTCGCATCGGGTAATGTCGTTCCACGGACGATCCTTGCCGATGTGGTTAGCGAAGTGGGTTGCCACGCGAACGCTTTCGCCGTGCCAGTTACCGCCGTTGAAACCGTTGGCTTCCTTCTGTTTCTGGGCATTCAGGAACTTTATTGACTAAGTATTCGACGGAAGGCACGCCGACATCACGGCTGTATCGGGGCTTACGCCCGGCGTGCAGATCGTTGGCCACGCGGGTATACTCTTCGTGTGCTTCGTACCGAAGTAGTGGTGCTTGCCCCTGATCTTCTTGCACCACTGGCCGTTTCGATGCCAGAAAAGAGATAGGTTGGCCGAGGTTTTTTGGGTTTCGATTGCTTCGAGTTTTCCATTCTCGCTTCCTTTGATTTAATCTAACGAAGAGGTCTGGAAACTCACGCGGCGTGACGTAGCAGGTGTCGTCGCATAGATCAGACTCTTGCCGAGTAGGCCAAAATCGGCATGATGGCCCAGAATCAACCAGTCGCCACCGTAGCTCAGTTGGTAGAGCAGCGGTTTTGTAAACCGCAGGTCTTCGGTTCGAGTCCGAACGGTGGCTTTTCAGAAGTGCTTGTGGGGTAAGGAGTTATCTCTGCAAGTGTCATCAACCGACCTTCCTATTCGGCGGTAATTTGGCCTCTGGCGTCAGTCTGGCGTCAGTCTTGGTGCCACGACCGCCTTTTATGATGGCCTGCGTAACCCATTGGGCTTGATTCTCGTGCTCCGGACTTACCGAACTGTAGAATTCGGCGGTAGTGCTGATGTCCGAATGCCCCATCAGTTCTTTCACGACATTCATGGGCAGATGATTCGCCCAATTCTGACCGCAGGACTTCCGGAAGCAATGCATTGAAAATCTACCAGTTGGCTCCCAGCCTGCCCACTTCACATGGCGAAGCAGCTCACGATTGACGTTGTTGACCATGTAGTCGTTGATCCAAGGTCTTGCAGCCAAGCGGTAGCGAGTCCATCTTTCCAAGACCCGCTGGTACCTTTCAGCTGAGAGCAGAATCAGCGGTGACCCACAAGGTCTCTGTCGCAACCAGCCCTCTACGAGTCTCAAGGTGTGCCGGGGCAAAGGAACCTCTCGATCTTCGTGGTCCTTCACGTTGAACGGCGGCAACTCCTTGCTTCCTGCTCTCCCTCGAACCAGCAATTTTCCCGAACTGAAATCAATGTCCTGTTCCGTGAGATTCACTAGCTCTCCAAGCCTGGCCGCAGACGTATAGGCCAATGCATACAGAACCTTCCACCCCAGATTCGGTGCTACACGGAGCAACGCCATGTACTGCTCAGGCGTCATGTAATGCGAATCTCTACGGTTCCGCCTACTTACCCGCATCTGCCTGAGACCGTCAAAGGGATTGGCGGTAACTAGCTCCCAGTTGACCGCATACTTGAACAGTGTCTTTGAGTCTCGGACTAGGCGGTTCATAGTATGGCGACTCAACGGCTGGTCCACGGAATCTTGCCGTACACACTTGGCGGATGACCAAAACGAGGCAGCCCGTCTTGTCGTTACGTTCCGTAGTAATGTGTTCGCACCAAAGTAGCCCTTCAAGCGATTACAAAGGTCCTCAATCTGACGTCGGGTTTTTTCTCTCCATTCGTGAGACCGACGATTCATATACAGATCGCAAAACTCTTTCAACGTAATGTCCTCTGGCCGATCCCGTTGAGTTCCTTTGTCAAACTCGGCCTGCTTTTCCGCTTGGAACTGCTCGGCCTCTCGCTTAACTCGAAACGATTTGCAATACCTCCTCTCTTTGTCAGATAAGGGGTCGTACTCCCCAAACCACCGAACGATCCATGGATGCTTCTTCCTAGGGTCCTTGTGAACACTGACTTTCGTTGTCGCCATGTTGGCATCTCCTTTCAATGCGACCAGTATCAGCCCGCCCCAATCCGGAGCGGGCCAACACCGATCTAGTTCTCTCCTCAGATATCCGAAACGGCGGATTTTGACAAATCTCTAGTTGCGTTCTGCCTGACTCTTCAGAAACTCCCGCAGGTCTTCCAGACGGTATCGAATGCACCGTCCAACCCGAGTCGCCTTCAACAGGCCTTTTTCACGGTAATACCTAAGGGTCCTTGCCGGGTCTCGTACGCCCGTCAAATCGAGCCGCAAATAATTAATCGCTTCATCTTCCGTCAGCAGCTCAGGATTAGATTGAAGCCGATCATTGGGGATACCGGAGCTACGCTCAACGTTTCCGTTGCTTTCCGTCATTCGGCACCCCCTCTCAACACACTTTCTTTCTGCTGAGTGCTGACTGCTGACTTGAGCCTTAGACGCTCCTTGGATTTACCTGGAATTTCGGTCCATTCTGCAATATTCTCCTCCACAAGCGTTTTGCAGATACCCTTCGCTTCATCGGAGTCTCTAGCGATACGGGCAGTTTGGAGATCACGAGGGCGAATTCCCTGGCCGTTCTGCTTCGCAAGCCACGCAGCAGCACGTTCCACTTTTCCAAGTTGTGCTGACTGTGGACTGGAGTCGCAGTTGGGGGAAGAAGAACAGGACCAACCACGTCTCTTGCCGTAGACTCGTATGGCTTGTGCCTTGAAGTAGTTGATTAAGTCTTCTGCTGCCCAGAAAGACTCCTGGTCAACAGATTCACCTACTGACGACTCGGATGCTTGCCTGACAAGATGCACAATCAGAATCAACCGAGCCATATAGCCATCAATTTTTCCCCAGGCTGCTAGTAAGGCGGAATCATCGACAAGAGCATCTACTTCCTCATGATGCTCCCCGATCCATTCAACCCAGAGTTTCTTGGAAGCAGGTGAGAAACAAACAATCCTCGGGCTATCAGTAGTGCCATCGCTGAGTTTGCATAATCTGCTCAGAGTCTTGTGGTAAGCAGTCTCTGCACGCTCGCTGATAACATTCTCAGTGTAAGACCGTTTCTGGGATTCCGGATAGGCAAGTAAGAAGCGGGCTGCGAAACCACTCAAGACACGGTCTTCACTAACCAGGTCACTCAACACTGCTGGTTGAATACCGCCCGCTATCGCCAAAAAAGGACGAGGAACTGTGACTTCCTTTGGTTTCGTTTTCCTATTGATCTTGATGGGGCTGCCACTCCATGCCTCCAAGAAAAACTGTTCGTCGGAGCCTCCTGCACTCTTGTACTGGTTAAAACCCTTAATCCAGGCTGAAAGTTCGTCCCGCAAGAGAATGGCACCCTTCGGATGTTCACTCATTTGAACGGCGAGTGCCTCAACTGTTGTGTCGTTGACAATTACTCCTCCCCAGGCTTTCTCCAAACTACGTAGTGGTTCTACTGACTTTTCAAAAGCAGGGCTCTTTGCGGATCCGGACCTGCCAATCACCATCGTGTAAAGAGAAGCAGTTTCACGCCAGTCTTTCTTAATTTCAATCAAACAGGAGGTACCAATGGCCGCACCCAATGCGGCCAACATCGGTACCCCCACATAATCGTTCGGACAAGAGATTGATTCAGCGGCTTCATCAACATATTTACCTATCATTTCCGGCAGGAATTCAAGCGGAAAATCTAGGTTCTCTTTAGCCGACTCAGCACTCAGCAACTCAGCACTTTTCCCGTTTGTGCAGTGTGCAGCTTCCACTAGAACAGGGGTCGCAGAGAGGTCATCGTTCAATTCAGATGGTTGGTTCTGTGTTTCGTCAGGATCAACCGTCAATGAAGTGTCCTCGGGGTCTCGTCGCACTTGGGGAGCCGGAGCTTTCTTCCAGTCTTCTTGTTTGCTTACAGTTGTTGGGTCTATTTCAGTTGCATCAGCCCGAGGCGGGCCGATTTGAGCAATTGTCATTTGGTTCTCCAAAACAAGTAACATTTCAATTCAAAAACTTGTACCTGGATGCTTCACTTCTTACTGTTCGATGTCGTTCAATTTGCACATTTGAAATCCCTTTTCTATCTTGCAGGAGCCATTCAAGAACCACCGAATTAACGTGGGTTGGTCCTGTTGTTTAACGAGCCGGATGCTTGGACCCGAACAAATATTCTTAGCAAGTTTTGCCTCCATCGGAAACGGAAATTCCTTCACGACTTGTCGTAGTCTTCCTGTCAATTGCGTCTTTGCTCCTTCCAGCTTCTTGTTAATAAGACGAAAAAAAACTTAGTAAAACATGCCACCCCTATACTTAAAATATGCCCGACGTTTCGAGTTTCGTCAACATTTTGACACTGAAAAAATTCTCTATAGTGACTTATTTATGGCACTCCTGAGACAGTCTGGTACAGGGGACAGTCTGGTACAGGGGACACATGGGGGAGGAGGACAGGGTTAGCAGGCCGCAAATACGCTTATCGAAATGGCGACGATCAATTCTTCGTATTCATAGAACTGCTTGAGAGTCCAAGTTGATCAGGAGGGCGTGCCCCCGGTTTTCTAAATGTTTTGGTAACGGGACGTGTGTATTCCCCCTGACCGGGCAGATTTTTCTGGGGGCCGACGGGGGGTGTCTAGTAGAGCCATTATAACGGCACTCATGGATCGCTCCAATTCTAAGTGCTTCGCTACGACCGAACCGGCGCGGAACTCCTTAATCGGTCTCTCAGCATCGCTCATACCCGGCTCCTTATATCGTTCGCTAACATGCGTACACCTGCTGCAAAAAAAATCACGACGCCTCGCCCTCAGCGGTGAACAGATCGCGGTACTTGGGGCGACCGTCGATTACCTGGACTGCCGCGACGTTATCGTCGGGTTCGGCCGGTTCCAACAGCCTTTGAGTCAACCGCCTCGGCATCAACGACTGCGGATTCGTGATCCGCAACTGGATTTCGGCGCACCGGAAAAGCGCTGCCGACAGCGACACGTTGAATGCGCGCGTGACGGCGGGAAGAACCCGGTAACGCCAGAGCCACTCAGACTCCGTAGTAACCTGCATCAACTCGTGCATGCAGGACACTCGCTCAAGACGTCGGTCGTCGAAAGAGCGCACGATCGCACGTTCGAGCTGCGGCAACGGCATCAGGAAAGCAGCGGCGAATCGATCCGCCTGACGCTCGTACTTATTCGTTGAAAACGTGACACCGGTCTTTGTGTCATGAAAGTGCTCTTGAACGCGCTTGTGCATGACCACATGACCGAGTTCGTGGGCGCACGTGAAGCGGCACCGCCCTTCGTGCTCCAGAATCTGCTCGTCGATCAGGATTTCAGGGCCGTCGACAAACGCGGCACCGAGTACACCGTCACCGAGGTGGCTGAGATCGGAGAATCCGAATTGAATGCCAAGCGGGCCTTCGATCCACTCTTCGACCGGTATCGGTAACGGGAGTTCCTCCAGGCTTAGCCTCGTGCGACATCGCTCAAGCGTAGACCAGGCACGCTGGTCGGTCTGCCGACCGCCTCGGCGTGGTTCAAGCAACTTGGCTGGCTGCACTGCTGACATCAAACCCTACTCCTTGCGACGCCCCTTCTTGGCCGACATGCGACGGGCTTCGCTGATGAGTTTGTCCCATTGATCCTGTGATAGCTTGCGTGCGGTACGCAGGAACTCCGGAACCTTTTCGGCCGTTAGGGAGTCTTGGGTCGCGACTTCGCTCACGATGCCTTCGGCTCGGCTCCAGCCGGCGCGGAGCTCGGGTTCGGCGATGCCGTACGCCGTGGCAATGCGCAGGAGCAGCCCCTCCGACGGAGTTCGACGACCTTTTTCCAGGTCCGTCAGGTGCGCGGGCGCAATGTCGAGAATCTTGGCCATCTCACGAAGGCCTTTGTGAAGCTCCTCAATGCGGCGCGCGCGGAGCACGTCGCCAATGGGTTGTTCTTGATTGGATCGGCTTGCACGGGGCACCTGGGTCTCCTTTAGTCTTGTACGCATACATGCTAACACGCGAATCGGGGTGGGTCAAGTCCAATCTTGAGAATATGCCTCAAAAATCGGGCGGCCGTTTGTCGGCGGGCGCCGGTAGCGGTATTGCCGAAGTCGGATGACGACGTGAAGCATCACGCCGGCGAAACCAGCGATGTAGAGGCAGTAGGCAAGGGTTCCGCCGAGCTGTAGCAATCGGGGTGGGGTCGAGACCAGAAAGCAACAGGCGGCCAGCATCATCCAACAGGTCGAGAGAACGGATAGGACTGTCCCGAAGCCGGATCGGCCGGCCGGCATCCGCCGCTTGTTCGGGTGCCGGGACTGAAAAACCAGCAATTCCTCACCCGCGAGCCGGTTCACAAGCCGCTCGATTTCATCAATCCTTCGAAGGTGGTCCTCCTTCGCTCGGGCATGTTGGACCGTGGAAAGCAATAGCCAGAGGAGAGCCACGGGCAGGCCGAGCAAGAACGCCAGTTTTGTGTCCGCTGGCATGGCTGTCGTGGCGCCAAGCAGGGCACCAAGCGTGCCGCCGGCGACGGGCAAACGACGGTCCATGGCCCCCAGGCGGAAGGTGAGAAGCCCGTACAGGGCGCGGTATTCCTCCAGCAGCACCTGAATCCGGGCTTCCTTGGTCAGATTGGTCATCGGGGCCGGAATATCTGCGTCACGGGGCATTTTTCGATTTCGTACCTTGACTCTGCGGTTTTCCTGCGTACCAAACATGTACCGAACATTGGATGCCCCACCGGGTTGGGGCGATGCGCGGTGGTTTTGACTCGCCGATGCGCGAGGAGGTTTGCCGAGAGGCGGAAAGGTGGTGCCCGATGCACGCGATGCGGGCTGTATTTGAGGAAGGTGTTGCAGGGAATCGAGACGTGCGGTGCGACGTAAGGGCCAGCGAATCCGCTAGCCCTTTGCAGGCTATCATGTCGGTGGCCCGCCAGATGCTCGGTGGCATCCGTGCTGATGCCGCTGGAGCGGCACCGGTGTTTATCAAGGGTCGAATCGTGGTGGGCTCGACGGCGCCGTCGCCCGCCGTGCTCGCTGATCAGTTGCTTCAAGCCCACCCGATTCGGGTCGAGCCTGGTTTCGAGGGCAATGCCGGGATCTCAGGTGGAGCGTGGCGCGACGACTCCGATGGCGACAACGCGCTGGCGTATCTGCGTTTTTCGGAGGGCACAGTAGACCTGCCACTCCACGTCCACGAGTTCTCCGACCGGTTCATCGCCGTGGCCGATGGGTTCGGCCTGTTTCACTACATGCCAAGAGGAACACGCTGAAACGAGCTACGCTCGGTTGTCTTCCAGACCGGTGACGTCGTCGTACTCACGCGGGGACTCGTGCATACGTTCACGGCGCCGGTAGCGGACCTCGTCCTGCTGTCGTATCACGCACCGTACTTCGAGTTTGAAGACCCGCGGCAGTTTACCATCAGCGAAGTTTCGATTCGCGACGGTTACGGCTGGATGCCCGGTTCAATCCACCCGCGCATGCACGACGAAGCTGCCATAACCGTGGCACCCGTAGCGTGACTTTGCTCGGCGAGTACGATAGGTTCCTTGGACGAGGCGAAATCCTCGTGTTCGTCACGAACGTCAACACGTAACCGTGACATTGTACAAATGGGCGGCATCACTCGGTAAACCTGGCCT
>JAJDEA010000048.1 GCA_029260035.1 Phycisphaerae bacterium
CATAGAGGCCAGCACTGCGCAAAACGTCGCGGAACTGTGGCAGATACCAATTCGAAAGCGAGCGGCTGAAAGATCGCTCGACGCAGCCATTCTTGCCCTCGCCCGCAAGGCGGCGGATATCGCCGCGGATGCAAAAATTACATATTACAGGGTTGTTGGTGCAGATGAACGGTATCGAATCGCGCAAGAAAATCTTGATATCGCCGAAAGTCTTCTCGATCTCGCTTTGAAACGTCAGCAAGCCGGTGCTGCGAATGAACTGGATGTGAACTTGTCACGCAGCATTGCGCTGGATTCCGAAATCGAAGTCGAAAAGGTTCGTTTGGCAGCAGCCAATGCTCGCCGAGAGTTGGCCAAAATCCTCGGCTTCATCGACGATGCGGATGCCTTGATTTTGACAGATCCCTTGCCCAGTGATTATCCGGAAACGCCGGATTCGCAATTGCTCGTTGATCTGGCAAAAGTCTGGCGTCTTGATATTCAGACTGCGAATCAAGCTGTGTCTGCAGCGCAAGCCAGGCTTGACCTTCAATACCAGCAGGTTTTTCCTGTCATTGAACTCGGCCTTTCGTTCGAACGTTCAGAACGTGCCAGCGAAGGGGGGCGAGACATTCTCGCTGACACTGCCAGGGCATCCATTGCGAACGGAGGCTTGACCGCACCGGGGATTCAACCCCGTTCCGAGCGGAGCAGTGCGAAAGGTCAGGACGTCATTTATGGCCCGAGTCTCGGCCTTGAACTTCCTATTTTTGACCAGAACCAGGCGCAAATCGCCAAAGCGCAGTATGCCCTTCAACAAGCGCGCAAGACGCTGGACGCTCTTGATCGGGCTGTCACGCAGGAGGTGCGCAGTGTCATTGACGGATCGATGACAGCTTGGCGCATGATGCGCGTATATCGCGATCGATCGATCCCATTGGCGCAAAAAAATCTCGACTTGTCTCGCGAATCCTATCGTGCTGGCCGTGCATCTTTTCTCTCTGTGCTTGAAGCGCAGCGATTTTTTCTTGAAACCCGCCGAGGGTATGTCGAGGCAACGCAATCCGCAGCCATGATGATTCCCAAACTCGAACGAACGATAGGGTTGCCTTTCGATGAATTCCTGGCTGAGACGAAAAAGCCTATGAAAACCAATCAGGCAGGCGAGGAGGATGACAAATAATGACAAACTTTCGACGTCGTATTTATTCAGTTGCGGGGCACTTGGCTGTCTTGGCTATGATGTTCTCAGGCGGTTGTTCACATTCCGATTCAGCTAGTGTGGAAGTATTTCTCGCGGATCTGCTGCGCAGCGTGACGGCGGCTCTATTGCTGTGACGTAGCTACGCTGGCAACGAAGGATATACAAATGAACAAAGAAAAAAGAACATGGCCTATATTGATCACATTGGCTGCCATGTTGGGGATCGGAACTGTGAGGCTGTGTTTCCCTCCGGTCGCCGCCGCAGAGGAACAACATCAAGGCCATGACCAACACGATCACCGCGACCATGACGATGGGCACGAGAGCCATGCCGGTCATGATGACGAACACGAGGGACATGATGAACATAAAGACGAGCATGATGGGCATGAAGATCACGAAGACGGTGTTGTGCATCTCAACGAGTCGCAGCTTTCGGGGCTGAAACTTACGCACGTTAAGGCTAGGCGTGGTTCGCTGACCAATATGGTGGAACTCACTGGCGCAGTGGCCTGGAACGCCGATCGCTTGGTGCATGTAACGCCTCGCGTCGTCGGAATTGTGTCGTCGGTGAAAAAGACGCTCGGTGACCGAGTCGAATTCGGCGAAGTGCTATGCGAGCTGGATTCGAGAGAGATGGGGGATGCCAAGATGGAGTATCTCGCCGACCTGAGTCGATTCGAGGTTGCACGCGCCGACTTTAAGCGTGCCCAAACTGTTTACGAGAATACGAAAAAACTCTTGAAAATTCTGGACCCGGAACCCATGCCCGAGCAAGCACTTCTGCAGGCGCACGATCTTCCTGTAGGCAACAACAAGAATCAGCTCCTAACATCTTATACAAGAATGAAGGTGAACTTTCGAAACTACAAGCGAAACGAAGAGTTGCTGGCTAGCAGGATCGCAAGCGAGGCGGAATTCCTTAGGGCGAAGGGAGAATACGAGGTTTCACGGGCTGACTACCTCTCCACGCGTGAAGAAATCTCGTTTGATTTGGATCTTCGGTTTCTTCGGGCGGAGAAGGATTACAAAGTAGCAGAGACGGAGATGCGCAATGCAGAGCGTGCATTGCACATTTTGGGTTTGACGAATGAGCAAACGGAGGAGATTGCGGGACAGGGTGCAGAGGTTGATAGCGACATATCTCTGGCAGTTCTGTTTGGCCCAATATCCGGCGTGATTGTAGATCGGCACCTGACGCGCGGGGAGCTTGTCAATACCGACACGCGTTTATACACCATCGCCGACCTTTCTGATGTTTGGGTGATGGGGCGTGCCTACGAGCGTGACATTCGCTTTTTAAGGCGAGGCCAAAAAGCAACGGTTCGGATCGACGCTTTTCCGGGTCAATTATTCGAGGGCGAAGTGAATTATGTGGCCAGTCAACTCGATCCGGACACGCGTACGATACAAGTTCGAGTCGTGCTGCCGAACCAGGAGGAGCGACTTCGACCTGGCATGTTTGGAACCGTCGTTATCCAGGTTGGAAATGGTGACGGTAAGCCCAATCAATCGGGCGTACTCGTTCCCACCAATGCCGTACAACGAATAAAGGATGGTTTCGCCGTATTCCTCGCGGTCAAACCCGGTGAATACAAAATGGTTCCCGTTCAGGTCGTGAGAAAGACTCGCGAATTCACCGAAATAGCGGGTACGATTACAGTTGGCGATTTAGTCGCTGTCGGTGACACGTTTGTGCTCAAATCGGAAGCGGGCAAAGCGGAAATGGGTGGGGGCCATTCGCACTGACGGATCGATCATGTCAAGAATTATCGACTTCTCATTAAATAATCGCTTCCTGGTCCTCGTGTTTTGGCTCATGGTCGTGGTCCTGGGTCTGGATTCAGTAACCAAGCTCCCGATCGACGCGGTTCCTGACGTGACCAATGTTCAGGTCCAAATCCTTACCAACTCCCCAGGGCTACCGCCGGAAGAGGTCGAGCGATTCATTACGTTTCCGGTCGAAACGTCCATGAGCGGTCTACCGGCTATTGAAGAAGTTCGGTCCGTGTCGAAGTTCGGCCTATCGGTCGTCACGGTCGTATTCGAGGAAGGAACCGACATCTATTGGGCACGTCAGCTTGTAGGTGAACGGCTTACTGAGGCGCGCGAGCAGATTCCCGAGGGTTATGGCGAACCTGGGATGGGGCCAATCTCAACCGGGCTCGGGGAAATCTACCAATTCGAAGTGCGGGGCGAGAACCATTCGCCGATGGAGCTTCGGTCCATTCTTGACTGGTATGTCAACTACCAGCTTCGTAGCGTCCCTGGCGTTGTAGAGATCAACGCGTTCGGCGGAGAGTTGAAGACCTACCAGGTTACGCTCAACCCTGACCGCTTAGCTGCGTTCGATATTCCGGTAGAAGATGTGCTCGGGGCGTTGCGGGCTAACAATCGAAACGTAGGCGGAGGCTACATCGAGCACCAAGGCGAGCAGTACCTGATCCGCGGTGAGGGGTTGGTCGAAACACGGCATGATCTGGGCAACATTATCGTCAAGCACGACGCTGACGCGGGTACGCCGATTTATGTGAAAGATGTCGGGACGGTAGAGTTTGCGCCAATGATCCGACAGGGGGCCGTTACGCGTGATGGAGACAGAGAAGCGGTCGTCGGCATCGTCATGATGCTCATGGGTGAAAATTCCCGTACTGTCTCACAAGCGGTTGATAAGAAAATCGAAGAGCTGAAGCAATTCCTGCCTGAAGGCGTCACAATCGACACGTTCTACAACCGAACAGAACTCGTGGACCGGACGATCACGACCGTCGCCAAGAACTTGGCGGAAGGTGGCATCCTGGTCATCATCGTGCTGCTTCTGTTACTTGGCAACTTGCGCGGTGGTCTGATCGTCGCATCATCTATTCCTTTGTCCATGATGGTCGCGTTTATCGCGATGCGACTAACCGGTCTCAGCGGAAATCTCATGAGCCTGGGAGCCATCGACTTCGGCATTATCGTCGATGGATCCGTCGTGATGATCGAAAACGTCGTACGTGTTCTTCGAGAACGCCGAAATGATTCTGGATCCCATAAGGAAACGGTTCGTAACGCGTGTCACGAAGTGGCACGTCCGGTCGCGTTTGGCGTGATGACCATTACGATCGTTTACCTTCCGATCATGGCTCTGCACGGGATCGAAGGCAAGATGTTCCGTCCGATGGCGCTAACCGTTGTTTTTGCTTTGGCTGGGTCGATGATCTGCGCTCTGACGTTAATGCCGGTCCTCGCATCACTGTTTCTCAAGAATGTCAAAGAAACGGAGCCGCTTCTTTATCGCCTGGCCAAACGTCTGTACTACCCGCTATTAGGAAAAATCATAGGACGCCGACTGCGCGTGTTCGGCGGTGCGCTTGTGGTTTTCCTGGCCAGTTTGTGCTTCGTTCCGTTTCTTGGTGCCGAGTTTATGCCCCGTCTCGATGAGGGAGCAATCGCAATGCAAATCTGGCGGTTGCCCAGCGTCTCGTTGGAGAAGTCGAACGAGATTAGCCTTCACGCCGAACGCGTCATCATGGATGAGTTTCCGGAAGTCGAAACGGCCGTTTCACGCACCGGTCGCGCGGAAATTGCGACCGATCCTATGGGAGTTGAAATCAGTGATACCTATCTGATACTCAAGCCGAAGGATTTATGGCGATTCAAAACCAAAGAGGCTTTGATTGAAGCGATCGACGAAACGCTTAACGCGCAGGTGCCTGGGGCCATCTTCAGTTACTCGCAACCCATTGAGTTGCGTGTCTCGGAGCTTATTTCCGGCGTCCGAAGCGATATTGGTATCAAGATTTACGGCGATGACCTCGAAATGATGAAGCAAAAGGCTGACGATGTTGTGCGTCTCATCAATCGCATACCGGGTGCAGCCGATGTTAAGGCGGAGCAGGTCATAGGATTGCCGACTATGCGCATACGGATTGATCGCGATGCCATCGCGCGCTATGGGATCAACGCTGAAAGTGTCCTCGAAGTTATTGAGTCGATCGGTGGCAATCAGGTTTGTACGGTTCTTGAAGGGCAAAAACGCTTTGCTCTGCAGGTGCGCTTCGGCGATCGCGTTCGCGCCGATCTAGATCGAATCCGTGATCTCAAAATCGCCGGGCCTCCACTGGGCAATGGTTCTCCCAGATTGATTCCACTTTCACAGCTCGCCTCCATTGAAATAGAGGAAGGGCCTGCACAGATTAGCCGTGAAAATATCAGTCGGCGTATTACAGTCGAAGCCAATGTTCGTGGTCGCGACTTGGCATCCTTTGTGGCAGAAGCGCAGGGTGCATTGGCTAATGAACTCGATTTGCCTTCGGGTTGGTATATCGATTGGGGCGGACAGTTTGAAAACCTTCAGGAAGCGTCGAAACGACTGGTCGTTCTTGTTCCCATGGCGTTGCTACTGATTTTTGCCCTTCTATACACGACGTTTGGCTCGATTAAACTGGCATTGCTGATCTATTTGAACGTGCCGCTGGCGATTACGGGCGGCATTGTCGCGCTAGTAGTCCGTGGCTATCCGTTTTCTATATCAGCCGGTGTGGGGTTCATTGCCTTGAGCGGCATCGCAGTACTCAACGGCGTCGTCCTCGTCTCTTACATTCAGCAAAAACGCAAAACGGGCATGTCGCCTGAAGACGCTGCGCTACATGGTTCTCGCATTCGACTTCGTGCCGTACTGATGACAGTTGTGACGGATGCCCTCGGATTCTTGCCGATGGCGGTATCCGCTAGCGCGGGGGCCGAAGTGCAACGCCCGCTCGCAACAGTGGTCATCGGCGGGCTCTTGACCTCAACCTTCCTCACGCTTTTCGTATTGCCAACTGTTTACCAGTGGTTCGACCCCGGTGAAAAGGTGGCTGTGAGCTGAGCTTCTGTGGGATGACCAATCCGCAGGAAAATTCGGGAAAGCCGATTACAGTTCAGCCGATGACGTGCATGTTCGGGCAATGCGACTTGCTTCGCAGTTTCGCTTATGCTCAGGACGAACTTCCAATCGATGCGCGCCATGCCCGGAAGGCATCCGTAAGGCTCGAGAATTGTTACATGGGACGATCTACTCTGGTTCCAATGAATGGCGAGAAGAAAACGGAGCGGGAGGGATTCGAACCCTCGGTACGGTTACCCGCACACCGCATTTCCAGTGCGGCCCCTTCAGCCACTCGGACACCGCTCCATATGCAAGTCTTCTTAAGCGAAAACCATTGTTTCAGCGACTACGCCGCGATTGTGAGCGAATCAATGGTTACTCAGCATTCCATCGCTTTCTTGCCGACATGCAATGCTACTCGATCAGACGGAGTGGTCAACGAACATAAGGGCGAAACAATTCATGGATTATAGATTCTCCTACTCACTTTTGCTTCGTTCCCCTCTGGCCTCCAGGCGACTTGAACCGGTTGGTGCATCAAGTTAAACTTTCCCTTAGAGCAAGCTCAATTCAAACAATATCGCCCAGGCGCATGCTTTTTCTGTGAGTGCATGGTATTCGCCGATGCACTTGGCTGCTTTTGGCTATAGCGTGCGATCCGTTGCTGGCTTAGGAGGTCGCTCTGGATTGGTTCTTTCTGGTTTCCCGCACGGAGAAATCGTAATGGTCTCACAATCTCGAAACAGGCAAGTGATGAGAGTTCTCATGATGGCACAATTGATATGGGCTGCACCGTCTTTAGCCAGCGACGAAGCGACCAAGGTGTTGGAGCGTAAGGATGTCGAAACCAGGCACCTCTGGGCAACAGAAACAATTTTTCCTTCCGTGTCGCAATGGGAGGCTGAGTTTGCCGAAGTCGAAAAGCTGGTCTCCGACCTGGAACGCAAGAAGGGTGCCATGGGGCGCGGCGCAGACGAGCTTCTCAATACGTTGCAACTCCGTGACAAAGTAGAGTCACGATTGGACCGGGTTTATGTATATGCCTCGTTGAATGCCGACCAGGACACGCGCGTCGGGGAAACCCAGTCGATGAAATCACGCGCACGTTCCCTGGCGATAAACTACGGTCGAGCCACATCGTGGTTGGTTCCGGAGTTGACGTCAATCCCATTTGAAACGATCGAATCCTGGATGAAGAGCAACGAAAAACTCGCGCTCTACCGTCACTACTTCGATAATCAGTTCCGCCAGAAAAAACACATTCTCTCGCCACGGGAAGAGGAGCTTCTTGCGTTGACCGGCGAGATTCGTTCGACAGCCTCAAACACTTACAACCTGCTAAAAAATGCGGACATACAATTCCCTACTATGCAGGATGAAAACGGCCATTCTGTCGAGTTGGGGGACTCCGCTTTTTATCTGTTCATGCGATCTACGAATCGCGACGTGCGCAAGCAAGCGTACGATGGGATTGTCGGCACCTACAACAAGTATCGCAACACTGCGGCGGCGCTTTTGAGCGGAGCCGTGCAAAACCATATTCTCACCGTGCGAGCGAGAGGGTATGACAGTTGTCTGGCGGCGGCGCTGGATTCCGGGAACATTCCGACCAAGGTCTACAACACTTTGGTAGAGACGATCAACAAGAATCTTCATTTGCTCCATCGATATCAAAATATTCGGAAGCGCGCGCTCAAGCTTTCTGATGGCGTACATGCGTACGATTTGTTCGCTCCTTTCGTGACTGACCAATCGTACAATGTTGAGTATGACAAAGCCGTCAAGGCAATTCTCGATGCGCTTCAGCCAATGGGGAATGAATACGTCAGTGCAATGGCTAAGGGTTTTGATTCACGATGGGTTGATGTTTATCCCACGAAGGGAAAACGAAGCGGAGCTTACTCTAGCGGTACATTCCTAACACAGCCTTATATTTTGATGAACTATCACGGCGGATATGAAGACATGTCCACTCTCGCTCATGAAATGGGCCATTCAATGCACTCGCACTTCTCTCGAGGCACTCAGCCCTATGTTTACAGCGATTATGACATTTTCTGTGCGGAAGTGGCGTCCACATGCAATGAAATCCTTTTACAAAACCATGTGCTCAAAAATACGCATGACCCGAAGATGAAGCTCTATCTCCTGATCGAATTTCTTGAGGGCATTCGAGGGACGGTGTTTCGCCAAACGATGTTCAGTGAGTTCGAGCAGCGAATTCACGAAATGGCAGAGGCGGGCAAGCCGCTTACCGCCGATGCGATGGATGCGGAATACGGCGCGATCATGAAGAAGTACTACGGTCCTGCGTATGCTCACGACAAACTCGTGGATAGCTATTGGATTCGCATTCCGCATTTCTATTACAATTTTTATGTATACAAATACGCAACCAGTTATTGCGCAGCTTCTAACATCGCTCGTCGTATTATGGACGGCGAGGATGGCGCCGTTGACGCGTATATGACGTTCCTAAAAGGCGGAAGCAGCAAGTATCCTGTAGACATGCTCAAGCTGGCTCGCGTGGATATGACGACGGCCAAGCCCATGGAGGACGCGATGAAGATCTTCGAAGGGTTGCTCGATCAGGTTGAGGCGCTATTAGATAAAATGTAGCGGTGTGAGTGTCGGTGAATTGCCCTTGATTAGGAGCAACAACCGTTCGACGTGGGCAAAGCTCTTCAGACGCTCCTCGCGCCAGCACCGGCGAAACAGGAGTCGCTCTTCGAGCATTATGGCCATAACGCCAAGAAACCAGCGGTATCGCGAGTCTGCAACGATTGTTTGAACCCGCGTTTTTGACATTTCTGATTCGTTTTGCGAAAATCACAGCAGTGAGTCATTAGGCTAATGGTCGAGCGATGTTATGAAAATCGAAATGCTAAAATCGAAGTTGCATCAGGCATGCATTACTCATGCGGACGTGCATTATGAAGGCAGTTTCGGCATCGATGCGGAACTCATCGAGACGGTCGGCCTTTATCCGTATGAAAAAATCCTTGTCGCCAACATTAACAACGGCAATCGGTTGGAAACGTATGTAATTCCGGAACCGTTCGGCTCGCGTAGGATGGTGTTGAACGGCGCCGCCGCCCGGCTTGGCTCTGTCGGCGACCGCGTCATCATAATGTCGTTCTGTCTGATCGAAGAAGCTCTTGTTCGCGAGGGGAAATTTCGTCCGCGAGTGCTGAGGCTGGATGAGCACAACGAACCCGTTTACAGGCTACCCTCGTCTCCAACTACCGAAGAAATAACGTCCATGCTTGGCGGTTGATTGGCGCAAGTGTTGTTCGCGTTGCACGCCAGACGCCTCTGCCTAACGCATTGGCTTTTCGCACCACCCGGCGGAATTGTAAGATGGTCGTGAAGACAAGTTGCCCGAACGGTTTTTCAGATGACTGACGAAACCCCAGCTGCACCAGCGACGAGTTCGGTCCTACCCCCTATTAAGAACGTAATGGTAACCGGCGCTACCGGCTTTGTCGGCCGGGCTGTTGTTCAGGAACTCGTTGCGCGTGGCCTTCGACCCATTTGCGTTGTGCGCAATAGGAATAAACTCTCCCGACAGCATCCGCTTGTTCCGGGAAATCAACTCACTGCGATCGTTGGAAGCTTGCACGATCATCGCGCAGTTCGGGAAGCGGCTGAGTTGAGTCAGGCAGCCATTCATCTTGCGGGTATCATTCTAAGCAGAAGGTTGAAGGGGCAAACGTTTGAACGCGTTCACGTTAGCGGCACACAAAATATCGTGGATGCTTCTGCAAATGCAGGGATTACGCGACTAATCCATATGTCATCGCTGGGGACAAAGCCCGACGCTAATACCACATATCACCAGACCAAATGGCGCGCTGAGGAATCCGTTCGTCGAAGCGCTTTGTCGTGGACCATTTTTCGCCCGAGTTTAATTCATGGGCCTTTAGGTGAATTCATGCGGCTGATGAAGAGATTCTCGACGAGCTTGATTCCGCCGGTTTTGCCATACCTGGGAACGGGGCTGGCACAAGTTCAACCTATCCATGTGAAGGATGTTGCCTATTGCCTGGTCGAATCTCTTTTTCGCGAACAAACATTTGGCCAGACCTATCCGCTGGGCGGCCCCAAGCCTTACTCATGGCGCAGTCTATTTAGCATCTGCCAGAATCTCATGCCGAAAGCAAGACGGTGGAAGCCGATGGTCTCGCTGCCGGTTCCGGTCGCCAAGGCGGTAGCGTCGCTTTCAGGTCCGCCGATGGCGCTCGCCGAACTGCTCTTCCCGTCTATTGGACTATTTCGCTTTGACGCGGGTCAGGTGACGATGGCTCAAGAAAACAACACTTGCGACTACACAATTGCCGAAGAGGTATTTGGGATTCGACTTCGTGATTTTGAAGAAGAGTTGGCCAGCTACGCGGACCAAATCGGATAGCGAGATCAAAGACACTATCCTATCGTTTGCTAATTGTCAGAGAGAAATCGAAGTGCCTGAAAGATGCAAACCTGTTGTCATCATCGTCCGAGACGGATGGGGAAGCAATCCACATCTGGAGTGGAATCACGCCAACGCAATCCATCTCGCCAGGACGCCCGTAGATGACCGTTTGATGGCTGAATATCCACATGTTCTCATACGAACCAGCGGAAACGACGTCGGTTTGCCTGTTGGCGTTATGGGCAATAGCGAAGTCGGGCATCAAAATATCGGTGCTGGGCGAATAGTGGAACAGGAACTCATGCGGATTACCGGGCGCATTCGAGACGAATCTTTTTATTCCAATCCCGTCCTGCTCGACGCATTTGATCGAGCAGGCCAAGCCGGCGGACGCGTACACGTCATGGGTTTATGCAGCGACGGCCGAGTCCACAGCGACCTCGAGCACTTGTACGCCGTACTCGAAATGAGTCAAAAAGTAGGGTTCCCAGCAGGCCGTATGTTTGTCCACGCTTTCACCGATGGGCGAGACACGCCGCCCAACAATGGGATCAATTACGTTAAGCAAATAAACGACAAGTGCTGCGAACTTGGCATATCGAAAATCGCAAGCGTGGTAGGGCGGTATTACGCGATGGACCGTGACCACCGATGGGACCGTGTCGAACAAGCATATCGGCTTCTCACGCAAGGCTTGGGGACTCGATTTCCTGACGCCGAATCAGCTTTGCTCCGTTATTACGACAACCCATCGGAACCCAGCCGAGGGGGCGACGAATTCGTTACTCCAAGTGTTACGGTTCCAGATGGGCAGGAGCCAGCAGTCATCCGAAACGGCGACAGCGTTATCTTCTTCAATTACAGAGGCGATAGGCCTCGCGAGATCACCAAAGCATTTGTTTACGATGAATTTCCATTCAAGGGTGATGGGCCTGATGCCCAATCTATGGGCTTTGATCGTGGTTCAAAGATCGATACCTGTTTTGTCACGATGACGGCTTACGAACGTGGGCTTCCAGTCAATGTCGCGTTTGAGAAGCCCGCCAAAATGAATGACATACTTGGGGCATATCTTGCAGAGCAAGGCTTGAAACAATTTCGCTGCGCGGAGACCGAAAAATATCCGCATGTCACTTTTTTCTTCAACGACTACCGCGACGAACCGTTTCCTGGGCAAGAGCAGACGCTAGTTCCTTCGCCTCGTGAAGTCACCACATACGACCAGAAGCCGGAAATGTCAGCACTTGAAATAACGGATGTTATGCTCCGCCGCATTGCTGCCGGATCGGATGATCTAATGGTGCTCAATTACGCGAACGGCGATATGGTCGGCCATACAGGAAACCTGAATGCCTCCATACGGGCGGTTGAGGCTGTCGACGAGTGCGTCGGTCGCATCACGCAAGCCGTTCTCGAACGCGATGGGGCGTTAATTGTAACGGCAGACCACGGCAATTGTGAACAAATGATCAACCCGCAAACCAACGGCCCACATACAGCGCATACGACTTATGATGTGGAACTGATCGTAGTTGATAAGCGACACGGAAACACACGACTGCGCGAGGGCGGTCGTCTTGCTGACATCGCACCGACAGCACTTACGCTGATGGGCTTACCCAAGCCATCCGCGATGACCGGCAAATCGCTCTTGGTTTTATAGTAGATGTAAGAATCCGAGGCGTCATAGGTCATTTTTGCGTAGCTGGCAATGGATATGTCCGTCCAGATCGAAGTTAGGCGAAGGCGTCTACTTCCACCCATGTGGCCTGCCTCTTGTTTCGATACGACAATGATCGCACCGGCTCAATCTCCATTATCCGACACGGCTTGAGGAGTTCGAAGACTCGCCCGCTTTGGTGTAGGCGGCTCGAAACACTCAACAAGAAGCTGCCGCAGCGACCAGCGTACAGAAGATGAGCTTCGAGGCAGATTTCCATGCCAGACGCCGTTGAGGCCTGTCGCGCGAAGATTGACAGGCGTTCGAGTTTAATTTCTAATGGTTTCAGCCTTGGGGCGATTAGCTCAGTTGGCCAGAGCGCCTGCTCGACACGCAGGAGGTCACAGGTTCAAGTCCTGTATCGCCCATTTTCCTAACTCTTTTCGTTTCAACGACTTACGAATCCTACTAAAGCGCAAAATGCACCCAATTCTGGTCGAAATCGCGAAAAAATGTCAACTCAGTGTCTTTTGTGAGAAATTCACAGGTTGACCTATGCTTTTTTGAATCCGGTTGCCGCGTTTGAAGCTTAGTAGGAGCAATTTTCGGCTCGAGCAGGTCTCTAAACACGCGAGCTATTGATTGCGACTGAGTTGTCGGCAGGCGCTCAAGAAGGTCGAGAATATCGCGGGAGCACTATCCATAAGCGCGCATGATATCAAATGGATCGATGATCGGTAATTCGTCAACCTTCTCGGCCTGTTGGAGGGCGTAGTTTGTTCTTCCTTCGAATTCGGTGACAACGCCCTGCTACGGATTTGCTTAAGTCTTGACTCGATTTGCCCAGCTTTCGCCCGGATGCGGAATAACTTTCCTTCACGTCTTGCAATAGTATCGATGCACCGACTCGAGCAACATCACCGTAAGGCTTAAAAAGCCTGAACGGTTAATAGTTGAGATGAAAGATAAAAAGCCCCATGGAATCCAAAGTGCCAACCTTAGGGCCCGACTACCTAGGATAGGTGAGGTGATAATGCCTCGGCCCCTTCCTGGGACCCTTGGCGGTGCCAACAACTATTCGACACGAGGGTGCTGATGTCCAACGACCGAATTGTCAGTTCCGACTACGGGGAACATCGTTGTCGAATCGGCCCTCCTAGTGCTGATTTGTACGATTCGGGGTTGCCTTCGACCTTAATGGCGCTAAGTGAGAACCATTTTTCGAGGTCCACGTCCAATCGCCGCTCAGGGTTGCCTGTCTTCGGGCCGATAAGAGAATGTGACACCCAATCGTCAACCGTGGAGCGAGCTTTGGTGACCGAAAGAGAACAAGAGAATTACGATTCACGATGTGATCTCGGAATTGTCCCTTTGTACCCCCAACGTCTGGTGCGTCGCCCGAGCTCTATCATTCGGGATGCTTGTGACTTATCTCTTCTGCCACCTGTTGAAGACATTCCCAGCAAGGGTGGCCCCGCGGACAGGGAATTTGAGCCATATCCAACAGGGCCTTAATGGGAAGGTTAACAAAGAACGCAGGTTTGGGCCGACCGGCGAAGCCTACGCCGATTCGGAGCCGATCAGGATTGAATTCGCAGAGTTTCTTGGCTGCCGCAATACGTACGCTGAACTTGATACGTAGGTTGCGATGGGCGTCGATTCGATCAAGTGGCTGGCCGACCGAAAGCCCCTCAAAAGCCAATAAGTCGACTGGAATTGAGTGGATGCGGAGACCAACGATTGGTAACCACCCTGTGTTGTTGATATCAAGGACGCACCCCAATCGCCCGTTTTCTGCCTTTCCTCCTGCACACACTGCAATCAATGGCAGGAATGTCGAATCGACGGGGTTTTGAGCGCTATCGGAAGTGAATGCCCAGCCGCGGATGCGACGACACATAGCGACACCGTTCTCAGAAAAGGGGGCAGCGAAAAGCGTAAAGAAAACACCTGCAAGAAGCCCAAACCAGAATCGTCTTGTTGCGCGTACCACGGCCAATTGCTGGAGTTTTTCCCGCCAAGCATCGTATTCCAAAGCTGCGCTGAACTGTGCTGCCGCAAGCTCCACCTCAAATCTAGCAGGTAATACGACCCGCACGCCAGCGTCGTACGCTTTTTCTGCATCTTCTCCTCGATGGTCATGCAAAGCAATCGCGATGATGGGACACTGATCCCTAAGGGTTCTTGGTAGGATCTGAAGACCCACGAAGTCGTTCTCTTTCCCAAACGGAAAGAGCTCACGATCAAGAAGCACAACCTGGGCGCAATCGTTTCCGTCCTTGATTCTTTGTGAGGCACCGATCAATCGGAAAAGCCCGTTACATATTGCTAGACAGTATTGTCGGAGTCTTTGAAGAAAACTAGCCGCCAAGTTATCTGTTGCAGTCGGGCAACGGCTTTGAGCTTGCCGCGTTGCAATTACCTCGTCGAGTATGGCGCGACCTAGCGCCCCCGCCGATTGGCCGGTGCAAAGGACTGCCTCGTGTAGGACGAATTTTTCGCCAAGGATATGATCTGCGTAGTGAAAAAAGGCCGGGTTGGCTGAGACCAGCAGAATCGTGCCGTGATCTCTTACCATTTTCCCCTACTCATGCTTCGCTCGGGTAACGATTGCCAAGGGCTCAGAAGTTGCGGCATCACCGCGTTCCCTGTGCGGCTCAACGCTGAACAGGAATAATGAAGATAGTGAAAGCAAAGCTTCGGCCAAAGTCCGACGCCAGCGTCCCCTACAACTCAACCTCGATCTGCCTCATCAATCTTCGAAATCCTGCCGACGGATCCGAGTCCTCAACCGGCGGCAGCAACAATAAATCACAGCGATCTCGGATGATGGATGCAGGGGTATGCCAACCAGACGCACGACGACGTTCGAACGGCGGTACAAATGTAACTCCTAGCTGTTCCAGCTCATTTGGATTCAACGATCCGCCCCCTTTGTAAGATCAGAACGCTTCATTTTGGACTCCCAATGGTTTCATGTCAACTATTCTTGACGAATAGCCTTGGTTCAACAAATCGTACTGATTTAGCCCATAAGAGCTGTAAGAGCCGGATTCGGCTACCGGTGGACTTGTCTTCCCACGCATCGTTAAAGGCCTTAACTATAACGTCAGGAAGCTCATCCTTCAGGGGTGTCAGTGGTACGAATTCGACTTCTTTATCGCCGCCATATGGCTTAAATGCCCGCAGTGCAGCCGTCAGTCCATGTTTGCCAAAAATCGTCTCGTCTCTAGCAGCCGTTTCTAAATCTCCCTTTAGCATGCGCAGTACTTTTTCGGAAGCTAACTCACTCAGCTCCTTAATTATGCGCGTCCGCCAGGTTGCCGCTGTTGCCTTGTTGGCGGCAAGCTGGATCGCCCATCGCCGAGTCACCAACTGCTGGATACGATCTTGGGGACGACCAGGGCCGTACACCTTGGTGGTCAAGTGATATATGCTTTTGAATACCGTGCATAAATCTTCCGTCCAGCTGTCCTCGGAAAAATCGCTCGTAATACGGCGGAGGTTATACAATCCGAATACCAGTCCTGTGTCCGCGACGGTTTCCTTAACTAGTTCGCTGAGCATGTTGAGGCGCTCGCGCAGTTTGCCACGCATAACTGCACTAATAACGTGTTCAGCCTGCGGTGGGCGAATGTGTCGCTGGTTCAATTGGGCAGACGTTCCCATTACTTGGGCGAACGTCGCAAGGGTATTCGCGCCCATTTCGCAAGAAAAAGCATCCATATGGTGAAAGAGCCAAGCCGTTGGATGTAAGTCGGACTCCAAGAATCTTTGGCGGTTTGTCAATGTTTCCATGTCCATTTTGTCGTAGTGGAAGCGATGAGTCGCGCAGCGGAAAGGCACAAACCACCCGGCAAAATCCCTCACTGCCGCAACCTCTGTCTTCAGCTTTTCCTGTTCGATGATTCCGTTTCCGTATAGGTTTCGGTAAGACGCGAGTGCCATTTCGTCGCGCAGAGCGGCAATGACCTGATTCGACACCCATTCATTAAATATCAAACGCACCTTCGCAAAGCGAGGAAGCTCGATGCAATCTGACAGCTCCGCAGCTTCATGAAGGCAGTGTACGACGAGTAGTTCGGGTTGCGAGAGAATCCAGCCCCCAATATCGCCCACCAAAAGCCGAGAGCTCCATTCACTACAAGGCCGCTGAGACAGCAGATTGGGTGAACCCGTGCCAGCCTCAGGATCCTTCTCAACGAAGTGCCGAAACTCGTCGAATAACTCATCGAAGGCGATCCTCCCTCGCGTTCCTGCGTTGATGCACGCGGCGAAATGATCGGTGCCTACAAAGGGACTTGGGCCGTCCTTCGGCCCAAGCCGGAAGAGTTCCCAGCAAAGATAAAAAACAACAGTATAGGCGCTTACGATTTTACAGGGTCCTTCACGCAGAGTCTGCGGATACGGTGGATCTCCTTCCAATGCACGATGTTCGATGCGATTGCGGACGGCACGGCTCACGTGTGAAATCAGTGACTCAATGGAGAATTCAAAACCGTCCGCCTGTGAGATTCTAGAAACGGGATCCGCCTGTTTACTCTGGAAAAAACGTCTCCACTGATCGATATCACCTAAAGCATTTCCGAGTTGGCGAAAGAATGGGTACAAATCACGCCCGACTCCAAGGAGGTCTTGCCGGAAGAAGCAGGAGTGAAAGCTGTTATAGAGACTTTTCAGTTCCGCCATCTGCGTCGCATTTAGAAACACGTCAGCGAACGGGCTGAGTTGTTTACTCCAGATATCGCTCAAGCTCCCGCGGATTTCCTCGGCAATGGTCCAATTGCACCTACTCTGTGGCCATTGGGGCTTGCTGTCCGGAAATGATATTACAGTGACACTGTCGATCAGATTTAAGCCTCGCCATCCGCAAGGAGACTTATCATGTGGGTCACTGCTGAACCAATGAGTGCGCCAAACGCGGGCAAGATCAGCCATGTGGCGAAATGTACCGAACAACGTATGGCTATCCCACTCCGATCGAGGTAGCGTTCCCTGTGCATCTCTATCTTGTAGTTCCGCTTGACGACACTCGGTTTCCCCAACCGACAAGAGCTCGGCATCATCGGCTGCGCCTCGCGGTGATTCCTCGAAAATCGCGCCAGCTTTTTTTAGGTCGTCAATGACCTGATGTTCATGACCGCAATCGACTCTCAGCCGAAATCGGAGCCGAAGTCCACACTCCTTTTCCGCTTCCTTGAATCGTCCGAGATTGAAAATACCGGTTTCTGCATCAAGCTGGAATGCCAAGAGAGGCGTAACGCACACGCATGCGTGTCCCGGCCAGTTGGCTTCACCCTGCCCACGGTCCCGCGAATCTCCCTGGTATTTACCTTTTTCCAACTCGTCGAGGCTGAATGTTCGAGCCGATTCTACAAGTCGATGGATTTTTTGCAGCTCGTTCGGATCCTTGGCCGCAGCTACAGTAACAAGATCTGGACCGCTAAGGCTCCCGAGGTGGGCAATGTTCCGTTTGTCCAAACCCATATCTTGAGATGTTTCGTCGAGAAGTCCGACGACGTTTCTAATCGATCTCAATGCGGCCCCTACGCCAGGACGCAGCTCATAGGCAAGTGGCGAAAGCGTAATCATGATGATCGCCAGCAACGGATATGTCTCAGCGTCGGGGCACAACATCGCCTGCAGGGCGACTTTCCCAGGCCTAGGATTTTCGAATGGGTAGAGTATGAGGCGCCGTGAGTCCTCCCACGGTTCCTGGATAACCGGGTCTGAGAGCGAGTCCAGAGATTCGAGTCTGACGGTCTCCAGATAGTCGTAGGTCCCCGCGACGCACCAAGGAGGTTTTATCGTACCAGAGTCGTTTTCATCCAAGTACCGACCATATTTGTAGGACAGATCCTTGGTGAGTGTGACGCGAAGGCAATAGTCACTGGGTATCAGTTTGTTCTTAAGAGTCATTACGTTTGACCAACATATGCCACAGGCGTGGCTCTTTGAAAGTGCTCATTATGACAAGCAGTAAACCGACATGCCTAGCACCAACGCGCCGAACCTTAGTATATATCGAGTAAGCCAGTCAAGTCATTAATTGCGGAAATTTGACTGTGGTATTGAGTTGCAGGTGATTTTGATCTAATTCACAAGCACCAGCGAGCCATTCCCAATTATCACTAGATCGACAAGAAGCAATTCGTCAATACACCGCACATCCCTCGTCAACGGATGCAGACAAAGACTGGGTCTACAACATCATGGCTTGCGGGCAAGAATCTGGAATCAAAATACCTCGCAGTAGCACATTCCGAAGCGTTTGGATCACTGGCGGGCTTTTCCAAACCAATCGAATTACAAACGCACTCATAAGATGATAAGACTCGGAGTCTCCTGTCTTTAGCTTCATTGGTTCCGTCAAACGGCACAATAGCGATGACGCTTCTTGACATTGTACTTAATAAATATTTGCTATGACAGGAATCTATTCTATATGGAACCTTTTGTGATATGAAATAGGGTAAACACCCCAATTTGGAAAGAGAGCAATCGCCAGTTGTTCTCGTTGTCGAGCTATCTTGAAAACTCCCAAAACGGCGAAAACTGCGCATACTATGGCATTGTTTGGAGCTATGACCCTTGAGAGCGCGCGAGATCTGGCGACCAACCGTTATGCCTGTGACAGCAATTCAATCAGCATCAACGCTCGCATCGAAGAACCAGGGGAAAATTAGGAACGACCTCGACTTTCGAAAAGACCCAGACATAGCTGTCTAGACATTTTGAGTTTACGCGCGTTCTCAACTCACACTCGTCGCCTGTTCCTTTTGTGCCAATAGCCGATCCATCGCCTCACCGGCCGCCCGCTCATTCGCATCAGTCACCCGATTGTAAAACTGCATCGTGACACGCGTGTTGGCGTGGCCAAGCAGCTTGGCGAGTGTCCGTGGTGGCGTCCCCGCCTCGGCGTGGTTTTGGGCAAAGCTCTTGCGGAATGAGTGAAGCGTGAATGGAGCCGTAAGCTCAACACCTGCGCGTCGCAAAAACACCTTCGTATCGCGGAGAACATTGTTAATCATATCCCGGTTCTGCCAGGGGCGCCAGAACTTTCCATTCCAAGCCTCACCAGCACGAGACTGTCGCCAGTTTGATTGCACGACAGCGAATCGCTCGGAAGTAAGGACGATGAATCCGCCAGACTTGAAAGCCAGGCGCATGGCCGCCGTTAGATCTGAGAGTGCCGCCTCGGGAATTGGAACGGTTCGTTCCTTGCTTTCGCTGGATTGTCCTTCGGCCTTAACCGTAAATGGCGGAATATCCTCTGTGCCTGCGCGATTGACCACATGTACGCGTCGCTTCGCCAAGTCGATGTGACAGACCTGCAAATTATAGGCTTCCCCAGCGCGTAGACCACAGCCGTACATAATCCACTAGGCAGCCCGCCTTTGCACACAACGCACCTTTCCCAAGCAGTTCTTGAAATGAGTTGATTGGATGATGATCTACCTTGATTGCGGGTCGTACAGGATGGCGTGGTAACGATCCCGCAGGAAAATCGCTGTTTGTTTCTGCTTTTTCAAATCAAACCCATTCCTTCCCATATTCGTCATTACGTCGGCCGTCGCAACAATCTCTTTCGGATCGTCAATGATTCCTTGCCAGATGGAGTTGTGATCTTCATAAATGCCATCGTGATAGACAAGCCCGACCCCTCTTCCTGACCTATGTTCGTCAAAGAAGCGGTACCAGTCCATTCGACATGGAAGCATGCCATCTGTTGGTGTACTCTTATACAGCACAAACCCTGCAGTCGACATTGTCAATGCCAAGTCACTCGGTTTTTCTCTGAATCCAATCTTAAAATCAATACTCATGAGGATTCCTCCTTAATTTGACGGTCGTCGGAACTCGTATCTGGTACCAATAGGGTTTGGCTCGCGCAAGAGTACCGATGAATCTGGAGTAGCTGTCATCCTCAACTATCTCGGAGTGCTCGCTAATGTGAAGGCATTTGATTGAGCGGTTGCCAAGAGTCTGCGCTGTTTCCTCATTCGCGACCATTCGCCTTTTTGTTTTCGGTTGTTTCATTGAACCTCTCTAAAAACCTGTCTTCTTAAACCTATCGCAAATGCGACCGTTGTTGCATCCCCGCTGCAATTCGCTTCAAAACCAATTGACTGGGAAAATAA
>JAJDEA010000049.1 GCA_029260035.1 Phycisphaerae bacterium
GCTTCACGAGACGTTGACACCCATTGGGACAACGGAGCTGGTGCTCGTAGAACGCATAGCGGTTACTATCTGGCGCCAGCGTCGTCTCATCGCCGCGGAAACTGCAACGTTGGAATTATCTAGGGAACCTCGTCAGGTTGCAGATGCCGTCTCGTCCGAACTTTGTAGAGGGTACGGTAACGAGGTCGGTGAAAATGACCTGGTACCAGTTGATAAAGATCAATGCGCATGGTGCACCAATGTCATCGACGAAATCGAAAGCCTGGACACCATTGATCCCCGATCAATCGAACGGCTTGCCCCTTTGGCTTTCGAGCAGTTGAAGTTCGTTTCGAACGAGGACGCGCAGGAGCCAGACGAGTACCTTGAGGATTACGACGGCGGACTAAGCGGCTTTTTGACCGAACTACTGAGCTGGTGCAGCAAACAATTGGAGGAGGCCAACGAACGCCCCCACATTCTCGCAATGGTTGGGAAAGTCCGCCAGAAACGCTTGGTTCTCCCTGCAGCAACTCTTGCGCTGTTTTCACGCTATCAGACGACGCTCGATAATCAGCTTTTTAAGACCCTCAAGGCGCTTCGCGACGCCCAAGAGTGGCGTTTGAAGACCTTGGAATCAATTCCGAATAATGATGAACCAGCAGTTGTTCTGACTCAGTAATTTTGGGTTCGTTTCGCAAATTCGTCGTTTCATAGATTGCGGTGCAGGCAATTTCCCAATCGATTTCGAAATAATCTGGAGAAGAAGTTTTGGGCGGAAGAGGTTCAGGCAGGTCAGCAAGTTTCGGTATGTTTCGGAGCAAATGCCACGAGATGCATTCGATTGACCTCACCTACCTGGCGCGCAACAGACGCCTCCGCCCTGGGGTGTCCGGACAGCTGTCCTGGTCGCGTCACGATACCCAGACTGGCTCGATCGGCTACCGGGTTGAGGAAAGCGGGCTACGCCTGATCTACCGAATACGGCAAACCGGCGACGAATGGTGCGATGTAAACGAGCTCATCCCCTTCACTTATACCGGCACGAACTTTTCAGGCCGACGGCGTTGGTTCGCATGTCCTACTTGCAGCAAGCGATGCCGTATACTTTATGGTGGGTCGTACTTCCGCTGCCGTCGCTGTCACGATCTCAAATATGAAAGCCAATATGAACCTGCATTTTGTCGGGCGACCAATCAGTCCCATGCGCTTCGAAAGCGGCTCGGTCACGTCGGCAGCCTAGATGATCCATTCCCACTAAAGCCAAAGGGCATGCACTGGAAAACCTATCGCCGACTGGAGGAACGCGACAGAGAACTCCAAAATCGCTGGACAGTTGCCGCAATGCAGTGGCTGCAGCTGACGCCGTAAGCGACCTTCAAGGTCCTTAGCCCAGCTCTTGCAAAATCGTCTCGGCTTGCTCAAGAACCGTACGCACAGCACTGTCCTGCAAATCTGGCGGATAACCATGTTTGCGCAAAATCCGTTTGACGAGAGAACGCATGCGAGCGCGGGCGTTTTCGCGATGGTGCCAATCGACTGTTACGTTGGTCTTAAGTGCATTTAAAAGTTCAGTTGCGATGACACGAAGTTTGTCATCCCCCATTACATCAACCGCGCTTTCGTTGTCAGCAAGCGCGTCGTAGAAAGCGATTTCTTCGGGAGTTAGTCCCTCCGCTTCTCCGCGCTGGGTTGCCGCACGCATGTCTTGTGCAAGTTTGATGAGCTCCTGCAGCACCTCAATCGTGGACAAGGCATTGGCATGATAACGAGCTACTGCGTCTTCGAGACGATCCGAAAACTTCCTCGTTTCAACGACATTCGACCGTGCTCGGCTCTTGATTTCGCCATTGAGAAGTTTGCGCAATGCCTCCAGCGCCAAGTTCTTGCGTTCCATCTGTTCGACTTCGATCAAAAACTCGTCCGACAAAATCGATAAGTCGGGCTGGTTCATTCCTGCAGCGCCTAGAATATCGATAATCTCAGTGTTAGCGATTGCCTGATTGATAAGCTGGCCAACAGCAAACATCCGCTCATGTTCGGAAAGTTTGCCCTTACCAGTCGTCTTAACCAGCGCTGCTCGAACTGCCTGGAAAAAACCAACGTCATCACGAATTGTCCTGGCTTGATCGCTTGCGGAGGCCAGTGCATACGCCTTCGACAAGCCAAGCACCGCGTCCTGATATCCCCGATGGGCGCGCTTCTTCTCCCCATCAGAGACTGCCTTGGAAGACTCCTTTTTCTGCCATACGAGCACCCATTCGATCGCATCCGCCAGAGCTTTCAATCGCTCCCCAGCAGCGCCCGAAATTCCTTTGCTGAAATCATGCCCGTGGAAAATACCGCTCACGATTTCGTACCGCTTTGTCAGTTCCGCAACAGCCGCTTCTTCATCAATGCCGGTCTTTTCGCGGTCGGTGTCGGTATACTGGCCTAGCGCCTTCTTCAGGTTGTCGCCGATACCGATGTAATCAACGATCAGCCCGCCATTCTTGTCCCGAAACACCCGGTTGACGCGCGCAATCGCCTGCATGAGACCGTGTCCCCTCATCGGCTTATCGACGTACATTGTGTGCATGCAAGGGGCATCGAAACCAGTTAGCCACATATCACGGACAATGACGAGTTTTAGCGGATCGTCTGGATCACGCGCTCGATTGGCGAGTGCATCCCGCTGCCTCTTGTTCATGAGGTGAGGTTGGTATTCCTGCGGATCAGCAGCACTGCCTGTCATAAGAATCTTGATGGCACCGGTTTCTGGGTCGTCCGAATGCCAATCCGGCCGAAGTGCGATGATCTGCTTGTAGAGGTCGACACAAATCTGGCGGCTCATACAGACTGCCATCGCCTTGCCGCCTGCCATACCATCTATACGCGCCTCCAGGTGCTCAACAAGATCCCGAGCGATGAGCGACAAGCGTTTGTCTGCACCAACAAGGCGTTCAACCGTGCTCCACTTAGCTTTCTGTTTTTCCTGGCTCGACAACTCGTCATCTTCAACAAGTGTCTGGATCTCATCGTCAATTTTCGGCTTTTCGGCTTCGTCGAGTTCTATCCGCGCAAGACGGCTCTCGTAGTAGATTGGAACGGTTGCGTTATCTTCCACAGCACGGCTGATATCATAGACGTCAATGTAGTCACCAAAGATCGCGGGCGTGTTGACGTCATCGGCTTCAATAGGCGTACCGGTAAAACCAATGAATGAAGCGTTCGGCAAAGCTTCGCGAATATTATGAGCAAAACCGTAGCGCCGTTGACCCGTCTCTTGATTGAGTTTGGCCTCAAAGCCGTATTGGCTGCGGTGCGCTTCGTCTGCAATCACGATGACATTACGGCGATCGGTGAGCATCGGCATGTGCTCTTCGCCAGACGCCGGCATGAACTTTTGAATGGTGGTGAAAATCACACCGCCTGATGAGCGATCCAGCCGGGTTCTCAGGTCGTCGCGGTCTGCCGCTTGTTCCGGTGTCTGCCGGAGCAGATCTTTGCATTGCCCGAACGTACTAAACAGCTGATCGTCCAGATCGTTGCGATCGGTGA
>JAJDEA010000050.1 GCA_029260035.1 Phycisphaerae bacterium
GTCGTTGTTTTGCCACTTCCAGTTGGCCCCGTCACCAAAAGCAGCCCATACGGGCTTTCCAGCATCGATTGGACTGCGACGTAGTCTTGGCCGACAAGCCCAAGCGCTTCCAATTCAAAGTTGAGCTGCGACTTGTCCAGAATTCGCAGGACGATCTTTTCACCAAGAACGGTCGGCATACTGGATACACGAAGATCGACTTCTCGGCCATCTGCGACAATATGAACTCGGCCTTCCTGCGGCAGCCGCTTTTCCGCAATGTCCATTTTCCCAATTACTTTGATTCGTGACACAATAGCGGCATGCATACCCTTTGGCGGCTTGAGCATTTCGCGCAATTGACCATCGATTCGATACCGTATGTGCGTCGCATCCCGATCCGGCTCGACGTGAATGTCACTCGCGCCTTCGCGTAAAGCGGTGAGAACCGCGAGATTGACCAAATTAACGATCGGGCTACCATCGATCATCTTGTCGAGGTCGGTGACAGGCCCTTCGTCTATCGCTTCCGTTTCCGTAATGTAAATTTCACTCTCTTCCATTGAAGCCAGGAAGGAGTCAACATTCACGTCGGCGGCCATATACTTATTTTGATATTCGCGGAGATTTTCCTCGAGGACAAGAACGGGCCTGATCTTGCATCCCGAAAGTGCCTGTAGCCTGTCAATTGTTGGGAGCGCCTTCGGCTCGACCATCGCCACCGTTAATTCGTCTCTAACGCAAAAAAGAGGAAGAACTCGTAGACGCTCCGATTCTTCCTTTTGGATGGTCTTTGCAGTTTTCGGGTCGATCAAGCCATGTCGAAGAACGGCACCTTGAACCCCCAATCTCTTCGAGAGCGCATCAACAAGCGCAGCTTCAGACAGCGCGCCTGCCTCAACCAGAGCGCCACCGATTTTCCCGCCGCTCTCCTTCTGCCGTGATAGCGCGTCAGCGAGCTGCGCCTCGTCAATCAATCCATCCTTGACGAGTTGCTCACCAAGCCTTGCTGCGCTTTCAATGGCAAGTTTCGACATCGTACCGACAACTCCAGAACCCAATCGCGTCAGGTCTTCACCTAAAGGAAACTCTTAACAGCGTCCTCGACAGTCTCAAAAAAGCGAAATCTCGACGCAATGCCGGTCAGCTCCAACGCCTCGCGACAAGTAGTCGGCATATCTGTCAATTTCAAACTCATGGCCCGATCCGACAATTCATCGCTGGCATCCAGGAGACTGCTAAGCGCAACACTGTCGAAATAGGCTACCTCTTGAAGCGAAACGACAACTCGAGGGTTTGGCTTCTGTAAGACGTCCAACAGCATCTTCCGAAACTGCTCTGCATCCTCGTCGACAAGCGCTCCAATCGGCGAGAGTACGTCCACGGTCCCAAGCGTTTGATGTTCTATCTTCACGCCGACACTCCCCCGCTCACCGAAACACAATCCAAATCACTCGCCAGGCCCACACATTCTGTTCGCGCTCGCTGGCACTGCTGTAAGGCTCCCGTGACAAGCTCATTCAAGCCTGGCGTATTGTTGCCGCTTCCGACTATTCCACATCGAACCTGCACGGCAATTTTCCACCTTGCCTCGTTCGCGCAGACTGCTTCCACGCGTGACAGGATTTGGCTTGCGATCAACGCAGCCAAACCAGAGTCAACACGGCGGAAAAGAACTATGAAACGCGAGTTGCTGTATCTACCGACACAGTCTTCCAGGCGTACTTTACGCTGAAAAACCGAGGCTACTTCCCGAACCAGATCGTCAGCAACTTCCCAATGCCCGGCATCATTTAGCTCTCTTAGCCTTTCAAGACCAAACACAGCAACGGCTACAGGTTCACCTGTCGCATACGATTCTTTTAGTGCATTCTCCGATGCGTGAAAAAAAGCTTCACGCGAGAGCAGGCCCGATGCCGGGTCCGTAACGACAGCCTCCTGGCAATGAATTCGCTCGACCAAGGTCCGCCAGAATTGTCCGACAACTCGTTCAATCGCACGAAGCACGGGGCCGGAACTTGCTGGGTCTATGCCGAGCTGCCCCACCGTGATAACACCTAGTCGTGTGTTTCCTTTCGCCGCCACGAAGCACCACGCAATATCTTCTCCATTTTCGCAAGCGATTTCGTCTACAAGCTCTCCGGATGAAGCCAACCCTTTGACATAGCTTCGGCCTGTCGTTACGACATGCCCTACAACCCCACGGCGTGCGTCAATTCGACCATACTCCTCATTGGGGTCGTTTTCATGCAAGGGCTGAAGTTCTTGCCCGTCGTTGCAAAGACGGTAAGGCTTTACGCGTGTGGCAGCACAGCAATCGAATAGGACGGTTCGCACAAACTGATCGAAACCGCCCCAGGGATCGCGCAATTTGTCGTCGCTTAGCCAATCGTCGAATCGATCGATGGCATTGGCGAGTTGCAGCACGGATGCGTTTGTCGATCCATCTTTCCATCCTCCCTCGTGAACGTCCGCTTGACCACCTTTTGATTCGCTCGTTTTGAATGCAAGTGACAACTCACCAGCCCATCCTCCCATTGCGATGATAGCTAGAGCGCCAGCGGCTATGGCCAAGCTGATGTCAACTTGCTGCCAACTTTCAGCGATCAAGGTAACACGGAGCAACAGCAACCAGAACAGCGCGCAAAGTAACCCTAGCGCGTATCCTGTAGATCGCGTCAACAGTCGGCCACCTATGCCAACCGCCAGAATGATAGGCAACCAAAGCAAAACCAGAGCCATGCCCACGTCAATTCTCCGCCGATTCGAACGGTTCCGTTACTTCGCCGTAGGTAAAATCACCTGCAATTGTCACAAGGGTAGCCCATCGTGACGGTAACTCCTCGAGCCACGTTTCAATCATGTCGTGAAATATCTTCTGTAGATCGGGATCAACTGTTGTCCCAGCCTCTTCTTTAAGAATCTTTAGCGCCTGCTTCCAATCAAATGCGGTTCGATAAGATCGGGTTGAGGTCAAGGCATCGAATACGTCGGCTATTTGTATGATCCGCGCCTGCAACGGAATGTCTTTACCTTTCAAGCCCGCAGGATACCCACTGCCATCAAAACGCTCGTGGTGGTGCAGCACACCAGCGAGCGCGTCGTTCAATTGAGGTACTCCTTGAACAACGCGGTGACTGCGAACTGGGTGTTCCTTAATATGATCAAATTCTTCAGTAGAGAGCTTACCCGTTTTTTTCAAAACGTCGTCTCGAATACCGATCTTGCCGATGTCATGGAGCAGCGCACTCCATTGAAGCATTTGCAGCTCAACTTCGGAAAGCCCCAATCTCTTACCTAAGAGCGTCGCGTAATAGCCGACCCTCATGGAATGACCGGACGTGTACTGATCCTTCTGGTCAACGGCATTGACGAGCGAACGAACCATCGCAACCGACATCTCGCGCAATTCATGCACCAGGCGATGGTTATCAATCAAGTCCCCGCAGAATATGGCCAACGAATCGAGCAGACCCATGTCACTCGCTCGAAACTCCATCGCGTCCGGACCTCGCGTTAGCACAATCGAACAGACGAATGAATTGCCCGCAAAAACTGGTCCTACCATAGCTTCCGCGATTTCACTGCCTGCACCGGAGTATGGCGCTTCTCCCACAACAACCCTGCGCGAATCACGAGCACGGTCGCTTAGTTCTTCAATCCAGTTTTCGACAAGGAGATTCGCATCCCTGGTCACCCATGAACCATCAGGCTCAGCCTTCATAGCAAACGTGGGACGACCGTCGAAGCTGCGGCGCATGGTGTCGAGGAACAGATTGACCACAGCTTCTTCGCCCTGAACGGTAGAAACCCGGCGACTCACTTCGAAGACGATGCCCAGTTGCTCATACGTTCGAAGCAACTCCTCCGTCATGCCTTCGTGTTCGACCTGCAAGAGCTTCACTCGATTTGATACGTCGTCGATAAGGTGATTCACTTTCTCGCCAGAAAAGTCACCACGAATCTCGTTCCGAATCTGGGCAAGCAGCTCGCTCACCGGCATGGAAGCTTTGCTCGCCGTCACAAGCTGGTTTTTTGTTTTCATCGTAGCCATGCTTATGTCCCCATATCCGGACTGCTCACGACGCCGAGAACACGATCGATATCTGCTACAAGCCGCGAAGGCACGAATGGCTTGGGAAATAGTTCAACCTTATGTTTTCGTATCTTTTCCTTCAACTCAACTTGGTCACACCTCGCCGTGATCAGAATAATCGGCACCTCGAGATGAAGCTCTTCGCGTACGGCGGCAATCAACCCCAAGCCGTCAAGCTCAGGCATGTTCATGTCGGTGATGATTAGGTCGACTGATTCGTCCTTCAGGGCTTCGAGCGCTTGGAGGCCATTTTGCGTCTCCAACGTCTGATGCCCGTGCCTGTTAAGCCACATCGACATGACCCGAGCAATATGAAGCTCGTCTTCTGCAATCAGTATTTTCGCCATTCGATCAAGACTCCTCTGTCACAGACAGTGACGACGCTCGGCTTGCTCTGTGCGGCAACCGAACCATGAACGTGGACCCCTCACCTTTTTCACTGATAACGGAAATGTCCCCACCGTGACGCCGAATAATCTCGCGCGACGTGTACAAGCCGATACCTGTGCCAGTGATGTTTTCAAGCTCGGGATCTCGCCCTCGTTGAAATTTTCCGAAGACGCGCGCATGGTCAGACGGATCAATACCCATGCCGTTGTCTTTTACTGTCAATACAATGGCGTCTGTCGTCATCTGACAGCCAACCAAGACGTTGCCATCCGCCATTGTATATTTAATAGCATTTCCAAGAAGATTATTGACAACTACTGCAAGCTTGTCGCGATCGGCACGAAGGGTGTCGAGCTTCGCAGGCAATGCAATTTGGATGTCAATGTTCTTTTCATCTGCCACGCCTCTGACGTCTCGGACGCCATCGGTAAGCAAGGCTTTCACATCGACATTGCCCATTTCCAGACTGATCCCGCCAACTTCTAACTGAGAGACACTCAATATGTCTTCGATCAAACGAGAAAGACGGCGTGTTTCTTTCGTAATGACGTTGTAGCAGTTTGTAATGACCGACGGATCGTCGAACATCCCGCTTGATAATGTTTCGGCGTACGCACGAATATTCGTAAGGGGAGTACGAAGCTCGTGCGTCACTTGTGTGACGAAATCTTCACGGGCTCGATCCGCGCGCAGCTGCTGGCTGATATCGCGAATGAGAACCATACATTGACTTCGGTTTTCCGCTGGCTTAAGCGGAATAACCCAAACACGGTAGTGACTGCCGTTGTCATGATTTTCCGAATCTTCGCTAACGACTTCCGTCTGAGCGGCAAAGTTGCCGTCATCGCGAAGCGCCGCTTGCACGACTTCCACAATATGATTCCCAACACCTTGCATCGTAGACGAAGACAGCGACTGAGGCGCCGCATCGGATGTCCAGCCGAGCAGGCGTCCAGCCGTCGAGTTGAAATAAGCAATGCGTTCCTCGTCGGTAATATGGATAACCCCATCCGGCAGACTATTGATTACGTCAGCAAGTCCACCCTCAGATGATCGCGACAATGCCTTGGCCAATTCGCCTGTTGCGCGGTTGTGTTCCACCGATTTTGATAGTTCCTGGGCCAAGTCAACAAGTTGATTCCAGACATCGGTGACTTCATCCGTTGAATCAATAACATGCAATTCGCCAAGCCTGCTGCGAATCGAATCGCCGTGCGATCGAAGCCTGGTTGCAATCGCTGCAACACCTTTCATCTGGCGACGAACGCATCGATACAACACCAACAGCACACCAAATCCAACCAGAATAGCGATCGCAGCTTCGGCACTTGCACCAATCGCAGTCTCTGCCTCGAAAGATGGAGGAACAACGACTTCAAGGAAAACAACCGCGGACTCCCCTTTTTCTTCCTCACTACTTAGCGAGTTCGCCACCTTGGGCTCTTGACTTCCCCCATCGACGTCGGAACCGTGCAAACCCATGGGCAACGGTTTGGCATCAGATCCGATCGGTATGCGGTACACCGTTATCGCCGAAGCTCCACCAGCGGAGCCGACCGTCGCAACCGTAGGCTTGACGATCGACTGACCTCCGGGAATAGGATCTTCAACCGAGCTACCAACCTCAACCTCATCAACCGACGCGATAACGATTCTGTTCTCGGTCACAACACGAACAGAATTCGTGTTGAAGTGTCCGGCAAATTCGTAAAGCTCCTGCTTGAACCTGCTACTCACCAGGCCCGCCTCACTTTGACACTCCTGCGCCGAAAGGCGATCAGCCAACGCAGTGACTGCATAGTGCATAGCTCGGTCAAGTTGCGATCGCGACTTTTGGCGTACCTGAGCCAGTCCGAAATACGCGATTGCTCCAAGGCCAAAGAGATAGACCAAGACGACGGACATACCAAACCAGCGCGGAATCTCCTCGGCATTCCAGAACGACCTAAGACCCTTCCATGCTGCCCTCATTTGAAGGCACCTCCTGCGACCATTAGTTGTAAATGCGCGCCCCAATCCTTATCGAATCGCCTACGAGTCAGTCTTAGCTACAGCTGGATCAGTGACGAAGGCTTGTCGGAAAATAGCTGGCGATAATACAGGTCGCTGATCGCAATTGGCCCTTGTTATTGTGGACATTGGATCGGATCAAAGATATGAGGACCAACGCGCAGTTCGTGCTCGCAAACAACATCGTGTTATCGCTCGAACCAATTGAGCCCGCGCCCTTTCGCTCTCCGACAAAAACAACAATAATACCTTCGAATTGGCACCGGATACGCAGATAAGGCGCGCAGAGCGGCCAGCCAAGCCAAGTGTGGTTTATTGAACGGAGCAACAAGTGACAACTGCGAAGAATCAAGTCCATCTGCCATCGTGCGACCACAATCCGACTGAATACTCGGACCTCGACCGCAACAGCGTGCTGGCGCTTCGGCGAGAATACGTCGCGCCAGCTACCTTTTGCTATTACAACCAGCCGATTCAGATTGTTGAAGGGTACATGCAGTATCTATGGGACGATACGGGAAAGCGGTACCTCGATGCGATTGCCGGGGTGGCTTCGGTGAACGTCGGGCACTCGCACCCCAGGATCGTGAAAGCCGTTCGAGAGCAGGTCGGGAAACTTGTCCATACGACATCGGTGTTCCTGCATCCCAACGCGGTACGTCTTGCTGAACAACTAGCCAGCCGATTTCCGGACGATAGCGAACTCAAAGTTTCATGTTTCACAAATTCGGGAAGTGAAGCAACCGATTTCGCAACGCTCATGGCTCGAGTCCATACGGGCCAATTCGACATTATCTCCTTGCGCAATGGATATCATGGCGGCACACAAACCGCAATGGGCCTCACCGCTATGGGAAATTGGAAATATCCGCTACCACAAGCCTTCGGCGTGAAGCACGCCACACCAGCATACTGTTATCGGTGTCCCTACGGCCTTGAATACCCAAGCTGCGATGTGAAATGCGCGCGGGACGTGGCGCAACTTATCGACTATGAAACATCTGGGAAGATTGCGGGATTCCTGGCCGAGCCAATCCAAGGTGCTGGCGGCGTTATCGACCCTCCCGACGAATACTTCCCCATCGTATACGACATCGTTCGTTCGCACGGCGGATTGTGCATTTCAGACGAAGTGCAGACGGGGTTCGCGCGGACCGGCGACAACTTCTGGGGATTCGATGGGAAAGGCGTCACACCTGACGTGGTAACGATGGCAAAAGGTATCGCGAATGGTGCTCCGTTAGGCGCGGTCACCACGACACCTGCCATCGCTGATTGCATGGCGCAGAAACTCCACTTCAACACCTTTGCAGGCAATCCGATTTCTACGATCCAGGGATTGATGACGCTCGAAATCATCGACTCGGATGACTTGCTGTCGAATGCCAAAATCGTCGGGCAATATCTCAAGGATCGACTAATCGACTTGCAGGGGAAGCATGCACTCATCGGAGACGTAAGAGGCAGAGGGTTAATGCTTGGCGTCGAACTGGTTCGCGACCGAAAGTCTAAGGAACCTGCGACGAAAGAAACAGCAATAGTGCATGAAGCTGCTAAGGGTCGTTGCGTGTTGATCGGCAAGGGCGGAGTTTACGGTAACGTATTGCGAATCAAACCGCCGCTTTGCATAACGAGAGAAGACGTCGATTTCCTCATCGACGTACTTGACAATGTTTTCACAGATACAGGTCAATGAAACTGCTCAAAAGTTTCGGGACATAAACCCTGCAAACCGGTGCTTCCGATTTCACAATTCCATCATGGGCAAATCGTCCCCAAACTCCATCAAGACGAGAGCGTACCACTGCCGATACTTCATGGACAGGCTGTCGGCGTTCGTATTAAGGACGTTCGCCTAGGCGTCTTGTTGGGTTCTCCGTTTATCACCAGTTTGGACGATTCACAGTGCGAGTATTGGTCACAGGTCATCGCGGATACGTCGGCTCCGTTCTTTGCCGTGTTCTTCAAAATGCAAATTTTGACGTTGTCGGATTAGACGTTGACCTTTACGGGGATTGTGACTTCGGACGTACTCAAGATGCAGTCCCGTTTTTTGATATTGATATTCGCGACGTCGAATACACGGAGTTGTTGTCGTTTGATGCAATCATCCATTTGGCGGCTCTATCGGATGACCCGTTGGCAGATATTTCTCCGAAGCACACACAAGAAATAAACATTGAAGGAACGAATCGTTTGGCTGAGTGCGCAAAGCGTGCAGGCGTCGAACGATTTTTGTTTGCCTCGTCTTGCAGCGTATATGGCCGAGGGGGTAACGATTTACTGACGGAGGAAAGTCCGGTCGCCCCTCTTTCGAGATACGCTCAATCAAAACTCGACTGTGAAAACATCCTGCGCCGGATGTCCAGTACACTTTTCACACCTATTTCACTGCGAATGCCAACCTGCTATGGCGCGTCCTCGCGGATTCGTCTGGACTTGGTCGTAAACGATTTCGTCGGTTCCGCCGTGGCAAACCGCCACATTATGATGCAATCGGCTGGTGTCGCCTGGCGTCCGATGATGCATGTCGAGGACGTTTCGCGTGCCTATGCGGGTGTGTTGACTGCACCAACGGAACGAATTGCCAATCAGGTGTTCAACATTGCCGACTCAGAACAGAACTTCCGCGTGATTGAAATCGCAGATGCCGTAACGGAAGAAATCGAACAAGCGACACGGATGATCGCGAAGGATGCGATTGACGAGAGAAGCTATCGGGTAGACGGCGCGAAACTCGCCAAGACCCTGCCTAATCTACAATACCGTTGGAACCTTGTGAAAGGGATACGTCAACTTCGCAGTGCGATGACGAGCGCAGGCCTGACACCAGGAGATTGGCGATCCGATCGCTATCGGCGAGCGCATCGGTTACGCGGACGCATCGAGCGAAATGAGCTGAACGCCAAGCTACGGCCAACTGCATCGAGCGTTCCTGCGTTGTGCTATTAGGCTAAGCGCTATTCTATTTCAGTGCCGAATACATATTCTTCTCGCGATCGTCCTCGATTCACGGCTACACCCGGTCGTTTGGGGCTATAGCAAATGAGCAACACGGCTCCAAGAGTCCTATTCGTTCAGACGTTTTATCCAGAATTCTTACACACGCTCTACGCCGAGCAACCGCAATTAAAGAGTCTTCCGTTTGCCGAGCAATCCGCAGCCGTTTTCGACACGGCGTTTGGAATTGGCGACGCGTATTCTCACGAACTGCGCACGTTGGGCTGTGATGCGAGAGAGGTAATCTGCAATGCTGAAATCCTCCAATCGCAATGGGCTGGCGAAAATGATGTCAACCTAATTGGAAACGAACACGATCGCCGACGACAAATCCTCGCAGCACAAATCGCTCACTTCCAGCCTGACGTTTTGTACGTCTTCGAATGGTCCCCGTTGGGCGACACGTTTCTTGCTGAAATAAAATCGCAAGTGGGGTCGCTGGTCGGCCAAATTGCATCCCCATTACCAACCAACCGAACGTTCGCAGCTTACGACTTGATGGTGTCATCCTTTCCGCCAATCGTAAAACACTTTAATGAACTAGGCGTTCAAGCAGCTCACCTCAGGCTGGGTTTCGATCGGCGCGTCCTGGACCGCCTCGCCGACAAATCCAAAGTCTATGACGTAACATTCGTCGGCGGGTTCGCCCCATCCCACCCTGATCGAATCAGTTGGCTCGAAACGCTTCTCGAAGACTTCGATATCAATGTATTTGGATACGGGCAGGAGCAGATCGCGGAAGAGTCTCCGGTACGTACAAAACACCATGGCGAAAGATGGGGGCGGGCCATGTTCGACGTCCTTCACCAATCACGCATTACGCTCAATCGGCACGCGCACATCGACGTTCGAGGCTGCATCGACACAAGCTATGCCAACAACATGAGACTTTACGAAGCGACCGGCGTCGGAACATGCCTTATCACAGAGTCTCGAAGCAATCTCGCTGACTTGTTCGTTCCTGGCCGAGAGGTCGTCACCTATCGCGATGACCGCGAATGTGTTGAGAAGGTCCGCTACTATTTGGCCCATGCCGAAGCGCGGCGCGAAATCGCGAAAGCAGGACAAGCTCGCGCTTTGCAAGAACACACCTATGCCCACCGAATGGCAGACCTCAAGGAAATCCTAACCCAAGCCCTATCGACTACCGGCAGAACCGCTGGCGCAGCGCAACATCTTTGAGCAAAGAAACTTATGCGCACATTTGCCCACAAATCACAGCTTGTGATTTTTCATCTCGCGTCCGAGAATTAGCGCCTCACGCGGCAATTCTTATCGGACGATCGGATGATGTGCCCCATATTTGCCCACCGTTCACGATCACATCGTGCGCCCTCTTCGGTAGCGGTCACAGGCTCTGGTTACCGATAACAAACGCAATGGCTGTAACTCTTACCAATAAACACATGCAGGAATTGCGCGCGCGAATGTTCGATCCCGTGACAAGTGCCGGGCAAGTCGAAGACACCCATGGAATGCGCGTCAAGATTAACGATGGGCCAAACTTCTACATGCTCTACAAAGATATCTTCTGCCGACGAATCTACCACTTCGAGGCCGAAACGCGGGCCCCACGCATTCTCGATTGTGGCAGCAACATCGGAATGTCCATCCTCTATTTCAAGACGGCCTATCCCCAGGCGCGCATCACCGCATTCGAGCCGGACCCCATGGTCATTCCGTACCTTACACACAATATAAATGCCAATAATTTGACAGATATTGAGGTGGTTCGCGCCGCATTGTCGCCCCATCGCACTACAGCGACATTCGTAGCTGATGGCAAGTACGCCAGTGCCATACAAGCGTATGCAGTGACAGCCGAACAGGGCGCTGAGACGACGGACGTCGAATGTGTTCAGCTTGGGCAGTTTCTGGACGAACCCGTTGACTTTTTGAAAATGAACATAGAAGGCGCCGAGTCGGATGTGCTCACCGCGTCAGAATCAGAGCTTCGTGCGGTGCGCGAAATGGTCATCGAATATCACCATTTGCCGGGCCAGCCTCGGACGCTGGACAAGATTCTGTCCCTTCTTAGCCGTCAGGGGTTTGATTATCTTGTCAACGATTTCGACAGCGAAACGAATCCGCAATGCCAGCCTCCGTTTCGACTTGACAACGAAACGCACTATTTCCTTCTCATTTACGCAAAGCGCAGAGACCAGTTTTCCTAATGAATCGCAACTCCTCTGTTCAAGCCTGCTCCGAAACCAACGGTAACGCGGAATCCGTTCCAGCAATAGGCAACATCGACTTCGGTTCTCTGCGTGGCCCCAAACCGATTAGCGAAGTGTTCGGCTTTGACCGAGGCCGATGCATCGACCGTTGGTACATCGAGCGTTTTCTCGCTGAACACGAAGCCGATGTTCGCGGACATGTCCTGGAAATCGCGGAAGATCAGTACACGAAGAAGTTTGGCAAGCAGCGCGTCACAAAGAGCGACGTATTACACGCTACCAGCGACAATCGCAAAGCAACTATCGTCGGCGATCTAACCGATCCGAAAACGCTCCCGCCAAACCTGTTCGATTGCATTATACTAACTCAGACGCTTCAACACATATATGACATCAAGCCTGCATTAAGAACGCTTAACTGCTCGCTTGCGCCGGGCGGAGTTGTATTGGCCACGGCGCCCGGAATCAGCCAAATTAGTCGATACGATATGGATCGTTGGGGAGATTATTGGCGATTTACCACGCTGTCGATTCGCAGGCTGTTCGAGGAATGGTTTGATGCAGAGCAGGTTCAGGTGGAAGCCTTCGGTAACGCACTCATCGCTACGGCGTTCCTGCAGGGTCTCGTCGTGGAAGACGTATCGGAAGACGACCTGCATTACCGCGACCCCAACTACGAACTCATCATTACCGTTCGTGCGCAGCGCGAAGGGACGCCATCGTGACCCTTTCGTCAACAACGCAAACGCCAGCTCCAAAGAATGACCAGGCCGCTCGCGATAACGGCGATATCGTAATCCTGCTTTACCATCGCGTATGCGATTTGACGTTCGACCCACAACTTCTTGCGGTGTCGCCCGCTCGGTTTTCGGATCAACTGGATGCCCTGAAATCGCAGAGGCTGCCGATGAGTTTGACGTCCTGCTGCGAATCGTTGATCGCAGGGAACGTTCCGAGCAGCCGCTTCGTCATTACTTTTGACGATGGCTATGCCGACAATCTCGAATGCGCTGCCCCCTTACTCGAAGCTGCCTGTGTACCCGCAACAATCTTTGTCACGACTGAATTCACAAAGCAGCAGCGAGAGTACTGGTGGGACGAACTCGAAAGAATCATTCTTCAAACGAGCGATTTGCCGGACACCCTTTCTATCGAAATCTCCGGAGAGCAGCACACATGGGAAGTACGCGACTCACAATCCATCTCGACTGACAGTCAAAAAGTCGCTCCCTATTGGAATGTGCTTGAAGACAGCCCTCCGTGCACAAGGCAAGCACTTTACTGCAACCTGTTCACAATCATGCGAAAGCTCAAGCCATCGATTCGACATGATTTGGTGAATCAACTTCGGGAATGGGCGAGCGAAGCCGACGTCATTCGCAAGACGCATCGACCGATGACCCGGGAGCAACTGCAACAGCTTGCGAAATCCGATTTGCTCGACATTGGCGCACACACGGTATCGCATCAGGCTCTTTCATCGCTGGATCGTGTCGAACAACACCGTGAAATCGCACAATCGAAGGCTTTTCTCGAAGAAGTCGCTGGCAGGCAAATCAGTCAATTCTCGTACCCCTTCGGAACAAGACACGATTATGGCACAGAGACTGTCGAAATCGTGCGGGATGAAGGATTCCATGGAGCCTGTGCGAATTTTCCAGGAGTGGTTTCAAATCGATCGGATGTTTTTCAATTGCCCAGGATACTCGTGCGCGATTGGGATGGCGACACGCTTCTTCATCGTATCAGCGAGGTGACGCGCGTTGCAACCTGACCCCCTACGCATTTTACAGGTAAGCACGCGCGATGTTGGAGGCGGCGCCGAAAAAGTTGCCTACGACCTTTTTCGCGCCTATCGTGCTCAAGGCTTAGGTTCAACCCTGGCTGTCGGATTTTCTTCGATCGACGATCCGGATATTAGAACTATACCCCATGAACTTTCACCCAATCCATGGTCGAGGTTTTGGTGGAATCGATATCGGAGTTTACAGCCTCATTTCAACAAAAGGCACGGCGTCAAACAGCTTTGCAAGCTCACCCAATCTCTCGCTGAGCCAAACGGCTGGTTGGATCGACATCGTGGAGCCGAGGACTTCAACTTCCAAGGCACAAAACACCTTTTCGACTCTCAAACGCCTCCCCCGGACGTCATCCACTGCCATAACTTGCACGGCGGGTATTTTGATCTTCGAGAATTGCCAGCGCTAAGTCAACGCATTCCCACTTTTCTCACTCTTCACGATGCCTGGCTGACAAGTGGCCATTGCGCCCATTCATTAGACTGCGAGCGTTGGCAGTTCGGGTGCGGAGAATGCCCTTACCTTGACCTCTACCCGCGCATTCAGCGAGACGCGACGGCTTCCAACTGGCAACGAAAAAAGGCTATCCTTGGTCAATGTGAATTGTTCGTGGCCACTCCATGTCAATGGCTGATGGATAAGGTCCACCAGTCGATTCTTCAACCAGCCGTTCGTGATTCGAAGATCATTCCCTATGGTGTTGATTTATCAGTTTTTCACCCCGGACCAAAGGAAGAAGTCCGAAGATCGCTGGGGCTTGCTCCGAATGCAATGATCTTTTTGTTCGCGGCTAACGGCATCAAGAACAATCCGTGGAAGGACTACAAGACACTACAAGAAGCAGTGGCGCAAGTCGCTGAAAATGTGAAGCGCCCTTTGCTGTTTGTCGCGCTGGGCGAAGAAGCACCGCCAATCAAAATCGGCTCAGCCATGGTTCAATTTATACCGTTCCAACAATCGCCTCAATTGGTTGCTCGATATTACCAGGCGGCGGACATCTATATTCATGCCTCTCGGGCCGACACTTTTCCAAATAGCATTTTGGAAGCATTGGCCTGTGGCCTACCCGTCGTTGCAACGGCTGTTGGAGGAATCCCTGAGCAAATCAAAACACTGGCTATCTCAGATGTTCAGTCGAAATCGCCTTTCATCTGTCACAAAGAGGAAGAGTCTACTGGCATACTCACGCCATCCGGTGATGCGAATGCCATGGCAAATGCCCTGTTGGAATTAACGATGAACAAAGAGCTGCGCCTTCGCCTTGCATCCAACGCTGCCCGCGACGCCATTGCCCGCTTCGATCTCGATCAGCAGGTAGACGCCTATCTTGACTGGTACCGTGAAGTACTGAGCACGGCCAATCCAGGCTGCAGCGTGCAACATCAGCCAGAATCCACAGTCATGACTTCATTGGTAAGTCAAGCGCCTTGCCTTGCAGGTTCATCGTTGTAATCCGCCTTCAAAAAAACTTACTTGTCGTCGATGCGAATGCGATCGATAATCATGCACCCATGCAGGCAGACATCGCGCTATTTCAAGATACTCTGGTCAAAGCCTTGGCTCGTCTTGGCATTGCTTCGACTAACGACCAATTGGAAAAGCTCACCGCACACTATTTGAAACTCATCGAGGCGAACAAACAGTTCAACTTGACGCGGATCACAGCTCCTGTCGAAGCTGCGGTTAAGCACTACGCTGACTCGCTTTCAATTCTCCCTTGTCTACGCCAACTTGGCGTGACGCCCCGCCGATTTCTTGACATTGGAACCGGGGCAGGGTTTCCTTCCTTTCCATTCGCGGTTTTTGCAGAAAAATGTCTTGTATCCGCTGTGGACTCAACCGCCAAGAAAGCGAGTTTCCTGCGTGACGCCGTCGGATCGTTTGGCGTATCCAATCTGCAAAGCGTTCACGCTCACACCGATCATTGGCAAACCGATTCTCGTTTCGATGTCGTCGCGTGCCGAGCTTTCGGTTCAATTGAAAAATGCCTCTTCAACGCGCACCGATTCGTTCAATCCAATGGATTCATCATCACATACAAGACGGAACAGCTCGCGCCAACCGAACTACGAGAAGGGAGTGCTGCGGCCAGAGAACTTCAGTTAATCGAATTACCGCCTTTCAATTACAACCTCGCGTTCAGCGATGAAGTGCTTCATCGACAACTCGTCGCCTTCAAGCGGGTGTGATTGTCGCTGGAGCATTCCCCCCACCGTGTTTTTTGGCGTCTCAGCTTTCTGTGGGCGAAGTCATGTTTTGCGAGAAGATCGCGGCAAGGCGAAGATACCACACTGCTGTTTCTTGTTCTGTTTGTCCTATTTAGGTGTGCGCGTAATTGTGATGTATTGATCAGAGTCGTAGGGGCCGAAGGATTCGGATTTACCATTAGCCCAGGCTACGGTAACTCGCTCGATACGATCTACAGATCCCAATCCGAAGTGGACGCGCGGGTCGCTGGAAGAGCAATAGCTGTGTGCCGTCCGGACGTCCTTGAATCGCGTTAGTCCATCAAACTCGATTTCAACCCTGGCTCCGATGGCATCTGATTTGTATTCGTTGAGTATGCGAAAACCAATCCAATGGTTTCCATCCGCTGACCGATTATCCAGAAGATACGCAGGGCCATCTCGATTTGAAACGAAGATGTCCACATCTCCATCGTTGTCGAAATCGCCAACGGCAGCCCCTCGGCTGGAATGGTGCTGGTCCATGTCGGCTCCACCAACCGGCAGTACCTCTTCGAATCCGCCTGCTGTCAGACCTTTGAAGATTTGGTTTTCATCCGCGTAAGCGTCATCATAAATCGGGTCTCCCTGTGGAAGTGTCACACGGCCGTCCGCAACATAGATATCCAACAGGGCATCGTTGTTGAAATCCATAATGGCGGTTCCAAATCCGGTGTGGGGGCTGCTGGATCCAAGGCCCATGCGAATTGTCCGATCATGAAAAAAAGAACCCTCGTAGAGATAAAGCGTATTGGTTTGCCCCTGAAAATGAGTCATTAGCAAATCGAGATCGCCATCGTAATCGACGTCTTGAACATCAACACCCATCCCCGATTCTGCAACGCCATTGCCGTCAAAGGCTGCTCCTTGTACGAGGGCATGATCTTCAAAAGTGCCATCACGCTTATTGATCCATAGCTGATTGGCCAGCAGGTCGTTTGCGACCACGACGTCCACCCAACTGTCTCCATCGAAATCAGCACAAGCAATTCCCAGCCCGTTTCCAAATGCCGTAGAAATTTTTGAAGACGCCGTCACGTCAGAAAATGTGCCATCACCGTTGTTCTTGTACAGAACATCAGGAGCTGGTGCTTTGTATGCATTCGGAACGCAAAAGTCCGGTTGCCCTCTAGGCCCGGTGCAAACCAACTCTCGTTGCGGCGACCAATGCACATAGTTTACGACGAACAAATCCAACAAGCCGTCACGGTTGTAGTCTACAAATGCGGCACTAGAGCCGAAGCCGGGATGCCCAACGCCTGCCCGGGCCGTGACTTCACGGAATCCGGGATTATCTGGCGAACTGGTGTTTTCGTAGAGTGTATTCTGACCGGCATTTGTCACATAGAGATCAGGTCTTCCGTCATTGTTGTAATCACCAACGGCACACCCCATTCCATACCGTGGGTCACCCACTTGTAAGAGTTTTGTCGTATCTTCGAAGTGTCCGTTACCCAGATTATGAAACATTCGGTTACCCGGCGTATCGGCTGTCCTACTTGTCAGGCTTCCGCCTTGAGTAAAATAGACGTCGAGATAACCATCCTGGTCATAATCCAGCAGGCAAACACCACCCGACATTATTTCCGGCATGTATTTTTTTTCGCCAGTTCCCGATTCATGATGAAAGTCGATGCCTCGCTCCAAGGCAATGTCGAAAAACCAGGCGCGCGATAATCCGTCGGAAAGAATGTCGGTATTCGATCTGGACGCACCTGCTGACGGAAGTAAAAAAAGCACAAACCCAAGTGCGCCAGCCAATGAGCCAAATGCCCACATCAGAAATAAGGAAATCCGAGATTTGGTAGTTACTTTGGACATGTATTCGTAAGTTATGTCGAGAATGACTTGATCATAGCAAAAAACAAAGAAAAATACCAGTTTTCGAATGACAGCCTGCTAGGGTCAATAATCTCAACGGTTTCCGCTGTTCGAACGTATACGCTTGAGGACTTTTTGAATCTGCGGTTGTCCCGGCTGAAGAGATAACGCTCTTTCCAAATATTCCTCAGCTTTTTCAATTTGCCCCGTCTGTGCGTACAGCATGCCCAAGGCGAACATAGGCCTCCACCACCGAGGCTCCAATCGAATCGCACGTTCATAATGGGGAATGGCTTCACGGAATCGTTTTAGATTTGCCAGCGTACGACCAATGGACGCGTGAACTTCCGGGTACGAAGAATCCAGTTCACTAGAGCGAAGATAAGCTTCCAGCGCTTCAGATGTTCGGCCAGAAGTCGCGTGCGCATTTCCTAAATTCAAATATACGCGCGAATCGTCAGGCGCAAGGTCTACGGCTTTGCGCGCTTCTCGAAGAGCCATCATCGGTTCATTCAACTTAATGTAGGTAAGGGAAAGTTGAATTCGGAGTTTGGAATCATCCGTACCCTGGCTTATGAGGTTGGTAAGTACCTGTCTTGCATCATCGAATCGATTCACTGTCAAGTAGGTCTTAGCTAACAAAAGAACAACCTCCGTGTCTTCGGGAATCTGCAGTTGCAGCTGTTCCAGCAGCGCAATTCCTGAATCGATCAACCCAGCGTCGATTTGCCTTGCAGCTTGTTGAAGGATTCCTCTCCCACTTACCATAGAGTTGAAGACTTCCTCCTGCCACGGATTTTTGACATGAATAGGAATCGAGCCTGCCCCACGTCGCAAGTCTACGGCCGCTTCTTCGACTCGGCCAAGTGCCCGGTAGGTTTGGCCCCGAAGGAAATATGGCATTCGCGAACGTGGATTGAGTCGGAGTGCGCGGTCTAAAAGCGGCAAAGCCTTTTCGTAGTTTTCGGCTGCGATATATGCCTCCGCAAGTCCGACGTATGAGCCTGCTTCGTTAGGCCTAAGTTCGATTACTTTCTTACAGGCGACCTCGGCTTGGTCCAATTCCATTTGATGCAGTGCTATTTTTCCGATCTGCTCATAAGTCGGTGCGTGATTTGGTCGCAACGAAAGAACATCTTGAAAAGCTGTGTTGGCTTCGGAAAACTCGCCGGATTCTTTCTTTCGCAATCCCCAATGGAATCGCCAGCGGGGGCGAGTCCGATCCAAATCGAATGCCTTCGCGTAACATTCAATGGCCAAGTTTCGATAGCCATTGGCCTCGTACAAAATTCCAAGTTGGCCCCACGCATCAGGATCATTTCGGTTTTTAGTGACACGATCGAGGCGTTCGTGAATAGCGCCAATCAGCAATGGATCGATGCCGATCATGCTGGCGGGTCGAGGCGGATCGGCGGCAATCATTGATTCTGGAGAGACTTGCGACTTGTCAGCCTTTACCAATTGAGATGTATCATCGATTGACGGAGCTTGAACCTGAAACCGCCAAATTCCGAAACCGAGAAAAACCACCCCGGCAACGAACACAAACCTTGCACCAGTGATCTTCGCGGATGACGAATTGCGAACCGACTTGCGAGAGTCTGCCTGGGGCTGATTGTGTTTTTTCTTCGCTGGCGAGCGACTCATAACAACAGCCTCAACAAACTTCCGATCATCATTGGCAACTCCTCAAACTCTGCAGGCCATAGCCACGATCGATCAAGTGTAATGATACGCCATGAACTTACAAAGCAAAAACGTGCCTACATTGAGTATCCTGATGCGAGTTTCCTTGAAATCAGTCCGCCGTCAAGGTGCGAGCCAGGCTCACAGCCTCGTCGGCTAAAGCAGCAACTTCGCCAACCACCGTAACCACCGGCGATCGCAAGCCTTGCTCCTTAACCGCATTGGCGAGATTATCCAAGGTGCCGCTGACAACACGTTGAGCCTTCATTGTCGCGCGCTCAATGGAGATGGCTGGTGTATCGAAGCGTTTGCCCCCGTCAATCAATGAACGACAAATCTCCGGCAGGCTTGCAAGGCCCATCATCACAACGATCGTGTCGATTGACGCGACTGCCTTGTAGTCGATTGGGGGCACCTGCGAATCGCTAGCCGTTTGGCCCGCAATGATGGCAATCGATCGCACAAGTCGTCGGTCGGTGAGCGGAATGCCAAGAGCCGCGGGCGCTGCGAGGGCGGAACTGACTCCCGGAATCACCACGCATGGAACGCCGGCATCTCGACACACGCACACTTCCTCATAGCCTCTGCCGAAAACGAACGGGTCTCCGCCTTTCAGGCGAACAACCAACTGACCTCGTCTTGCATGTTCGACAAGCAGCTCATGAACTCGCTCCTGCCGGGTCTTGCGGTCTTTCGCCAACTCCGTAACACTTATGACGTTGGCATCGATTCGCGCCTCGCTGACAAGCTCCTCGGCAACCAGATTATCATGGATCACAGTGTCCGCGCGACGGAGCAGCTCCTGGCCGCGGACGGTGATTAAACCCGGATCCCCAGGCCCTGCACCGACGAGATAAACTGTGCCAATCTGATGGGTCATTGTGACTGCGTCGAAAGAACTTCAGCACCAACTGCCTAAGACGAAGATTCTACACAAGGCTGGTTACTCAAACAGTGCGACATTGAACTTTTCTTATCTCGATCGGATTGAACGACCTTGTCCAACTCTCGCCGGACGAACGAGGCTAGCATTTCAACGAAGCTCGGCCATTGCCCCATCGGTCGTTCGCACAAAAACCGAATACCCCGGCTGGACTTTCTGAAAGTTGACGGATCGGATTGCTCGCCTGCCAATCCCAGCCGTTGTGGGATGTCGACGGTCGCATGAGGCCCTGGTGCGATGAAAAATGGTACCACAATACTGTTCGTCGTCGAAACGCCTGCGGCAACCTTTTCCAGCGACGGCTCATCGTCGAGAAAAGCGGCGCGAACACTCACGCCAGGTAACTCACGTCTCACGAGTTCCGCCAGTCGCACAGTGGACTGGGTACTTCTTGCACTCCTCGCCGTACCATGTCCAACAAGTATTAGCGAAGTCAGCGAGGGAATTACGTTATTTTTCTTAACCAATTCAAGAAAACGGGACTTGACGGCAATCGCCATCGCCGGGTCCGTGCCGATAGGCTTGGTCAATCTCAAGGCGGTCGAAGCGTAGTTTCGATTCTTGGCGAGTTCCGCCGGCAGCACCTTATCGCAAAAATACCCTTCGCTGGTCATTAGCGGAATGACCAAAACGGAATCAGCCTTGATCCGATCGAGCACTTCGCAAAATCTCGGCTCGCCCAGATAAAACGCGGCATGAACGGACGGCATGGTATCAACTCGTGCAAGCTGGTGCGCAAGTTGCCGCGTGAATTCTACAGCCATGGGTTCCTTGCTCGAGCCATGAGCCGCCAGAACGATGGCACGCCGAATCATTCCGCTGTCTCCGATTGCTGTTTCTTACGATGAAGGGAGCACGGTCGACAAATTGTAACGCATGCGTCAGAGCGAAGGGCTAAATACCTTCGCCGCCGTGAAGACCACACTCAGTCTTGTCGGCGTCACTCCAGCGACCCGCACGCGAATATTCACCAATTTTCGACCCTTCGACGCGTTTTGTACAGTGAGTACAGCCAACCGTCGGATAACCTTGCTCATGAAGCTTGTTGTACGGCACATCGTTTTTTTGAATATACTCCCAAATCCCCGCACGGTCCCACTTCACAAGCGGGCTGACTTTTAGAACCTGATATCGCCAATCCCATTCGATCATGCCCAGGTTTGCGCGAGTAACAGATTGGCTACGCCGAAGACCCGTAATCCAGACATCGACATCAGCCATCGCGTCGCGCATGGGATCAACCTTGCGAATCTGACAGCAAAGGTCTGGATTGTTCTTCCAGAGTTCCTTGCCGTACTTTTCCGCCTGCTCGTCGGGTGTCAACGTAACGCCATGATTCTCGAAGCTAAGGTGTGGATACCGCTCTACCATCCGATCACGCAGCTCGTATGTTTCCGGGAAGAAGAACATGGTGTCGAGATAGATCACAGTCATCGGCTTGC
>JAJDEA010000006.1 GCA_029260035.1 Phycisphaerae bacterium
AAACTCATTAACGAATACGAAGGGGCTCCAGAGGGATTCTCACTGTCGATCTCGGACACCTTAATGGACTCGGTTGGTGTAAACATGGCCATCATTACTGATCGCATTCTCGCAAAGGGCTGGCAGCCCGCTGAATTCAAGCAAGAGGTAGGATTTCGTACCTTTCAGTACGAGAGTCTTGACTAACTGACACGCACAGTCAAAGGACGAGCAAGTTTTGTGCCTTGGCGGGCGGCTTGCCCGGCCTACATTGACGATGCTTACTCATTCTTCGGTGTGCGAAGCAAACTGAGTATGTCGCCGAATCGATCCGTCCAGAGAGGTGAACCGGGATCCGCAGCCAGCTGTTGCCAACGGGGGTCCGTAGCGAGCGTTCCAAGGTCATCTTCGCGATTTGCCATGACGACATAGTGAGCTGGCATTTTTCCAGCTTCCTTATCCCGTACTGTCATCGATGAGTCGCTTCGATGCATACATACAAGGCCGGCATCGGCTGCGAGATTTCCCATCAAGGGCATGAAGTCCAGGTAAGCATTGGTTATGTTGAATACCAGTACGCCACCATCGTTTAGCTTTTGAATATAGAGACCGAGTGCTTCGCGTGTTAAGAGATGTGCCGGTACAGCATCAGAGCTGAACGCATCCAGAACAAGTAAATCATAAGCCCCGTCGGCTGCGTCGGCCAGCGCCAAACGTCCGTCACCAATGACTACCTCGTACGTCCCCGAACATTCTGACAGATAGGAGAAATACTGTATATTCTCGGCGATGCGCTCAACAGCAGGGTCGATCTCGTAAAACACAAAGTGTTGCCAGTCTTGAGCGTAAGACGCAATGCCACCAACGCCCAGGCCGACGATGCCGGCTGCGCTTGGTTTGTCCATCTCTTCCAATGCCCTGAAAATGTCACCCATAGGCCCGCTGCGATGATAATAGGATGTCGGCTCCTGACTTAGACCCGGGTCGAGCGATTGCATTCCATGATTGGTCGTGCCATGAACAAAAGTATGGAATTGCCCCTCCGCGTCCAGCACAACCCTCTTGACGCCAAAGAAATTTCGTTCCTCAAGCAATATCTGATCGGCAGTGCCTCGCATATGCAAAGAGACAACCACGAAGAACACAGCGGTGCCAAGGCCGAATCGCACAGGGCGTTCCTTCATTAAGAAGCAAAGCATCGCACCGAACGCAATCAACACACCAACGGCGATGCGAGTTTCGTCGTGCCAGTAACGCACAAACGCCGCGCTCATGGCTCCAAGAAACACCACTAACATCAACGGGAAGCCAAAATCAAGGTACCGATTCAGCCGACTCGTACTATGGTCCGTCCGCTTGGGAAGCAATAAGCAACTAATCACAAGCATGAGCGGATATTCGATGATGGCGTCGAAAACAAGCGGTGCCACGATCGCATTAAAAACGCCCCCCAGCGCACCACCAACCGATATCCAAAGAAAAAACGCGGTGAGATGCCTGGGAGATGGTCGATCCGAAGCCAACTGACCATGACACATCATAGACACTACAAAAAACATGATCAGATGTGGAGGGATAGCCAACCAGGATAGCTCCGCACTTTCGAGAAATGTGATCGCACCAAGCGCCAACACGACAACCGGCAACATGGCTACAATCAATCGATGCGGAAGCAGGACGCGGCGCGCAAAAACAAGCACAAAGGTAATCAGATAAATCGAAAGTGGAATCACCCACAATAAAGGAACAGCGGCAATGTTCGTTGTGATATGCGTGGTGACGCCCAAGAGTAAACTGGAAGGCACCATCGCTTGAATGATCCAGCGTAGGCGTCTGCCTCTGCTGACCAGTTCCTCAGAAGACTCTGGATTATCCCCTTGTGACTTAAGCATGTCTGACGAGTTTAGGGCATCCTTGGCACTTTGCTTCGACCGCAAGAGGACAATCGCACACAACAAAATGAAGAAAATCAACAGGATGTAGCCGTTACCCCAATACGAACTCTGATCGGATAATGAAAGAGAGCGCTCAACCAGCAGCGGGTATCCAATCAGGGCGAGCATGCTTCCAACATTGCTGAACGCATAAAGGAAATAAGGATCCGATGCATCTTTGTGCGAAGTATGGGCAAACCACTTTTGAAGAAGAGGCGCAGTAGCTGAAACAACAAACAGCACCGGGCCCACAGAGAACGCAAGTCTAACCAATAACCAGGCTACTGGATTCCAGTTCGCTGGCGGCGCGGACTTGGCAGACGCGTCAACAGGCAAGAGCAGCAAGGGCAAAGCAATCATTACGACATGCAACATCGCGTGCCTGCGAACACCCAGCCAAGCCACCATGCCGTGGGAATATGCATAGCCGGCAAGCAAGACCGTTTGGAAGAACAGCATACAAGTGTTCCAAACAGCAGGCGTACCGCCGTAACTCGGCAGCACCATTCGACCCACCATAGGCTGAACAATAAACAGCAGTGTCGCACTGATGAGCAATGTTATGGAGAAAAGTGCCGCCATCGTTTCAGTTCTCTAAAGGAATCACAACTCGAACGCCAACTGAAGGTGACGACGAAGAAGAAATCGCTAACGAAGCCTACTGATCTCACAAAACGAGGTGCCACGATGAATACACCGATTCGTTTTGTTCAATCCAGGAAACGATCAATTGCCGGACATGCTAAAGGAAGAACGCGCTTTCGACACGCCTAATCAAAAACAGCAACAGCCGAGCCCCAATACTATGGAGGCCCGGCTGTTGTCAGTTAAACATCTTTGATTTTCAATATCTTACAGCGCGCAAACGTAAACGCAGTCGAAACCGCAGTCTTCCAGAAAACAAGGCGTGCCGTCTGGAAGAACAATCACTTCGGCGCATCCGCATGCTGGCGGCTCACTGCCACCGCCACCTTTTCCATTTCCTTTGCCTGCAAAGGCTGCATTAGGGGCAAGTAATGCATAGGCTCCTGCGGCGATCAACGCCACAAACGTTGCCGACCCCAATTTCTTAACAAACTTGCTCATCATTTGTCCTCCTCAAGGAACACGAAAAAAAAAGCCAGGCAAGAGCGAGATTACACCTGGCACCAATTGCAGGCGGTTACTATCCAATAAAAAGGCTATTTCTGACCCCAAGAAGTCATTCTACCGACAAGAACAACTAAAAACAACCATATTTTGTTCCCAAATGTCACTTGGAGATTGGCTTCGACACAGTGGAATACTCGAAAAACGACGACACCGTGACAAAGAAGGGCGGGTACTCTCTCGACACGATAATAGCTCTGAATCGGTTGCAAGCTGCGAAAGAGTACGCTGAAGCACGAAAAAAAACACGATTCTGACGCATTGGACGCCAAAACTATCTACACAAGCGAACGAACTACAGCCGAAGCGCCGCGGTGCTTCGCAATGGAATCGTTCGGAACATCCTGCATGAGGTCGATACCGTTTACGATGGTGCTATTCTCGCCGATCACCAGGTCGCGGAATACTGTCACGCCTACGCCAATAACGGCCTTTCTCTTAACGTGGACACCAGCCGCGAGAACGGCTCCCGGAGCGACTACAACATGATCCTCTACTTTGCAGTGATGGGTGATTGTGGCGTTTTGCGTGATGACACAATTGCAACCCACTCGACTGAGCGGCCCTATTGAAGCACGTGCCAATACAGTGGTACCAGCACCAAGCTCGGCCGTCGGAGCTACGTGCGCTGATGGATGCACCAACGGCGGGGGCGGAATGCCGAGATCTTTCAACCGCTGGAAGAGGCGTATACGCACTTCGAGGTTTTCAAGCCCGCCAATGCCCAGGTAAACGGTTTCGAAGCCATCAGCTACCATGTCTTCAAGCGCATCGTCGCGACCAACCACACTCACGCCTGGATAGACCTCGTTCCCGATAGGGATAGCCGCATCCAGGCATCCATGGACAGGCTCCCCTTGTGCCATCAACACGTCCAGGACTTCCGCCGCATGTCGCCCGGCACAGAGAACGACAGCCCCCTGCTTGGACGCGCGTGTTGTGTTGGTTTCACGAGCGGGCTGATTGTTCTCAATCGAAATCGTCATGTCTTTGTTAGCCTACAAGAAGTTCTTGTGCATTTGCGCGTCTGCCGGAGGTAGCCCAACCGGAACGACACGGGTGCCTATCCGAATTTCCTGAACGATATTATTAAGTGGATCCTGCCGGCACTTGGAAACACATTCATGGACGTTCAGACTCTTTAAGATGTCCTTCCTTCGATCGCCGTGCCAAACGCCTTCGAACGATTGGTTTCGGAGGTTGCCAAAGGAGAATTCTGGAATTTTTTGATTCACACAAGTATACAGCTCGAAATCCGCCTCCAGGACTGCCGTTGTTTTATGCCCCGGACAATCGTCGTAAATACGCGGGCTTGCTCCCGCAAACACCGCCTCAGCCTGTTCCTCTTTCGCATATACACTAAACGAATCGTCCTCATAAGACTTGGCTTCGCGCATTAGCTCACACGCATCGCGCCATGAAAGCGTATTCTCAAGTTGGTTTAGCTTTCCAGGTGCTACATAACAAGGCTTGATTTCAAAATAGTCCAATCCAATTGACTTAGCCAAAGCAGCGCCCTTAACGACATCAGGAGCGGAGTAGCTTGCCAGGACAAACTGACTACCTAGTGTCGGTAACAATCCATTGCGGGCAGCTGCGACACGTTCGATGTTTTGAATTACTCGATCGAAATCGCCGTTAGCATGAACCAGGTCATGCACCTCAGGGGTGGCGCCTGTCAAACTGAATCTGACGAACGTGCAACATTCTGCAATGGCCTGTGCTGTTTTTTCTGTTATACAAGACCCGTTAGTGAACATGCCGACTTCTACGCCGCGATCCGAAATACCGCGAATGATATCGGCAATTTGCGGATGCAGCGTCGGCTCACCGGCTCCGACGAGAGAGATAGCACGAAGCCCGAACCCATGCATTTCCTCGACGACTTCAAGAAGTCTATCGACCTCGATTCGCGTGCGAACGGTGTTCTTTGCGTCGAACATTGTTCGGGCGGCGTAGCAAAAAGTACAATCGTGATTGCAGTAATTAACGGGCCCGAGTTGCATGTGTATCGGATAAGCATCTTTGCCCGAGACGAGACGATCCAGATGGTCGGGGAAATAGAAGACCTTTTCAAATGAAAGTCGATCAATATTCTTAGTTTCCGTCGCTTGCATAGGCCAACTCCTCGGCTCGATTGTCGGGGTTCACGTTCAATTTTTCGTTACCAAGTGACTCATAGAAGTTCGCGAGTTTTGATCCATGGTCTGCAATACCATATGCTTCGCGTGCTTCGATTGTTTTCTGCCTTAATAATTCGTTATCAACATCCCGAAAAAGCTGCCCCCACTCGCTCAGCGGAGCATCTGACACATCAATGCCAGCCCCGAATCGGCTGACAATCGCAGCCAGGTTACCCCCTTCCACCGCGTTATGAATAACAGGGAGTCCGGCATCCAAATAATCATAAAATTTATTGCTGGTGCACAGCTTGAGCTTGGCACTAGCGAGTCTTCGTGTCGTTTCGGCGGCACAATATCGCTTCCCGCCACACTCTGGCACGAACTCGTTGTAGACGAATATGCCAAAGTCCATTGCGCTAAGCCGTTCGATCAACAGATCCGCCGGCGCGGTTGCGTGAAGATGGATATAGGGGCCGGATCGCTCGAGTCGTCGATATGGCTCGAAACCTTGCTCAAACGCGTCGCCACACAACGATGTCGCTGGGAACAGGTGGAAATGGATAGCTTGATCGTGCATGGCTTTGGCGAGCCAAAGGCGATGGCCTTCTTCAACCACACCTTCGCAGGAGCTCTCGGGCGTAAGACCGCCTACATATGCTATATGAATGGCACCGTCGTTGCGCTGTCGTGGAATAACGGGTCGATTCCAACAGCCATCGGGTAAGAACAGTCGCGGGGCACAATGGTAGCCCAAATTCGTCTCCAGATGTTCGATCTCGGGGCTGCGACAACATAGTCCGTCCGCATGTTCTAGGCAAAACCGCTCCCGTGCGATTTCCATTTCGTACGAAGGACTCGATGCGAAAAACTCATCGGTATACATGCCTGCGATCAAGTCATACGAATCGACAACCACCTTTCTCGGACGATGACGAACGAATAGCTCAGCCGTTCGGTAGTCTGAGTTCGCCATGCAGTGAAACGCAATCGGATTAAACTCGCTCGCGATGCGAAGCGCCTGCCATTCGTGCTCATACAAACACAGTTCACTTACAACAGCCTGCGCGTTGAACGACGGCATCCGCTTACACAGAAGTACCGTTTCGAAACCAGCACGCGAAAGCGCATAACATATTTTGGCTTCTCGCGAACGCGGTGCATCACTCACAACGACAACCTGTCGCAATTGGGAAGGCAATCGGTTTGATCGATTTTCAAGAGCAGCAAGCGCCTCAGACTTGTCGTCTGACTTGTCATAAGGTCCGCGAGGCAGGCCTTCATACAACCTCATGATGTCAACAGTCGGCCCACACTCCGAGCGGGCACGATCCGCCAACTGGCCCTCCCATTGGTCCGATGAGATCAATATCAAATCAGCCGATCCTTTGCGAAACTCAGAAGGCTTAACAAGAGGAATTCCGGCAATCGTTTCTCCACCCTCTGCGTTGTCATCAAGGATTGCCGCGATCGGCGGCGACGGCATGTCTTCGGTAACCTGAAGGAGCCATCTTGTGTGCGCACCACCGCCATAAAGAGCCATGGCTCCGGAATTCCGAAACCGGTGGCCAAGCATTCGCCACACAGATCGCACATACGGAATAAGAAACAAGTCAGCCATAAGTTCTAGAACATCTTGCTCAGTAGTCACAATGCAACTATTCGCCAAGTAATGCGTCGCTATAGTCTTCGACGATATACTCCGGGGAAACTCCACCAACCGACGCTGAGTCGCGCGACGTCGATACGATAGATGGCACAGCCCGCGAGAGACTTGGCGTCATGCCAATCACTCCAAGAACTGTGCCCACCGGCACTCGCTGCCCTTCGCTCGCGCAGATGTGCTGCACGGTTCCGGACTCAGCAGCTTCGATTTCGAAAACCGCTTTCTCCGTTTCCACCTCAACAAGAGGGGCGCCTACCTCGACCGAATCGCCTTCACGAACAAGCCACTTCACTACGAGTGCTCGTGTGACGTTCGCATCGACCTTTGGCATCTCGATCGACCAACTCACGGTTGTTTTCCACCATTCCTTTGATTGCATCCATGACGCGAGCCACGGAAGGTAATGCGGCACGTTCCAATGATTGACAACACGGCAGCGGAACTTCCGCACACGCAACTCGAGCCGCCGGCGAACGCAAGGCGACACGTTCCACAACGCTCGCAATTACTTCCGAACCGATGCCACCCGAAAGACAATCGTCCTCAACAACAAGCAAGCGGCCCGTACGTCCAACCGATTCTCGCAACAAGTCACGATCCAACGGCCGAATCGTCTGGAGATCCACAATTTCCATGTCCACAGACGTGCCAAGCTGTCTCGCAGCGTCTACGGCCAACCAAACGGTACGACCATACGAAACAACGGTCACATCGCTCCCGGGACGAACGATACGCGCTCGACCGATTTTCATTTGCTGCCACTTCGGCGACATTCCCTGACTTAAGTTATATAATGCCTTGTTTTCCAGAAAAATGACGGGGTTGTCATCTTCAATAGCCGCCGCAAGCAGTCCGCGTGCAGCTATAGGCGTAGACGGAATGACCACTTTCAGCCCCGGTGTGTGCGCAAACCACGATTCCAAAGACTGCGAATGAGACGCACCATACCCAAATCCACCTCCGAAAGGCGTACGAAAAACAACCGGCACGGTGCATTGTCCTGCGTACATGTAACGCATCTTCGCAGCATGATTACAAATCTGATCCATGGCGAGCGCCATGAAATCCATAAACATAAACTCCACAACCGGGCGCAAACCCGTCATAGCCGCCCCCACCGCGACGCCGGCAAAAGAGTTTTCACTAATCGGTGTTTCAATAATGCGTGATGGGCCGAATCGCTCCAGCAGGCCTTCGGTTACTTTAAAGGCGCCGCCGTACCCCCCGATGTCCTCGCCCATGAGAACGACGCGATCGTCACAGCGCAAAGCATCGTCCATCGCTGCTCGAATCGCCTCTCGAAAAGTCATTTGTGACATAATTTCGACACTCATGGAACGTTGCTCACGCTACATCATGAAAAAGCGTCTTCGCATCCACTGCGGGACACAACAATGCCCGATCCGCCGCTTCATTTATCTGACCTTCGATTAACAATGCAAGTGCATCCAATCGAGCGCCATCAACTTGACCTTCTCTCAGAATCCGATCTCGCTCCCGGATGATTGGATCACGAAGTTTCCATTCTTCCTCTTCCTCACGCGTTCGATAAGCACATTTATCTGATTTTGAATGGCCCAGTTGCCGGTAAGTTCGACATTCCAGGAGAGCCGGTCCTGCACCGCTGCGTACGCGGGCAATCAATTCTGCCGCACCAGCTTCCACTTTTTGAACATCATTGCCGTCCAGCGAGCGGTGTTCAATCCCGTAGCTGTCAGCACGACCGGCGATATCGCCCCCCGCTACGAAATCCTTCGTAGAGGCACTCATTGCGTAAAGGTTGTTTTCGCACACATAAAGCACCGGAAGCTTCCAAATACCGGCCATATTAAGCGATTCGTGAAATGTCCCCTGGTTCGCCGTCCCATCGCCGAAAAAGGCAACGGCTACTCGGCTGTCATTCCGAACTTGTGACGAAAGCGCTGCACCTGTTGCAACCGGCAACCCGCCGCCGCTGATGCCGTTTGTCCCCAGGAAACCTTTTGACAGACACGCAATGTGCTGAGATCCTCCGCGCCCGGCACAATAGCCATCCCGTCGGCCGAGAATTTCGCAGAACAGTTTGTACGGTTCGAGATGTTTAGCAATCGCGGCGCCATGCCCACGATGCGTAGCGCTTACCCAATCGTCAGAGGATAGAGCATGGCACACACCTACCGGGACAGCCTCCTGGCCAACACACAGATGAGCCGTCCCGCGCACCTCACCGGCTGAAAACAGCGCATGAATCTTCAGCTCAAACGAACGGATGCGAAGCATCATAGCCAGATTTTCCAACCCAGCTTGTAGATTGACCTCAACCTGCGTTTCAGGAATACCTTCTTTGGTTTGAACACATCCCATGCCAGCTAAGTCCGCCTTCATTTCACAGTTATTTTACGATGGTTGGTTCACCGGTTCGCACAAGTGTCGGGGGGGGAACCACTTCATCTCGGCTCTGCGTTGCGCTTTTCAATGACCTGGACACTTCTGACAGCGAACGAACGAAACAATGCGCGACGAAAGAATGCACACTTTCAACAATTCCGTAGTCGTGCGAATCCACCCAAACGCGTTTCGTCGCCATCCCTGCCATGCGCCCGCCGTCAAATCCAATCAGCGCTAATCTCGACACCTGCCTCTGCCGTGCCACTTCAAACGCCCGAACAATATTCTCCGAATCTCCCGAAGCACTGATACCCAGCACCAAATCGTTCGGCTCAAGGAATCGACGTAAGGGTTCCGCAAAAACATCCTCGTAGCAAACATCATTGGAAACCGCCGTGATCCAGGGAACATTGTCGCATAGCGAAACCACACGAATATGGCTGCCTTCATTATGGCACCCCATTCGCCCGAGATCGACCGCTAGATGAGATGCCGTGGATGAACTACCACCGTTTCCGCACACATAAACCGTGCCCTTCCTTCGGCAGACCTCAGACAATAGTGATATGCAGGCCGTAACTTCCTCAACGCGCAGCAATCCTAAAACCGATCGCATCTGAGAAATATGACCCATTACTTCACTTTTCAAAGCGCGCACCTTCCA
>JAJDEA010000051.1 GCA_029260035.1 Phycisphaerae bacterium
TTATTTCTGATATACACGACCACACGCAGATTCAAAGCCACCTGGAGTCGGAACATCGGATTGTTATCGCGGAGCGCTGCGGTAGGCTTCGGGCCAGCCCACACTATTACAACACCGAGGCGGAAATCGACCAATTGATCGATGCCCTGCCTAAACACTAGAGCCGAAAATCCACGCAGAAACACTAAGGCGATGCCGAGCCGGTATTGTCAATGATTTGAGCGTCGGCAGGTGGGATCAATACGAACCGATCCGGATCGATCTTTGGGTTAATCTTGATATCCGAATAGGTCAGTGTCAGAATTTCCTGGTCGATCCCATTGATTCCGGACAGCTTGACAAGCATGCCCGTCTTTTTTGCAAAATAGATCTTGGCCTTTTCATAAGGCTGATTCGTAGAATCTTTGAGCGTGGCTTCGATCACGAACACGTCCATTCCTTCAAGTTTCTCGTCGGGAAGAACGGCAAGTTTGTTCTTTTCTTTGAGATCATCAAACATCATTCGTCCGCCGGGCGATCCCAGCCGAGATGTTGGCCGTTCTTTGGTGACTATTGTGCCGTCAGGGGATTCGCGGATTGCGACGGTTTTCTCGTCGTCGGACACTGACGTCGTTGATGTTTTCAACTCAGGACCACCCGCGGACTGCGTCATGTGCATTTCCATGCGCAATAGGTTCTTGCCGCCGGCTTTCCAGTAATCAACTGAACCTGACGTGTGGATTTTCCTACTATAGTAGGTCATTTCCAGATTCATCTTAGCCGTCATGGAATGAAGATCTTCCCAGGCATCAAGGATTTTTTTCTCGACAGAAGCGGGCGTCTCGCCAGCGCTTGCCGAAGAAGAGCAAACAAGGCATACCATTAATGTCGCCAAAAGGGCGGTTCTATTTCTCATGATTCAGTATCCTTAAGGGGCTTAGGTGAAGCTTTACTTCTTTCCTGTCCGGTCGATCACTTCGACGTTCTTTGGCATCTTGAAAACAAAGCGTTCTGAATCGATCGGTACGTCAATTTTGAAGTTCTTGTAAGAGACAGTATGTACATTTTCACCCTGGCTGTTTACGCCAACTCGCTGTCGCAACACGCCCGTTGTCTTGTCAAAATATAGTTTCATACGGACGACGCCGACTCTCGGTCCCTTCTTCGGGACGGCGCCAAGAACATAAACTGCGTTTTTCTCAAGTGTATCATCCGGAAGCAAAGAAAAGTCGTACATTCGCTTTAGATTGGTCAGAAATGTCTTTCCGCCTGGCAAGTCGTCGAGAGCCTCCACTTTCTGTTTGAGGACCCGCTTTTCTGAGCCGATTACGCTAAGTCCGGAAGTGAACTTGCCGTCAGATATGGTTGTCCCTGAAGTGTCGAATTTCTTCGTCCCGTTCACGAACTGCTGTGATTTGGCGTCAATTCGAAATAGCTCTTTGCCTGCGAGCTTTCGGTATTCGACGGTGCCAGTGCTCCCAACTTCGATCTTTCGTCCATCTGTAATCGATTTGAATATGACCTTGCCAGCCGAGTCGGCCTTCAAGGTTTGAATTTTTGACCACTTGTCGAGTATCTCTTTTTCGACGCTGGCTAGTGTTTTCTTGGAGGTCGTGTCAGCCTGGGTTGCGCTGCACCATGCACCCATAACCGTTACAGCCAAGACGAGACTAAGTTTGCCGTTACAAATGAACTTCATAGCAAATCCCTTAAGCAAGTTTTCTCACAAAATCACTGTTTCAAGATTTCTCGCGAAACGCACAATATCAATGTCGATATCCAGCTATTGTCTTGATGAACGATCATCAACAACAGCATTGTACTTCGTTCGCGTAGACAATTAAAGCGCCTGACGATTGACGTTTGTGATTCTGTTCAGTAAGAAACCCTTCGAGACGAACTCTATCGGACTTTACCGTTTCAGGATTGTAACTCGGGCGAATCTTGGCTCGATGTGACGCCCTGCTGAGAAAAAAGGAGTCAGATGTGAATGTGCAGTCGGCGGAAAAGCTTACGCAACTTCCACCTTATTTGTTTGTAGAAATCGATCAGCGAAAAGATGACGCCATCCGGGCGGGACGCGACGTGATAGACTTCGGCGTGGGCGATCCGGATACGCCAACGCCTCAGTTCATTATCGATCGGATGTCCCAGGCGATTGCCGATCCCGGTAGCCATACTTATGCATTCGGGATTGGATCGGAGGCATTTCGGCAAACTATTGTCACCTATTTCCATAAGCGATTCGGCGTCTCGTTGGATCCACAGTCTGAAGTCGTCGTACTTCTCGGATCAAAAGAGGGTATTGGTCACTTGCCAATAGGCCTGATCGATCCAGGTGATGTCGTACTCGTTCCCGAGCCAGGCTATCCTGTTTACGTCAGCGGCACGATCTTTGCTGGCGGAACGTGCCGCGCGATGCCTCTGACGGAGGAAAATCACTGGCTTCCCGATCTGGCAGCGATTTCTCCTGAAGTGGCTCGTCGGGCGAAAATATTGTGGCTTAACTATCCCAACAACCCAACCGGTGCTTGCGCGCCTCGCTCTTTCTTCGAGGAGGCGATTGCGTTCGCTCGGGAATATGACATACTCATTGCACAAGATGCACCTTACTGCGAACTTTATTTAGGGGAGGAAAAACCGCAAAGCATCCTGGAAATCGACGGAGCGCGCGATGTCGCTGTCGAGTTCCATTCCTTCTCCAAGACGTTCAACATGACCGGATGGCGGCTGGCGTTTGCAGTTGGAAACCAGGACGCGCTTCGCCTGCTTGCAAAGGTAAAGAGCAACCTTGACTCCGGTGTGTTCAAGGCAGTTCAGGCGGCCGGGATGGAAGCTCTTTCCGGAATCGATAGGCCGGAGATTGTCGAATTGCGAGCAATGTACCGCAGACGGCTCGACGTGCTGGCCAATGGCTTGCGCGATATAGGCTGGCCTGTGACTACTCCAGAGGCCACTTTTTACTTGTGGGCCAAGTGCCCGGATGGGTTGGATTCGAGGGAGGTTTGCAGGAGGGCGCTTGACGAAGCAGACGTCGTTGTGATTCCCGGCGCGGGCTTTGGAAAAACAGCCGAGCGGTTTGTCCGTTTTTCGCTAACACAAAATGAAGCGCGTACCCGCGAGGCTGTCGAAAGGTTGGCCGGGCTGAAGTGGTAAGCTACGAGGCGAATCGTCGATGAAGAGCCGGAGTTACCTGGGGCTGGGGTCGAATCTCGGAGATCGACTCAAGAACTTGCGGTCATCTGTTGCAGAATTGTGCCGTCATTCAGGCATTCTTATTGATTTGAAGCAGGATGTCGCCTCTATCTACGAGACGAGCCCGGTTGGTATTTCTGCGATCCAACCGGTTTTTTTGAACTCCGCCGTTTGTATCCGAACATCGCTGAGTCCGGGTCGGCTTCTGGATGCTTTGCAAGCCATCGAAGTTCGGCTGGGCAGGGCTCCTGATTCGCACAATAAGCCCCGCACTATTGATATAGATATCCTGATCTTTGACGATCTTGTATGCGCAGACGAATCATTGATCGTTCCCCATCCCGGTTTGCACGTTCGGCGGTTTGTGCTGGAGCCTCTTTCTGAAATTGCCGGCGAAGTAATTCACCCCAAGCTCGGCTCGACGATCACCGATTTGCGGTGCAACTTGGCTAGGGAAGATGAAGTACAGCAAGTCTCGCGTGTATATGGGCCTGACGCGATAACGCCTGTGATGACAACTGACGAACATCCGACACCTAATGAGGAATGACTGCTCGTTGCGCTGCCAGATCGAATCAATGTCGTCGGCGATTTATCATGCCTAACAGCAATTCAGCTGTTTCCATTGAGGCGTCCCTATTTCGCATAGGATCGACCAAGGCTGAAAGTGCTTGCGACACACTCTCTCGCATTTCGTCGCTGCGCAACAGCTCGACAGCTTTCTCTATTATGGGATGTGTGGAATTGTAGTAAGGCATGAACTCAGGAACGATATCATCCTGAGCCAGGATGTTCGGCAGTGACAAGTATTCGGTTCGGATCATCCATCGCGCGAACAGGTGATAGAAGACACGCGATGCGTTGTACATGACAATCATAGGTTTTCTATGAAACGCGACCTCCAACGCTGAGGTTCCAGAGGCTACGAGCACCAGATCCGCCGATTCGATCAAATCGCCGACGCTCTTTTCGCAGACTGTGACTCGACATTTTGCGCGGTTCGCAGATTCATGTACGATCGATGCCACGTTCCTGCCTGCAACCGACACGCCAAACGCTGCAGATGGAATGGCCCGAGCAATTCCTTCGGCGACTTCAAGTTGGCCTTGCAACACCTCCTCGACAACATGCTTTCGCGAGCCGGGCAGAAGCGCGACAAATGGCGATCCCTTTGACCGAAGCGTACTAACCGTATCGCGGTTGACTTGTTCCCTGGCGACCTGCGATGCTAGTGGATGGCCAACGTATGTTGCATCGATGCCTTGATCTCGGAAGAATTTTTCTTCAAATGGCAGGATCGCCGCCACCTGCTCAACGCGATGACGCAGCTTGTAGATTCGGTGCTTCCCCCAGGCCCACATTTGCGGGGCGATGTAGTACAAAACCGGTATTCCTGCTTCCTGAGCCATTCCAGCTAATGGCAAATGAACCGTTGGCGAATCGACAGCAACCGCAGCGTCGAAGGGGAATCGACGAAGATAGCGGGAACTCGTTGAGAGCATGGTGATTGCTCGGCCGATGGACTTCGCAGCCCCTAAGAGCATCGCGGCGTGACTTGTCATGTCGAAAATGCTCTTACAGCCTGCAGCGACCATCTTCGGACCCGCCACGCCGACAAACCGGACTGATGGCGACAATCGCCTTGTTGCTTCAATAAGGTGGGCCGCGTGCTTATCACCGCTAGGCTCAGCCGCGCTGATGAAAATCAATGGACTTTGATCGGATTCAGACATCAATGGGTGCATGGCCTCCTATCGTTTTTCGAGGGCGTATTCGTGCAGGCCTCTCTTGGGACAGGCATGGGGCAATTGTTCAATGGTAGCATTGCCGAGGAACCCTACCGGACTCAACAACCGCGGTCAAACTGGTACGCAATGATCGGGATTGTTGTAACTATCTATGCTGTAAAGAGTTATGTCCCTGTTGGGTGCCTTGCTGAGGCGGGCGACGAGCTCATCTACTCGTTAGAACACATGCTTAATTGAGTTTTCCATTGACAGTAATCGGACAAAACACGGAGTTGGCGAGTCGATTACGATGGCCCTTGAAGCCTTAGTGATAGGGGGGGATTCAGGAAAGAAGCGGTGCATTAGGGCCTACACAAGAATTGAATTATCGTGGCTTGCTGGCGTGAAAGTATCTGTTACACTTGCGGGTCTATCAATGTGGTTTTCGCGTCTTTGGTGCAACTGCAGCGTGGAGGTGTTGTTTGGCAACGGAGTTGGTACGTCAATTAGTTGATTCCGGCATTCACTTTGGCCATAAGGCCAGCCGGTGGAACCCGAAAATGGCACCGTACATTTTCGGGAAGAGGAATACGATCCATATCTTGGATATTCGCGAGACGATCAAAGGGCTTCTTCGTGCAAAGAAGTTTCTGTCGCGCGTTGTGGCTGGCGGCAAAGATGTCTTGATTGTCGGAACCAAGCGGCAGGCGCGTGGGCTGGTCAAACAGCACGCGATGCGAATTGGGATGCCATTTGTCAATGAACGCTGGCTTGGGGGAACCCTGACCAATTTCAAGACAATTCGCTCTCGTCTTTCGAGGCTTGTGGAACTCGAAACGGCAGAGGCAGATGGTACGGCTTTGGAATACAGCAAGAAGATGATTGCGACCCGGTTGCGCGAGTTGACAAAAATTAGGCGCAACCTTGATGGCATTCGCACGATGGAAAAGCTTCCCGGTGCGCTTGTTGTCATAGACGTTCACCGGGAACACAACGCTGTAAGAGAGGCCAAAAATCTTCGTATTCCGACGATATGCCTGATTGATACCGATTCCGATCCGGATTTCGCGGATTTGCCAATTCCGGGCAACGACGACGCGATTCGGTCGATTGATGCGATCCTGACGCATCTTTCTGAAGCAATCGAGGAGGGGAAGCGGGGGCGTGTCGCTGAATCTCGTGATTCTTCTGCTGGTGCGCGTGCTGCTGGTTTGGAAAGCCAATCCGGTACGGCGGAAATGATGGCAGCCCAGGCAGTTGCGACTGCAGCTGATACTCCAAAGGCTGCTGGTGGCACCGAAGCAGGTGACGCAGGCGTGGCCTCGGGCACTGCGGCGGAATGATCGGCCTTAACGGTTCCGACGCAACCGAATGATGATCTGGGCGCGTCGCGCTCAACCAACCCGAGTCTCCATATTTCTTAAGTGGAATTCAAGCGCGAATAGCGCGATATCCAGCAATAAGGGCAAACAGAAGCTACATGCGGCCTGGTTAAGGCAGGTCTGAGAAGCGAAAGGGTGTATAGTATGGCAGCGATAACGGCTCAAATGGTCAAAGAGCTTCGAGCGAAAACAGACCTTCCCATGATGGAGTGCAAGCAGGCGCTGAGCGAGTGCGACGGCGATTTTGATGCGTCCGTAGACTGGCTTCGCAAGAAACACAAGGGCAAGCTTGCGGATCGTGCAGATCGTGCTACGGGCGAAGGGCGAGTAGCTGTGTACATCGACGAAGCGCGAAAACTAGGGGCCATCATCGAGCTGCAATGTGAGACGTCGCCGGTTGCCAAGAACGATTTTTTCGTCGACTTTGCGAATGCTATTGCAAAGAAAGTTGCTGATGGCAGCGAGTCGTCACCCGACCCGGAGGCTATTCGACAGGTGCCAGAAATTGATGCGCAATTCACTGACGTGTATGGCCGATTGCGTGAGACCATGAATATCAAGTGCTGCCGGCGTATGGAAGGAAATTATCTCGCATCGTATGTCCATCACGACGGCAAGAGCGGTGTGTTACTTGCCCTCGATGCTGAGCCAAAATCAGAACAGAATGTGGCTGGTGATCTCTGTATGCACGCACTCTTCACGAATCCCGTAGCTGTGGATCGCGACGGCGTTCCGAAGGAGGAAATCGAAACGGTTCGAAAGCAAGCTCTGGACATGGCGGCTGCCGAAGGAAAGAACGAATCTATTTCTGAAAAAATTGCGGATGGCAAAGTGAACGCCTTCTATGCAGAGAGAGTCCTGGTGGAACAGCTGCATGTCAAAGCCGACGACTACGGCAAGAAAAAGGTCGGCGATGTGTTGAAGGAGGCATCGGTTTCAGCCGTGACTGATTTGGTCGTAACGAAGGTCGGTGGATAGCCGAATCAAATCGCGGGGCCTAGTGCCCCTTTTTTTATGGACAAACACGGCTGCAGTAAACCTATTTGTGATGAGCGAACCTAGATACAAACGAGTTGTTTTGAAGATTAGCGGCGAAGGCCTTTGTTCCCCCGGAAATTCCGGAATCGACGGCCGCCAATTGCTCAAGCTCGCCGAAGAAATCAAGCTCGTTACTGATTTGGGTGTGCAAGTCTGTGTTGTCGTAGGTGGAGGCAACATCGTTCGCGGTAGTGCTATCGCCAAAGATTCCCCGATCGAGGAATCAACCGGGCATTATATGGGGATGCTTGCGACGGTCGTCAATGCGCTGGCTGTGCAAGATACGCTTGAATCGATCGGCGTGCCCACTCGTGTGCAGAGCGCACTTTCGATTGAGAGCGTTTGCGAGAAGTTCATCCGCCGCCGAGCGATTCGACATTTGGAAAAAGGCCGAACGGTCATTTTCGCCGCCGGGACAGGAAATCCCTTTGTGACAACGGATACCGGGGCAGCCCTTCGCGCTGCCGAGGTTCGGGCGGATGTGTTGCTCAAGGCAACAAAGGTTGACGGAGTTTACACCTCCGATCCAGTCAAGGACCCAACCGCGACTCGAATTGAGAGTCTGTCGTTTCAGGATGTGATCGAACGACGGCTGGAGATCATGGATGTGAGCGCGTTTGACCTTTGCCAGCGGAGCGGGATTCCGATCATCGTGCTGGATCTGTGGAAAACGGGTAACATGAGTGCGATCGTTCGAGGCGAAGGCATCGGAACGGTAATCGGTGCGGGCTGAGTTAGCCGTTTCAAAGCGACAGTGACCTAGCACAATTTTCTACGGAGATTTGATCCATGCCTGCTTCCCTGGTCGAAAAAGAATGTGCTGCGAAGATGGACAAAGCGGTCGATTTTCTCAAGCAGGAGCTTCGGGGTATTCGGACAGGTCGAGCGCACGCTGGCTTGGTCGAACATATCAAAATCGAGGTCGCGTCTTACGGCACGACGAATGAGTTGCGCGAGTTAGCGACGATCGCTTCGCCGGACCCTTCGACACTCCTCGTCAAGCCTTTTGATCCGACGACAGCCAAGGATATCGAAAAGGGCATCCAATCAGCCAATCTTGGGATCACCCCAAACAGCGACGGGAAGGTGATTCGGCTCCCCATTCCGCCGCTTTCCGGCGAGCGACGGGAACAGCTTGTTCTTCAAGTGAAAAAGATGGCGGAGGATCAGAAGATCGCAGTGCGCAATGCACGCCGAGATGCCAACAAAGCCGCAGACTCCGCTGAAAAAGAGAAATCGCTCAGCGAAGATGAGTCGAAGGATCTCAAAGATAAAGTTCAAAAGCTCACCAAGCAGCATGAAGATAACATCGATTCTCTGATTGCGGACAAGACGAAGGAAATCCAGGAAGTTTAGCAAGCCGCGCTTCGCGCAGTTACTCTCCAATTCTTCAGCATTCTATCCAGACCGAACATAATGTGCGCCAAGGCTGCCGCATGGTAGTTTACGGCTTTTCTTCAAGGCGGGAGTTGAGCTGCGTCGATAGGTTACGAGTTTGACTTGATTCCGGATTCGTAGCAGCGAACGGTCATGTGTAGCGCAATTTGTTCTTTTTGAGAGTAAGAAGTGCATATGAGCGCTACCAAAGAATAGAGCCTGCCCAAAGGAGACGACGCTTGTTTTCACATATCGACAAAGAACTGAACGAACTCGTTCAACAGCTACCCGAAACGCCTGAAGGGTATATCACGCCGCATCAGGCGGAGTTTCTCTATTCGTTCGTGCGATTGACACAGCCCAAAATCGTTGTTGAAACCGGGTTCAACGCGGGGCATAGTGCCTGCGTCATTCTCCGAGCGATGGATGCCTATGGTGGCGGCGCGCTTCTCTCGTTCGACATTGCTCGGTACGACGCGACGCGAAAAGGGGCTGAGATTGTGAAAGCACGGTACGAGAGTTTTTCGCTGATCGTCGGGGACACCAAGCAGACACTCGCGGGAACGATGGCGCAGGTATTAAGCTCCAACAATGATGCGACGCTTGACTTTGCCATCGTCGACGGGGGGCACGACGTGGAGACCGCTCGCGCTGATATGGTGATTCTCGAGTCGCTATTAAGGCCTGGCGGATATCTTTGGCTCGACGATTTTGAGAACGCCAACTGCATCAACGTCGGCGTAAACGTCGTTGGTCGCGAATTCGCAAGTTCACGCGGGCATTGCCTTCGGTTCTTGACCGCCGACAATCGTGGCATGATGCTTCACCAGAAGGCATTTTAGTTTAGGGATTACTTTGGCTTCGTCGTTTGACAAAGTACACTTCCCGCCCGTTGCTGCGATAGCAGACTTCGTCCATGTAGGCGCGCATTAATGTAATGCCCCGTCCGCTCGGAATGGAAAGTCGACTCACATCGGTGCAATCGGGGACATTGTCCGGCAAGAACCCTTCCCCCTCATCCGTAACCACGACCACCGCTTCCTTGGGCGACACTGCGTAACGAATCGTCACATGTTTGGAACTGTCACCACCGTTGCCATGCTTGATCGCGTTTGTAAGGGCTTCTTCGAGTGCGAGCTTGATAGCGAACGTTTCGTTTTCGTTGAAGTTGCATTGGCGGATGCGCTCAAGTATGGCTGACTTGACATTGCGTGCCTCGACAAGGTCGCTGTTGATTATGCAGACCTCAAAGTCGATCGCGTTGTCATCGTGGTCGGCTGACATGCCAGGGCATTCTCATCTGTTGGATACTGCGGTCGCGGAGCAGCTTTTCCTTTTCGGAAGAAACCAAAGTTCGAACATTTCGGAAAAACTGCGGTTGCTTTGGACTCGGGTTTCTCATGGCGTACAAGGCAACAGCACTTTCGGCGTCATCATGAGAAACTCGAGTCCGCCAAGTTCCACTCCCCACCCTTCAAAAGCTCTTGATGGCTTGATCCGCGGTGTCATATATATCGAATAGTTTGTTCAGCTTGGTGATCCTGAACACCTCGTAGATCTGCGGTGAGATGTCGGATAACTTGAGTTTTCCATCGACCTCGCCGACCTTCTTGTTCAGTGTGATGAGCATTCCAAGTGCGGCGCTGGAAAGGTGCTCGACATTGCGAAAACACAGGAGGATTTTTGGGGCCGATTGTTTTTCCAGGAGAGCAGCCAATTCATCGCCGATCTCAGAAATGGAGAACTCCTCGAGGATTTTTCGATCTGTAAATTCGACCGCTGTAACCTGGCCCGTTTGAGTGATGGTCAAATGAGATTGTTGTTCGCCCATGGAAAAGACCCTTTTCTCCAATCATGGTAATCAAGACACCAGCTAGAGCAAGCTCTGTTCTACTGCAGCATTCGTCTGCACTTCTTGCTCGCGAAATAGTGCGATCGGCCGCTACACCTGACTGTTCGCTACTATAGCACTGTAGAGTCTACGAAGGGCTTTTGGGCTGTCAAGGAAAGGCCACGCAAGAGGCCGATTGGGGTCGCTTGGTCGTGCGAGCAGTTTCATGCGGTGACGGCGTGACCTTTCGATGCGTGGATTAGGGATGTGAAACCCTTTTTCTCAGATTAAAAGCAGACTGTGCGGACAATGGCGGTTTCCAAGAGATAGGCAGGTTGTCGGCTGATCGAAGGCACCGTGCCGTCGATCCCGAGGCGGCGAATGCTTTCAATGGATGACTTAATTCTCCCACTGCCTCGATGCCGAGTAATTGACATTTTATGGGGTCGGCTGTAAATGGTGGGGCGGCGACTTGAACCACTTGGCTTCAATTAGAGTAAGAGGAGAAACATAAATGGACTTGCATCAATTGTGCGAGCGAGTGGAGACTCGTGAGGACTTCGTCGAATTCATGGAAGCATACTGGAGAAGTCTGAAGGAGACGCCCAACGATTGGCAAAACGACACATTGGAGTGCTTTCTTTCGGCGTTCGAAAGATACGCTGACGGCATTGACGGGTGGTACCGTAATCGTGGTGTTGAGTTTCCCGAAAACCCAACTTGGGAGATGTTTGCGCATATGTTCATGGGCGCGCGAATCTACGACTGATACTGTGCACAATGTCTGACAAAGAGTTGGATAGGGCAGATAATTCACCTACCAAAGGCTGATTTGGGATTGGCGTTGACATAATTATGTCAACACGAATAGATGATTAGCACGAACCGATCAATGAACGTGAAGAAATACGCGAAATATGGCGGATGTGTCGGCCTCACTCTTAGTGTTGCGGCATTTTTTCTAGCCGGTGCTGGTCATGGAACATACATACCCGCTTGGCTCTTCTTTGCACCGCTAGTTTTCTTCGGTTGGCATGTTGTCTTTCTCGGCGGCGGTATAGTCCTCTATGCCGGTTACGCCGTTTTGATGAGTTGGGGAAACAAAAATAATAAACGCGTGAGGATTCTCTTGATTTTGTTAGGGTTTCATTTTGGGGCGGTGGGACTGTCAGTTTGGTTCTATCCTGAAGTTTGTGATTACGAGAATCTGAAGGAGACTTTCCACGCTGTCCCGTTTCTCGTCATTGCAGGGTTCATCCCATTTATTCTTGTTTTTGTCTATTACAAAGCGGTGAAAAGCCGAGACATGGAAGATGATTGCGAATAGTTTCATGGGCGCGCGAATCTACTACTAATACCCTATGCGTTGACCGTTGAAGAATCGAGTAGGATGGGCGACTCAGCTTTTTTGCCATCGATCGGCGAGTTGTAGATTCTGTTAGGCAATACCAAGAATGGACATTGGTTTCGACCGTATAGACATGTTTGATCCTAGCTACCTCGATGTTTTCGATTACTTTAGATTACATCACGCTATCGATGTCGAACCTGCAGATTGTCAACATTTGCTTTTGCAACGGCGTTCGGGGGATGTCACTCTTGGTGAACTTCATAATGCCCTTTGCATCGTCGCATTTAGGTGTAGAAAATGCCGCTACAACTTGCGAGGCCACATCGAGGCGAAACGAGGCAATTGCCCCGAATGTGGGAGTGGTTTCGATTTCAATCTGCAGAATCCGGCTGCTATATGGCTAGCCATGACGGAGGCAATTGCCTCCATCTTGAATACGCCGGTTTCCTTGATGAAAACAGATACGTTCTTCTATCGGGATATTGTCGTTGCCGAAGAGCAGTTGCGGCGCGAGGCGGAGGAAGACTTCTTCGGCCGGCTACGAAAACTGTGGCAGAGTTTGCGCAAGAGGTAAGCGGCAACTTCAAGTCCGCCTACGAATACGAAGCGTTCTTTCAATGACACGCTTCGTTCCACGCCCATTCAATCTTAAAGATGCAGAGGCGCTTCTCGCGTGAATAATTTGCGCTATGGGCAGTTGTCCGGCGTGACGAACGGATAAGGACTAATTCCAAACGCGTTCACAATTTGGAGGACATCATTGCCATTCGTCACCTTGTCCGGCACTTGCGGGTTCACGTCCGTGCGAGTGAAATGTGGAGCATTTGGGTTCAGCGAGAAGTTCTGTAAAACCGCCACCACGTCGAAACCATTAACCGTGCCGTCAGGCTGTAGCCAAACGATTGCGATATTGTCAAAAAGTCCTACGACATCTCCCCATTTCCTGCCATCCAGAGGCAGATAGGCAGTTTCCAGCAACTCTCCAGCGGAGAACGAAACGTCATCCGCCGACGCCTTTACTGCATACTTGGCATCCGGCACGATAGCACAGTCGGCAACATGGATTACACTTTCGTTCCAAACACGCCGCGGATTTGGTGGAACATCTTCGAGGCGCGATACACCGTTTGCATCGGGCGCGCCAACCCATCCAACAACGCCGAGCGTGCCCGGGCCCGCTACCAGCTCTAAACGGTGATTAACGGGAGTCCCTCCGCCAGCCGGTTGAAATGAAACATACCTGTTCTTGCGAATATCATCTTCCGCGGGCGCACTGGCGGGTGATGGAGCGCCACAATCCACATCGATTACATCGATCGCGTCGATAGCTGCTTCGACGCCTATCTGTCCTCCCGAACGGGATGCGGTAAACCGAAGCCTGACGTTCATCGTGGGCGTGACGAAATCTGTAGCACGAATCGTCTTCGTGATCCATCCGCCTACGACATCGGGCCCTGTAGGCCCGACCGTCTCCAGCGATACCCATGTTGCGCCATCGTCGTTCGAGATTTCGATGTCGAGAGTATCTCCGCCTCCGGCATTGTCATACCAGCGAGCATACGAAATACGTGGATCGGCTGGCAAGCTCAGGTCGAACGGTGCCGATGTCAGAATAGTCGATCCTGAGGAAACACTCGAACCGCTTTCGCCATTTTCCGTGACAAAACACTGTCCCGAGCCGTCAAAATCTGCAAGAGGAGAATTGGAGGTGCTGGCCGAGACCGGAACTCCTCGTTCCCATGCCCCGCTGAATACGCTTCCAGCTATCGTCCAACCCGGCGCCGCCTCAAAATCTTCCGAACTGATGGGGAGCGTGCCGATCGAGACGTTTGCAACATAAGGAGCCAGCGCGCCAGCCTCGGGATCTGTCAGAACGCCTCCTTCGATCGTATCCGTGCTAACATAAAACTCCAGCAACGCGCCACACTGTTCAGCTGGAAAAACCGCATCGTATTCGTTGGGGCTGATCTCGCTCATCGGAATAGAAGTGAACGCGCCGTTGTCAAACCGATAGTGAAGCATGCCGGTCCCTGGGATCGGATTGAAGGCCGACGAAACAACATTGACAGGGATTGTTGTCGATTGATTTGGTACGATTGTTGATGGGATATTGTTGGGGTACTCGAAATTCAGAAAAACCAACGGCGGGCAATCCATGCTGTGCGCGCCAAAGCCAGCGCAAATCTGATCCCAATGAGGCGTGCCGTTTTCCAAATTGCCGTCATCGTCGTCGAGTGTAAGAAAATCGATCGTAATCTGCGGCGTGATCAAGTCTCCGTTATGCAACGGAATGCTGTTGATCGTCAAATTGGAGACGATTTCCAAATAGTCTGTGGGGTTTGTTTGGATCATTTCGTTGCGAAAACTCCAAACCGCACCGGAGATAAGCTGGCCGCAGAAATGGATCGCCCCGTTGCATGGATATTGCAGAGTGTTGTCGGCGGAGCGCAAAGAGCCGTTGCAGTTACCAAAGAAACCAATAGCGCCGGCGGGATCATCCGCAATGAGCATTCCGACCGTATCGCCCATGCCTTCGCCATATTGCCCCTGTCCGCTTCCAGCAACTTGAACCAGATGATGGCCATATTCGTGATGAACAATGCCAGCAAACGCAGTGTTTGGAAAACTTCCCCCTGATGCACAAAAATTGATCGAACTGCCGTTGTAGAAAGCGTTGCCCGGGCAGATTCCGCCTACCATGTTGACGTTGACCGGCATCTCCAGTTGCGCCGCAATGAAAGGGTAAGCCGGGTTATAGGAGAGTACAAAATCGCGCACAATGTTGGAATGGATATAGCCATTCACCTCTGCGCGCGTCTGCTCCGTGTTGCCGCCATTGTGTACAAAGCCGAACGGACCTGGCGGAACGACATTGCCGAAGAAGACTGTATCTGTGCCAGCCGTATTGAACGAGCGAAAATAACGTCCACGAACGGGGGACTGTATGAATACACTATCCGTGCCGGAATTGGGTATAACGATATCACCGTTAACGTCAGTATAAAGAATTGCGCCGTCAGCAGTAACCCTTGCATGGGGCATCCCTTGGATGACTTCAGCCGCGCAGATATCTGCCCCGAAACCTTCGGTGGCCAGGCCACTCACATTGCCTGTAATGTCAAGGAAGTGAATCTGATCTTCCTGAAAGAGCAACTTCCCAGTTTTGGCGTCGGCTACGAAAAGCCATTTTGCAGGCGATGATGTATTCAAAGCTCCATTGTCGCCGACGAACTCGATAGCAAGGACCGGGGTCTCAACTTCCCCGTTGACGCCCGCCCAAATCACCTGCCTGGGTTGCGTGAAATTTACGAGTGACGGTGCAAAGGTGCGTGCGTTTGTCTTGGCTTTTTCGACTTCGTTTATGGCACCAACCGGAGCGGCGAACTCTTCAAGGTTGCGAAAGCTCGAACGTGCCAGAACCACGGGGTGGTTCACCAAATTGCGAACGAGCAGTTTTCCGTCACCGCGAAATACGGGGATGCCATTCTTGTGCTGCGTATAATACACAAGCGAAAACTTGTACTTTCCGGTTTTTGCATCGTACACCAAAGGCTGAATACTACGTCCATCTTCCAGGCGACTCTGCTGCGCCAACTCCTCCACTCTGGCACCGAGCGCTTGCGCGTGGTTTGCGACAAACCGCTGAGCGGATTCAGCCGGAGTTGCGCCGGTAGTCATGTTACGTCCGTAAACTGTCGTCGTCTTGCCGTCTTGAATGTATGTTTGAACTCCAGGGAATGTACGCTTCAAGGTGTCAACCGCGGCTCGTTCGCGCGAGTCAACAACCAATTCAGCCCCCGTAGCGGCGTGGCTTATTGCCGTCAGTGACACAGTCAAACTGATAATCGATCGTAACATTCTATTCTCCATGACGCTTGATTCGCCCAAATTGTACGAACACCGGTTATTAGTATAGCAAAAACCGCCTCTGGTTGGAACTCAAATTGCTGAATTACGAGACGCGAGGGCCGCCGTCGTTACGGCAACATTGAGCCTATTGTACTTATTCCTAAGATTAGGAAGTTCAAAGAAACGAACGGGGAAACGACGAATGGCTCTCAATTGGCTACCTGTCGAACCGCGTCAATCACGGTTCCGTCCACCCATTTGATCGCGGCGACAACTTTTTCTTCGAGTGATGGCGGGGTGGGTTTTCCGCCACAAATACGGTCCACCTCGCGTTTGATTTCTTCGATGGGTTTAATGGGTAAGCCGGATCCGGCAAGTGCCTCGATCAGGTCTTGTCGAAGCGGGTTGATGGCCATGCCGCGTTCGGTAACGATCACGTCAATAAGCTCGCCCGGCCCGCAAAGAGTCGTTACCTTGTCAACAATTACGGGGATCCGATCGCGCATTGAAGGGATCGGCAAGATTACGCACTTGCCGGCAAGGCAATTTTGCCAGCCTCCGATTCCGTGCAATAGCCTTCCGTCTGAGTGAGTCACTACGTTGGCATTAAAATCTAGATCGACTTCCGTAGCGCCAAGTATCACGACATCCAGCATCGACGCAAAACACCCTTTGCCGTGGAAGTTGTAGCTTGTGAACGGGCTTGTATCTTGATGATGCGGGTTTTCACGCATCGAACGAACGCCGTCCAGGTCAAACGTCTGCCCGTCGAGGATGTAATCTGTCAGGCCTTCTTCGAGCATTTTGGTTAGGTATTGATTGCTCCCTGCGCGAATGAATCGTGCCTTGACGCCCGCATCGATCATCATATCACGCAAGAAAATCGCAAAGGCAAGTGATGTTCCGCCTGCGCCCGCTTGAAATGAAAATCCATCGCGCATGATTCCGGCATCGCGCACGAACCGAGCGGTGTACTCTGCAATGAGCAGCCGATCCGGGCTTTTCGTAATTCGTGTAGTGCCCGAGACAATTTTCTCCGAGTCGCCCACGGAGTCCATGACGACCACCTGATCGACATTGTTCCCCTGGATTTGCCAGGGAATGCAGGGGAATGGCTTGAGATTGTCGGTCACGACGATGACGTGGTCCGCATACACAGAATCCACCAATGCAAATCCCAACAGGCCACACGCAGATGGACCGGTCAAGCCATTGGCATTTCCGAATGGGTCAGCTGTTGGTGCAGCGATGACGGCAATATCGATATGTACTTCGCCATCCTGTACGGCTTGCCACCTGCCTCCGTGTGAGCGAAGAACACCCATTCCTCGCATCTTGCCTCTTGAGCAATAGTCTCCGAGCGGGCCATTCATGCTTCCTTCGATATGATGCACAACGCCGCTTTCAAGATGATCCACGACCGGAGCATGGCAGGGGAACGACGCGCTGGGAAACCATCGTAGATCCTTCACACCAAGCGATGCAGCTACATCGAATATCGCATTGGCCACTTTGTCGCCGTTGCGAAAATGATGATGCGTCGAAATGGTCATCCCGTCTCGAAGGTTGGCGTTTTTTAGTGCCGTGGTAAGGTCTGCAACAACTTTGTCACCATCGGCAGGGTAATCCGCGCAAGTGCGAATAGGCTGGGCCGCCTTATTGCCGGTCGGTCGAAATTGGCCGACCCCACGATAGGGGTGCGCAGATCCTCCGTTGATTTCATTGGGTACAAGCCGACCTGCTGCATTTTCTACGAGTTCCACAGAAACCAACTCCAAATCAAGGGCGACCGGCTACTCATTGCGAACTCTCCCTCATCGCACGATCCAGTTCGACGACTTTTTGTGCTCGTTTCACCACCGGCGGATCGATCATCTTGCTGCCTATGGAAACCACCCCAAGCCCCTTTGCTTGAGCTTCCTCAAACGCATCGACGATTCGTTTCGCTTTTTCCAGTTCGTCTGCCGCTGGGGCGAGGGCGTCGTGGACAACCGGTATTTGTCTTGGATGAATACAGCCTTTCCCCTCGAAACCAAGAGACTTCGCCTCCAAGACGCTCGCACGAAGCGCATCCATGTTCGCGACGTCGGAAAAAACGGAGTCAATGGCTTGTACGCCCGCCGCACGGGCCGCATTGACCACCTGTGAACGTGCCCAAAAGCTCTCGCGCCCTTCGTCCGTTCGTGCTGTTCCGATATCCGCTGTGTAATCTTCCAAACCAATCGTTAGTGCCACAATTTTGTCGGAAGAGATGGCTATGTCGTAAGCATTGATGGCTCCAAGAGCGCTTTCCACGATAGGCATCAAATAGATGTCTCGGTCGATCCCAGCCTTTGCCAGAATATTCTCGATTCGCTTATCTACTTGTTGAACGTCATGCGGCGTTTCGACCTTGGGAATTAACACAACGTGAACATTGTGAGGGGCTATTGCGTCCAGGTCTTCCAGGCCGCGATCGCCTTGATTGATTCGTACCATCCGCTCAGCGCCGTAAAAATCCACTACTCGAAGGGCGTTGCGAACGAGCAGACGGGCTGCGTCCTTTTCGGTAGAGGCGACGCTGTCTTCCAGATCAAGAATCACGCCATCAGGACCGTGAAGTCCTGCGTTGATGAAGAACTTCGGACTGTTGCCGGGAAGGTAGAGTCTGGATCGCCGAAAACGTTCGCGATCTGTCGCAGCCTGTGTTCCGGGGCCGAATTCCGGCAAATATCCCGCACCGACATTTGCCCCCAGCCTACGAACAGCCGTTTCGATGCGTGCAGCCATAATGAACGGTAGCGCGCCGGCATCTTCAATTTCGATGCACGCGTTCGATACGCCAAGCTCCGCAAGAACATTGGCGACCAGCTCGCGCGTTACCTGTCCATACATCGATTCGACTTTGCTCTGAAGCGTCAAATCGATGCCGCCGCTATCGGTGAGCGAGATCTGTACCCAGCAATCCGATCTGATGCTCGGGCCTCGGGATCCTGCCTCAGCTCTTCCTTGCTGTGTTGGCTTGTTCTTGCCGGACATGAATTGCAGTCTCTATTTCCTAGCCATCCGTTACGCAAAGAGCCATTAGATCGCCGACATTGTCGAGGCTTTCCAGTGCAAGGATAGCATTACGCAAAGCCTCTCGCCTGCCTTCGGTGAGAATCGGTCCCGCCAGTGCATCAAACTTAACGCGAAGGTCGTCTTCCGTCATCGGGTCGCGTGCATCGCCCTTGGGGACGTCCACCTGTTTCGTAAAAGACCGACCATCGCTTGTCGTAATAGTCACTCGTGCGCATTGTTTCGCAGGGAAAGCCTTTTCAAATTCATCGTTGGCGACGACTTTCACTTTCGTCATTTGCGATCGAAGCCGATCATCCCATAGTTTTTCTTCCGTAAATTCCAGAGGTGTCACGCGGAGTTCAGCGAGCGCCGCTGCGATGCAATAAGGCAGGCTATGGTCCGCTGATTCCTTACTCCTCGGGTCATATTTCGCTGGATCAGAAAGTATGTCGGCAGCCCGCGCAATGCTCTCGATCAGCACTTCCGAAACATCTTCCGCTTTCAGTTGGTTTTCATGGAGTATATGCAACGTTGCCGACACCGGCGAATGCATCAACGCTTCAATTGGGTATGATTTCATGCCGCAATCGGTAATCATGAATCGCTTGCCGAGATCGTCCGCAATCCAGCTATAATCCCATGCGGCGCCGAGGCAATGTTCCATCCCCTCTTTTCCTTCAATTACGCCTTCAGGGCCGGTGAATCCCTTCTGAGCGAGCAATGCAGACTCAACGCCTGCCCGCGTAGCCATCGGACTAACCGTATTCTTCATCATCGTCAGCTTGCCTGCGACCGCACAGCCGAGCGTAAAACATCGACAACTGGCAATTCCGATCGCATGTTGCATCTGTTCCCAATTCAAGCCAATCATACGACCCGCCACAACCGGCGCTGCATAGCCCATCAATGTGGCGTGGTGCCATCCTCGCTCGCGGATGCCTGGCACGGCTATGTGACACAGCCGCATAGCCATCTCGTACGCGACAATAATCCCGACGATCAGGTCCTTCCCGGTCAGGTGATCTCGCTCCGCCAATGCGAGCGGTGCAGCGAGTATGTCACTAGGATGTGAAGGGTCTTGTTTCCAGTAGATGTCATTGTAGTCCATCGCTCGGACCATCAGTGCGTTGAGCATGGCTGCGTTTACGGGATTCACTTTGTCGCCCGCACCGACAACGGTGCAGGCGCCCTCTCCGCCCATTTCACGCATGTATTCGAGGAATATCTTAACGTCACCCGTCTGATATCCGCCCAGCGCGCAGCCGATCGTGTCATACAGGAATCGCTTCGATGCTTCTATTGCTTCCGGCGAAATGTCTTCATATTTTAAGTTGCACGCCCATCGCGCGATGGTTTCGGTTGTTGTACCCATTATTTTTATCCTACTAATTTTTCTTTTTGCCTAATCCACAGGCGATATCAAAATCAATGAAATCCGCGTGGTGAAAAATCAACGATTCTGTCGTTCGCTGAACGTGGTCACCTTCCTTCGAGTGGGTAGCAACGATGTGCATCACTTCGTCAGGAAGTCCATGCTTCCAACATATACCCACACCGCTAAACGGATGACGCAGGTGATCTCCGCGCTGGCCCTTGATGATCTTGCCGTCCTTCTTTTCAAACTCGATAGGCTTTCCCACGTCTGCCAGAAGCGAGCCGGCTATGAGATGGTCGTGCTGGATTGGCATCCGATCACCCCAAATATTATTAAGCACCTTCTCGATCGCTAAACACATCTGGCAGCATGAACGTACATGCTCGATGAACTTCATTTCAATATCACCCGCCAGGAGTGTGAAAGGAATTTCGGTCAGCTCCGAAGGCGTCCAGCCGCCCGTTTGGATTGCGTCCTCCCATACGTCCACCACTTTCTCGCGCAGTTCGCTGTCGCGAATTTCCTCCAATTCAGGAAAAAGTTTCTTAATCTCATCTCGCAAAGGGCACCTCCTGTCGCAAACTGTCGCCAGTTCTGCGCTGTAATCAAACAAACAATTCAATCCGAATTCTACTTCTACAATACTGCAAGCTGATCTCTAATCACCGCCTCGAATCCGCCCTTGACGACGAGTTCCTGCGCGATCTCCCCAAGCGGGGCGAACGAATAAGTCTTGTCATTGAACGTAATTGACGCGTTCACAAAATCAACCTTCGCTTGCTTACCCGTGCGAATGGTGAGTGCCTTGTCGTTGGCAAACGATGATTGAAGATCGTCCACCAAAGAAGGACACTCGATAACAACATATCCATTGTTAAAGGCGTTTCGCTTGTATGTCTGCGAATATGAGCCGGCTATGACCATTCGCAGCCCGCGATATTTGAGCGCCGTCGCAGCCTGCTCGCGCGATGAGCCGGAGCCAAAGTTGTAGCCGCCGATGAGTATATCACCTTCCCGCGCTTTGTCCTGAAACGCCGGGTCGTAATTCAGCATGGCCTTGCTGCCCATCTCATCAGGCGACATGCCATCCTTGTAAGTAAACTCTTTGCCGTAAATACCGTCCGTGTTGAGGTTGTTAGCAGGAACCCAAAGAAGTTCGCCCTCCATCAATTCCGGAAATCCCGGCAGGATGCGCACAGCCGACGATGCACGTTTCGGTTGGTCGTTTTCGCGCACGTTGCTGGTTGACTGCATCGCTTCGCGCGACTGCTCATCGCGGCTTTGCCCAAGCGAGGCTCCGGCGATCTTTCCTGCAAGGGCTGACGTAGCGACCACCGCCGGACTCGCCAGATACACGAATGATTCACGCGATCCCATGCGCCCTTTGAAATTGCGATTGGTCGCGGAGATACCCACCTCGCCATCCGCCAAAACGCCATCTCCGAGGCCAATGCATGGGCCGCAGCCAGGTGGTAGTGCCGTAGATCCGGCATCTAAAAGCACTTTCCAGTATCCCAGTCTTTCAGCTTCAGCTTCGATTTCACTTGAAGCAGCGGCTATGTACATCTTGACGCCCGGTGCAATCCTTTTGCCTTTGAGTATTCCTGCTGCTTCCGCAAAGTCTTCGAGCCTGCCATTGACGCAACTCAGCAAAAATGCCTTGTCAATCTTGATGTCCCGCTCTTCTATTTCCGGAAGCGAAACAATCGTCTTGACCTCATTCGGGCCAGCCACAAACGGCGAAACCTTGGACAAATCAAAATCCAATTCCTTGACGTAATAGGCGTCAGCATCTGCAACAGGGAGGGTCTCTTCCACCTGCGCGACAATTTCCGGCGTCAGACGGGGATTCGCATCGCCTCGCCCCTTGAAAACCTCTGCCCGCTTCAGCATGTACTCCCTGGTGGTTTCGTCAAACGGAAACACACCCGCAAGTGCTCCCCATTCCGTTGTCATGTTTGAAATGGCCAGCCGCTCGTCCATACGGAGACTCGAGACGCCGGGGCCCGCGAACTCCAGGCACGCGTTCAGCACTTCATCATTATTGAAAATCCCGATGAGCGAAATGATTACGTCCTTGCCTGTTACGCCGGGCGAAAGACTTCCAACCAGGTTGACGCGAATGATGTCAGGTATCTGCCACCACGTCCGCCCGGTTGCCCAAATGGCAGCCGCATCAGTTCGCACGACAGGCGTTCCCAGTGCTCCGAGCGCACCGTATAGATTGGAATGGGAATCCGATCCAACAACGAACGTGCCGGGCAGAACGTATCCCTCTTCGACCATTACCTGATGGCCAATGCCCCGGCCTGGCGGATAAAACGCGATGCCCTGACGATTGGCAAACGCTTCGATCTTGGCGTATTTACCAAGATTCTCCGGACTCGTGTTTTGGATGTCGTGATCGACGGCAAACACAGGCTGTGAAGAATCAAATATCTGAGATGCGCCCATACTTTCAAATTTTGGGATCACCGCAGCAGTGTTGTCATGCGTCATTACATGGCTGGGTTTTATGGACAAGAAGTCGCCGGTATGTACTTGGCGCCCCTCCTCGATATCCAAAGCAAACCGCTGAGCAATCTTTTCGATTAGCGTCTGACCCACGTCACCAACTCCCAGACAATAGTTTCATGGCTTGCCGCCCACATCGCTTGCAGGCAGTCGTTAGCCCATTATTCCTACCCGTTTCCAGTCAATCAATGCACGAGGACGCTACAGCTTGCTGATAACGGCATCCGCCATTTGCTGCGTATTTACCGCACCGTTCTGCAAGACGTCCTGACTGCCAGTGAGGCGAAGCATATCGTACGTTCGCACCTTGCCCTCGGAGACGACCTTTGCTATTGCTTCGCGCACGCGGTCTGCCTTCTCCGATTCGCCGATATGGTCGAGCATCATGCACGCGCTCATCATCATGGCAATCGGATTGACGATTGACGGTGAAAGTTCCTGGTATTTCGGAGCCGAGCCGTGCGTCGGCTCGAACACAGCTACTTCCTTTCCAATGTTGGCACTACATGCAAATCCGAGTCCACCGATTAAGCCAGCAAACCCATCCGAGACAATATCGCCAAACATATTTCCGCATACCAACACGCCGTAATCTTCCGGGTTTTTCGTGAGCCACATCATTTGGGCATCGATATTGGTTTCCCAAAGGGCGATATCGGGGAAGTCTTTCGAGGCTGCGTGCGCCTCAGCGGTCATCATCCCCGAAGTTTCACGGATAACGTTCGGCTTCTCACACACCGTAACAGACTTATAGCCAAACTTTTTCGCATAAGCGAACGCTTCGCGAACGATGCGCCTGCACGCCCCCCGCGAGAAGATTCTTGTCGAAATAGCCAAGTCTTCGCTCGGCACTTCCTTGAAGAGCGACATGCGTGGGTGCGTCTCCAATGCATCTCGAACGTTAGCGGGTGGGTTGGTCCACTCGACACCGCCGTACAGCCCTTCCGTGTTTTGCCGAAAAATAACTGCATCGACGGCCGGCTCATCGATGCCGTCGCCTCCTCGCCTGACGAAGTTCAATGGATTCCCGGCAAACGAGCGACAGGGCCTGATACTCACGTCCAAATTGAAGTGTTGACGAAGCTTGACGATCGGGCTTGCATAAACGAAACCCTTGTCCCTCAATTCCGGCGAAATCTCCTCCGCTGCCTGTTTTTTTGGCTTTGAAGTTATCGCCCCAAATAATCCAATCTTATGCTCCTGCAGTAGCGCAATCGTTCGGTCCGGGAGCGCATTGCCCTCACGAATCCAGAACTCCCAGCCTATGTCGGCGTGGACATAATCGGCTTCAAATCCAGCCGCTTCGAGCACCCGAATCGCCTCGTCCAATACGGTTTTTCCAATCCCGTCTCCGGGCATCGATACAATAGTTCGCCTCGCCACGTAACCTTCTCCTCAATGACCGTTTTTTAACATGAAAGCCCTCAGCGCCGCACAACTGAAGAGCCCCAATCCACCAACGCATTTCTAAATGATGGGGAATGTATGACAGTCGAGAAGAGACGGCAAGATGAGTTATTCATATTAAAACGGACGCGACCTTCACGCTTGCCAACGGGTGAGACGGATAGGTGATTGTGATTCGTTTTCATGTCTGCAAGACCGCTTTATGTAGCCAATCCGCCTTCTGATGCCTTATGGGACGTACTTAGCCCGCAAAGCCTCGTTTCGTTCAACTGAACTAGGCCTCATTTGGTTCCGATATTACGACCGTGTCGGCGCTATCTGCCGTCCCGGGAGGTTGAACGATAATGGTAGAAAAACGGCCATTGCGGCTTGGTGTTATAGGGTGTGGGCATTGGGGGCCGAATCACCTGCGCGTGTTTTCCGAACTTGATCGGTCAGAGGTCTTGGCCTGTGCGGACACAAACGAGAGCCGTTTAGCGCAGATTCGGCAACGATTTCCGCGCGTAAGCACAACCGCCGATTATCACGACCTGTTGGACAATGAAGAGATAGATGCTGTCGTGATTGCAACGCCGACGGACACCCACGCTCGTATTGCCAAGGACGCCTTGATTGCGGGCAAGCATGTATTGGTCGAAAAGCCGATTTGCCGAACGAGCGCGGAAGCATCCGAGCTACTGACGATTGCGGAGTCAGCGAAGCGCGTGTTGATGGTGGGGCATGTGTTTGTTTTCAACAATGGCATTCGAAAACTGAAAGAACTGATTCAGTCCGGCGAGTTGGGTCAAATTCATTATCTCGATGCCATCCGAACCAATCTTGGACCCGTTCGAGGCGATGTCAATGCCTTGTTCGATCTCGGCACGCATGACATAACGATCTTCAACTATTTGCTCGACTCGACGCCCGTAGAAGTGTCGGCGATGGGGCGCTGCATTTCGCAACAGTCCATTGAAGATGTTTGTTTTGCGACACTTCGCTATGCTGACGGGACTCTGGCACATATTCACGTTAGCTGGATGAACCCTCGGAAGATTCGCAGTGTTACCGCTATCGGCGAACGAAAGATGGCCCACTGGGATGATGTGAACCCGGACCATACGCTGATGATCTACAACAAAGGATTTGAAGAACCTCCTTATTACGATTCCTTCGGAGAGTTCCATTACATTCTTCGTAATGCAGATGTCCATCTTCCTGCGATTCGCCGCACAGAGCCTCTTGTCAATCAGGCAGAGGCGTTTCTCGATTGGGTGATTGATGGTACGCCCTGCAACGCTGATGCCGTCGAGGGACTACGCGTGGCGAACGTTCTCGAAGCAGCCACAAAGTCGATTCAAAACAATGGCGCTTTCTGTGATGTCGAATCGGTGAGCACACTCGTCTGCAAAGAGGCGACTTTACCGGCGAATCAAGTTTGTGCGCCAAATTCCGACGCGACCGCGTTGAAGGTTTCTCGCGATACACATAAGGCGACAAGTTAAACAGCAGCTAGTTAGACAAACAGGTTCATTGGAAGGATCAGCGTGCAAACGGTTATCGTATTGGGTAAAGGTGAGCTAGCCTGCAGGATTTGCCAATGGTTTCTCGAAAGTGATTCCTACTCGCTGGAATACGTCGTACCCGTGATTCCCGAGCCGAGCTGGACGTCTTCGTTGACTCAATGGTGTCGCAGCAATGATGTGCGATTTGTGGATAGCGGACATTTTGTAGACCTGGATGACATTAAAGAGCCGATGTGGAAGGCGGATCTTGTGTTCAGTGTCTTTTACGACAAGATTCTGCCCGGTTGGTTTCTCGAAAAATCGAGGCGTGCCGTCAATCTGCACAACGGTCCACTTCCCAAGTACCGAGGCATGAACCCCATCAATTGGGCGCTGAAAAACGGCGAGACAACGCATGGCGTTACGATTCACGAAATGGTGCCAGCTATTGATGCAGGCCCGATCATTGCGCAATTAACCTACAGCATTTATCCACAGCAGGACGAAGTCGCCGACGTGTACAAGAGGTCTCTTGCCTATGGTTACGCTCTGTTTCAGGAGACGATGCCTATTCTCGATAAGATCGATGGTCAGCGTCAGTCCACCGAAGATGCCACCTATTTTTCATCAAAAGACCAAGCAAAGCTGGGTGATCGAAGTAATTTTACTCGCGCAGTATCTGCACCCTGCTAGCGGAGGCGAAGCAACGCTCTAATGTACAATGGAAAAAAGGTCATCGTTGTTGCACCGGCGCACAATGAAGAGGCGAAGATCGACCAGGTCGTTCGGCGATGTCAATTGGACTTCATCGACACAATGCTGGTTGTGGACGATTGCTCGACGGATCGAACCGCCGAGGTTGCTCGCGGTTACGGTGCTGAAGTAATAACTCTCTCGAAGCGCCAGGGCGTTGGGGCGGCGCTCCGCGCGGGTTTCTACCACGGCAGAGATACCGGGCACGATATCGCTGTCATCATTGCGGGAAACAATAAAGACAACCCAGAAGAAATTCCCCGTTTGCTCGATCCGATCTGCGAAGAAGACGTTGACCTTGTGATGGGATCGCGTCATATGGCTGGAGGCGCTCTCGGCGGTGACATGCCTATATATCGAAGACTGGCCACGCGGTTGCACCCTTGGCTTGTTGGCGTTTTCGTCGGCAAGAAACTGACCGAAAGTACAAACGGATTTCGCGCGTTTAAGACTTCCTTGTTGGACGACAAACGCATCGACTTGAATCAATCCTGGCTCGACGCCTACGGCCTGGAGGTCTATCAGCTCTGCAAAACGATCAAGCTTGGTTACAAACATACGGAAGTGCCTTGCACCAAAATATATCCGCCTCGCTCGATTGGATACACAAAAATGAAACCGATTGTCGGTTGGTGGAGCATTCTTCGACCGATTTTCCTGGTCGGGCTTGGCTTGCGTCGTTAGAGCGAGTCCTATCTGTGGTCGATTCGGGTTTCTTCCTGCAGTTTCTTATGAAGCAACAATAAGCAATACGCTTTATCGGAGAGCCTTCTATGTCTATCCCTCTTGTCAATCTTAAAGCTCAGCATCACGAGTTGAAAAAAGAAATAGCCTCGGCAATAGATCATGTTCTCAGCCGAGGAGATTTCATTTTGGGCGCAGACGTCTCGAGCTTTGAGGAGGAATTTGCAGCGTACTGCGAAGTCGAGCATTGTGTCGGTGTCGGCAGTGGTTTGGACGCACTTGTCTTGGCATTGAAAGGCCTTGGTATTGGACAAGGCGACGAAGTTATTACCGCAGCCAACACATTCATCGCTACGGCTCTCGCGATTCATCATGTCGGTGCAACGCCCGTACTTATCGATCACGATCCGAAGACTTTTAACCTTGATCCGAGCAAGTTGTCACAAGCAATCACCTCACAAACCAAGGCTGTCGTCCCGGTACATCTCTATGGCCAACCTGCTGACATGAACCGAATAGAAGCCATTGCGAACGAGCATGGATTGAAAATCGTTGAGGATGCAGCGCAGGCTCATGGCGCCAGGTACGGCGAGAAACGGTGCGGAGGTCTTGGTCAAGCAGCCGCCTTTAGTTTTTACCCCGGCAAGAACCTGGGCGGAATGGGTGATGGCGGAGCCGTGGTCACGAATGACGAAAATCTGGCGTCCTGGCTTCGGTCAGCGCGAAACTACGGTTCGCAGGTCAAATACAGCCACGAAATCCGAGGCTTTAACTCGCGCCTCGATACGATGCAGGCGGCGGTGCTGCGCGTCAAACTTCGACACTTGGATGCGTGGAATGCGCGCAGGAGAGAAATCGCATCTCAATACCGCGAGCTTTTGCAGTCGTCGGGTGTCGTGTTGCCGACAGAGCATCGCGAAGGTGAGCACATCTATCATCTGTTTGTTGTCCGTTGCGGAAATCGCGATGAAGTCTTGTCGGTCCTCAACGAGCGTGGTGTTGGTGCTGGCATCCATTATCCAACTCCTATACATCGTCAGGCAGCGTTCAATGGAGATTGCGTCGTTCCCAACCCCTTGGAGTATACGGCGACTTTTTGCGACGAAATCCTTTCGCTTCCGATGTGCCCTTATCTCTCCGACGCAGACGTCGAAACGGTTTCGCAAATCGTCACGCAGTATGCAACTGCTCCGCAAAGCGCAGAAGCCGAGCCCGCTATCGCGTAGCATTTGATAGCTATTGAGGATCACATGTGACGTGGAATACTGGGCGTTCAGGATAGAGGTGAGTTCTCGAGTACAAAGGCCTGGATATCAGCATTTACCAGAGGCTTCTGTTCGCATAAGCATTAACCTGACACATCGATATTTGATCCTTCGGCGGGAGCTCCTTCGTTATTCATAGACATGCCAGCGTCAGAAGAGCTAATCATGGTCGTCGAGGATTGTTGCATTGAAACGGTCGTAGAAGACGCGAATATCCCCACATATTGAGATTGGCTGCTTGATTCCATGCCCATCTGTCCCATCTGACTTTGACTACCGCCTTCGCCTTCCTCTTGTTGCGAACCTAAAAGCGAGAGCAGGATCATCAAACCGATCAGCATTTTTAGCATTTGGTCGTTTTCTACGCCTCCGCCGATCGACTGCAGCATTTGTGTCACTGACGTATTGACGCTAGTAAACGACATGGATGAACTCTGCACGATGCTGGAGCTACTCTGCGCGCCGCCAACTTCAACGGTTCCTCCCGAAGATAAAACCGGCTCATTGGAAATGGGTGCTGATCCACCTGTACCGACGGGCTGAATTGGGTTCATGCTCTCTTCCCTTCTTTGTTGCTTCCTATAATCAATAGCCGGGGTCTGCATAGTCCGGCGATTGAACTGAGTGCAAGATGGAACCCTGATTGGGTCGATTCTGCTTGAAATCCATAAGTTGTTTCAGGCTAATGAGTTATGCGCTGTTTGGTTCACCAGGAGGACATTCCAATTGTGCCATCGTGTTGACGATTCGCATCGGTCGCGTTTCAGGAAGGCAACACCGGGAAGCACGGATATTCTGACATGCCACGGCAATGGCAATGATGCCTTAAGGCTGCGATCAATGATGCTGATTTGCAACGCCTTGGCGCAGACCAATCCACCTCCAAACACCTGCCAGTGTTTGTGTGCCTTGGCCAGGGCGTATCCAAGGCCTTGGACGCTTCGCTTTACCGGACTGGATAGATGAGGACGAAGAGTGGGCGCGCAGAATGGCCTTTATCTTTCAGGTCAAGATAGAGCAGGATTCGTTAAGCCGTGGTTTGGGGAGAGACGCAATGTCGAGCCGATTTCAGGCTGCCATATTACTCGCAAGTTTATCGGGCGTGGTCTTTATCTCGGGGTGTTCGGTTTCCGGGCGCGACATGGAGGATGCCCGTCAAAAACCAATCACTATGATGGTAGACCAGAATTTGATTTTCAATCCTGAATGGGTTGGGATCGCCTCGGTTGATGTGCCTCGCCGAGAATGGCCTTCTACGGCTGGATACGAGCAAACTGCCGAGGATTCAACCGAATATCGCGAGACGATCATTGACTCGCATGGCTCCTTCAGGGGGCAGGGTGATCGGTACTATCGCCGATTCAATGCTGTGAGGACTGGTAGAAAAACGCGCTGAGTGAAGGGTCCAATTCTCAAAAGGCGGCGTCTGCTGCCTGTAAAATCTCGACGGGGCAAGCTGTCAGAAGTAATTGCTTGATTGACAGAAGCCTTTGCTGTACGATGACTTACAGTCGTTTGGGGTGCAATCGCCTTGGTGCGAATGCAGAGTTACCGGACGCGTTGCGGGTCGGGTCGTTTTGTGGCGGGCCATTCATTTTTTAGTCTTGGAGTAGTTTGCTGACAGGTGTGATGCCTGAGGCGCTGGCTTTCGGATGGCGACGATTACCAAGAAAGAACTAATCGATCGCGTTGCCGAAATGCAGCAGTGCAAACGTGTGCTGGCCAAGCGAATCATTCAATCGTTCCTGGATTCGATTGTAGACGAGCTTAGCCAGGGAAACCGGCTTGAGTTCCGCGATTTTGGCGTATTCGAGAGTAAGATTCGAGCGGCCAGACTGGCACAAAACCCCAAAACCATGGTCAAGGTTCCTGTCCCTTCCAGGCGAACCGTTCGGTTTAAGGTGGGTCGGGTGATGAAAAAGCGGCTTTCGGATGCGCCCACTGAAATCGATGAGGCGACCGGGCTGGCCATTGATCCTTCCGCTCAGAAACGATCCCGCAAATCCAAAAGCTGAGCGCCACGACCTTATGAAGTCGTAACACTTTGCTCTACGGTTTCGAGGGTGACGTCGGCGGAGTCAGGACTTCGCCGTTGCCGTGACCTTCGCCATGGTCTGCGTGATTTTTTCACCCAGGGATTCGACGGTGAATGGCTTCACAATGTAGTTGTTTACACCAGCCTTGATGGCTTCGAGGACGCGCGTTTTCTCCGCTTCCGTCGTACACATGATCAACGGAACCGTTTTGTTGAATTCGCGGATTTTGCGGATCAGGGTAATGCCGTCCATATTGGGCATGTTCCAGTCAACAAGCGCCAGGTCGGGCGTTACTTCATCGAACTTCGCCAGCGCCTGCACGCCATCTTCGGCTTCCATGATGTCCGTGTGGCCTAGCTGTTTCAAAACATTCTTTTGAATGTTGCGGATGGTTCTTGAATCATCAACGAGCAGGATTTTCACGCGTTGGCTCCTACGTTTTCGTTGGTACCTGGTGATTTGACACTCTTTGCCAGTACCATGCCCAATTCGACAGTGAAACTACCGAGTTCCGTGACGCAGGGAATCACGATTCGTTGCGATCCTTTCGGTGCAGACACGTTGTGCTTTTCGCCAACGATTACGTTTGGCAAAGAGATGCTTACATCAAGCCCTTCAAACTGTGCTTTGGCTCCACCGGCGACCATGTTGGCCAATTCACCGATGGCATCGCCGAAGTCTTCATGATCCTGGTCGATGTCAATACCGGCAAAGCGGGTTGCGATTTTGCTGGCGACATCAAAATGGAAGTGTAGGACAACGCTGCCAGCTGCATCTCCAGAAAAGCCGATCACGCCGGATACATCGGCTTTCGGATCGTCGCCAGATTTCATCGCCGGCTTTCCAAGGGTCACCTTCATTGCACACATCGTCTCGAAAGTATTGCAGATCGATTTGATGAAGGCATTGATGTAGCGAACGTCCATTGTTTACTCCATGATACTGTGATTAGCCGTATGAAGCTTTATGACACTGGACAGCCCTGATGTGCCTGCCGGGCTGTGCCGTACGACTCTTGTTATCGACGGCAAGTATGAGCAACTCAAACATCAATGCCCTTCATATCCGACCGGTCGGCGAAGCGAGCGCTCGATCGCGTGTCAATAGAGGCCTTGATTGAGGGTTTCCCTCTCAATGGGCCATGCGCAACACTTTCTACTCAAGCGGCAGTGCGAGGAACCCGATTTGATCGGACGGCCAACCTTTTTTCTTGAGATTGGAGACGCCGACCAGACGCGACGCTCGATCGTCTGATAACAGCGCCATGTATCCGGGAGCTATTGTCCAATCGTGATTTTCAGTAATGCCATTCGCATTGGGCAAAGTGATTTGTCTAGAAATATGACGTGATTTTGGCACGAATCGAATCTCATGCGATGCCTGTTGACGCATGCTTGCGAAACGGTCGTATCGCTCAGTGCGTTGAAATAGGAGTTTGAACATTGCCGAACGCAACTCTTGAATCGCCATTGGAAGGGGCAGCCCTTTCCGAAACAGCTCAACAGGAAATGCTCCAAATCGTGAGCTTCCGCATTGCTTCGGAAGAGTATGGCGTGGACATCATGCATGTGCAGGAGATTATCCTGATGGGGCAAATCACGGAAATGCCTCAGGTGCCCGGTGATATGCGCGGTTTGATCAATCTTCGCGGCCATGTGATACCCATTGTCGACCTTCGAACACGATTCGGGTTTTCGTCTGCCGGTGAAACGGAAGAAACGCGGGTTGTCGTTTTGAACGTGGCGAAGAGGACCATGGGGATCGTTGTCGATGCGGTCAATGAAGTATTGCGCGTAGAGCAAAGACAGGTGGAGCCGACGACCAGTGGATTCTCCGGTGCGAACAATGATTATGTATCCGGCCTGCTGAAACTCGAAAACCGATTACTTATCCTTTTGAACATCCACGCAATCGCGAAGGGTGAGACAATGACAGATGTAAGTGCAGTGCAGGATTCAGAAACAGGATAGGAGTCCGTGTGTGTGCACGGTGAACGCAATAACCCGCTCGAACAAAGACAGATCGAAATCAACCTAGAGGTTTTGTTTTGGAAATCATTAAACTTACTCTTGACGAATTCAAACGGCTAGCCAAGCTCATCGACGAACAAACTGGTATTTACCTTCCCGAAAGTAAATTGAGCTTGCTTAGCAATCGGATTCGACGCAGGCTTCGAGAGCTGAAGCTGGACACCTACCAAGAGTATTACGACCTGCTGCTCGACCCTGCTCGCCGCGAAAACGAGTTCCCGCATTTTCTCTCTGCGGTTACGACCAACGAGACCTACTTCTTCCGCAATGAGAAACTATGGGAGTATTTTCAGGAAACCTGGATTCCCAAGATTGCAGAACAAAAATCTGACCGTTCGAACAAATTGATACGGATTTGGAGTTCGGCCAGTAGCACCGGCGCCGAGGCGTATACCGCAGCGATCTGCTTACAGGAAAAACTGCCGAATCTGGCGTCGTGGCGCATTCAGATTTCCGGAACTGACATAAGTGAGCGTGTGTTGGAGACTGCGCGTGCCGGGTGTTATGACCATTACGCCGTTTCTCGAATGCCCGACCCTCAAGTAAAGAAATGGTTCGACGAGAAAGACGGTACTTACACCGTCAAGCCTGCGCTCAAGAAAATGGTAACCTTCGGGTTTCATAATCTTCGTGATGCCCATCCTACGGGCGGATTTGATTTTGTGTTTCTTCGCAACGTGCTTATGTATTTCGATACGCCTATGAAGTGCCGTGTTTTGGACACAACGCAAAACGCGCTCGTTCCGGGCGGCATTTTGGTAGTCGGTGATGTTGACCCTATTAGGACTACGGCGGAACTGCGTGACGCGATCGAACTCGAGTATTGTGGCCCGAATCTGTATCAGAAACCTATTGCGGCAAACCAATTAACGGCAGCCAAGTAAAGAAAGTCTTCGAACCCATGAGTAGCTCAATCGAAATCACCGCGGAACTGTTGGCTGGCTTTCTTGATGAAGCACCGGAATATCTTGAAATGCTGGATGCGGGGTTGATGGAATTCGAATCCAAGGCAGGCTCGGGGGTCTTGGCGCTTGAAGCTCCGGAAGACATCGAGCAGATGAACACGATGTTCCGAGCAGCCCATAGTTTGAAGGGATTGGCTGCCGCTTTTGGCTTCGACAAGATTAAAGACCTCACTCATCAGATGGAAACTCTATTTGACCAGGTGCGTATGAGAAAACGAGATCTTTCCAGCAGCAGCTTTGAAACGCTCTTTAGTGTGTTTGACAGGCTTAAGGAGTTAGTGGCTGAACTCTCCGACGCGCCTGACGAGCCGGTCGCAATTGAAGATGTTCTTGAGGCGCTAAACCAAATCCTCGAGTCGCCGTCATCAGTCCCGAATGCCGGGCAAGAGGAGTCAGACAGTACAGCGGCGTCCGCCTCGCAAAGTGAAGAGCCGGATGATACCGCATCGACCGGTACACAGGGTACGCAGAGCGAAGTCTTTTCTGACCCGGAATTGGCATCGCTCTTCGTCGAAGCGGGGGTGGAGGCGGTTGAGGAACTGAATCAAGGCTTGCTTGGCCTGGAGGAAAGCCCATCCGACGAGGACTTGTTGAATCAGATTTTCAGAGCTGCGCACAACATCAAGGGTGCTTCAGGCGCTGCGGGTCTTCTTGGGCTGAACAAGTATACCCACGAGATGGAGACCATTCTCGATCATCTGCGTAACGGTTGTTTGAGCCTTGATGAGGATTTGATGAATGCGCTGTTTTCCGCGATCGATCGAATCCGTGTTGTGATTGATGGAATACGAGAGGGACGCATCGAAGACATTTCAGAAGAAGCCAGGCAAGGGCATTTTACGAAATGGTGTGACCAGGTTTCGGCCTCAGCAAGTGGGCAAGCCGAGGACACAACAAGTGCAGAGGAAGTGACGGAAACGGGGGCAGGCTCGGAGGGTGCCGGTGGGTCGGATTCATCGTTGGATGACGGTCAATTGATCGTGAAGGTGAAGTTCCCGGATGGTTCGGATGAAGCCGCGATTCAGGCGTACCTCATATTCAATCGACTAAACGATCTCGGAACGGTTCACTCAACAGATCCCGATCTGGACGACATGGCAAGCGATGGCGCGTTGACCAGTGTTGCCTATACGATGACTCCTGAGGCGGAACCGGAAGACATCAAGGTAACCATCAAAACGTATGGAGCTGAAAGCGTCGAGGTCATCGGCGGAGCATCTAACGATTCAGAGGATGTTGCTGCGGAGGTCGAACAGGCAAACGAGATTCCTGACATCACTGTGAATGCTGAGAAGACAGAGACGGAAACCGCTGTCGCGCCCGCTGCATCAAGCCCATCAGCGCCCGCCGCAACCGCAGTGGAACCGAGCAGCCAAGCCTCGAAAGCTGTAGCAGCACCGCCAGCTGGAGGTGCCAGCGCTAAGCCCTCTGCGAAGCCTGCTGGCGCGGGCGCAGCCAAGGCGAAAAATAGTGAGAAGCAGGCGACGAAAACCGGTGAAACATTACGGGTTGACCAGGAACGGTTGGATGAGCTGATGAACCTTGGGGGAGAGCTTATCATTACGCGCGCGCGATTCAACGATGTTCACGGCCGTTTTCGCGAAGTTTTCGATGGAAAAAATCTTGGCTACATGGTCGAGGAAATGACGGATCGTTTCTCGCGAGTTGCCGAGAGTGTTCAAAAGCTCCAGGAAGGCAATGCGGAAAAGCGAACTCTTGAAACCGTTGATGCCGATTTGGTTCAACTCAAGCAGCGATTTGGAGTTGTTCGGTCTCTGGTGCAACGCGTCCACGAACTCCGAACATCTATGTTTGATTTTGACGAAGCGCTGCATGCTCTAACGCGCGTCTCAGACGGCATTCAGAAGGGCATCATGGGAACGAGGATGGTTCCGGTCGGGCCGCTCTTCACTCGGTTCCGTCGGGTCGTTCGTGATATTTGTAAGTCTACAGGCAAGCAGGTTGACCTGGTTCTTCGAGGCGAAGCGACAGAACTAGACAAGCGTATGATCGACGAGCTTGGCGATCCGCTAACGCATATGGTGCGCAATAGCATCGATCATGGCATTGAACAGCCTGATGTTCGTACTGAAGCGGGCAAAGACCCGAAAGGGACCCTCATTCTCGAAGCGTGCCATCGTGGTAACAGCATTTGTATTGAGATCACCGACAACGGCGCGGGGGTCGATCTAGAGCGAGTCAAAGAGAAAGTGCTGGAGCGTGGGCTTGCCAA